>NZ_VOZC01000002.1:0-209128 GCF_013419975.1 Acinetobacter sp. YH12041 | reverse complement strand
CCCCGATCATTGATTGGGGTTTTTTATTGTCTGATCATTGGGGTTTATAGGTCAGACTCAGATGGAAGGCTGCCCTGAATTTCCTGTTGTATCCATGCAACAAATTTTTCAATCAGCGGTGAGCTTTCCTGACTGGAATGGACCAGATAATAGCCTCGTTTCTTTTCTAAGGTCTTACTGGATACCAGCACCAATTCCTGTCGCTTTAATTCTTTTTCAATTAGCATTTGCGGGATCAAGGCCATTCCCATGCCATGGCTAGCCACTACAGCGAGCATAGAAAACAGTTCATGTCGTTGCCCCTGCAAAGGATTTGGATGTTGGATCTGATGTAGCTTGAACCAGTCTTCCCAGATATTCGGCCGGGTGGTTTGCTGTAATAAAGGGAGTTGAACCAGTTGTTCAGCACTTAAGTCATAGCTGTAGTCATTAATCTTCTGTGCATCGGGAAAATACTGTTGAATCAGATCAGGCGTACAGACAGCAACTACATCTTCATGCATTAGAAAATGGCTATGCGTACCCGGCCATTGTTCGACCTGTTGAGGTGTTCCTGCATAAATGGCAGCATCGAAAATCTGTTCCTGAAACAGAAAAGGGCGGGTGCTGGTTTCCAGATGTACCGTAATTTCGGGATACAGCCGATTAAAGCTCTGGAGTTTAGGTAATAGCCAGCGAGTCGCAAACGTAGGCACTACGCCCAGTTTTAAAGTGCCACCGCGGCCTTGATGCGTAATGACATCCAATGTTGCCTGTTCCAGTCCTTTTAGATATGGAGTGATACTTTTTAAATATTGCTGTCCAGCATGATTGAGTTCTACACCATGCCGCGTACGCGTAAATAAAGCTGTGCCTAAATACTCCTCCAGTTGCTGGATCTGGCGTGAAACTGCACTTTGGGTTAAAAACAGTTCCTGCGCAGCATAGGTATAACTGGCATGACGTGCAGCAGATTCGAAACAGATCAGTGCTTGCAGGGAAGGTATTTTTCTACGCACTTGTTCATCCTTGAACTTAAAACGGTCAGATATCAATAAATGGTATATCACTCTTATACTACTATACGACTTTGGTATAAAAAATAGGCAAATTAGCTATGAAAATAATTCCTAGAAATAGCGACTTATATAAGGTATGCGTAAAGTGCATAGCTGCATGCAAATTTATTGTTTGAACAAGTCATGATTCATGCCTAGAGTCAATCTGAAGGATAAAACAACATCATCTAATAGATAGATGAAGGATTGGCAGGGAATACTATGAATCAAATGGTCGATACGAAAAAAACCAGCAAAGTCTATTTTAACTGGCAGGATCCGTTCTTACTGGAGCAACAGCTGACTGAAGAAGAACGCATGATCATGGAATCTGCGCGTGCATATTGTCAGGGGCAGTTACAGCCGCGTGTATTAGAGCAGTTCCGTCATGAGAAAACAGATCCAACCATTTTCCGTGAAATGGGTGAACTCGGTCTGCTGGGTCCAACCATTCCAGAACAATACGGTGGCGCTGGTTTAAATTATGTCAGCTATGGTCTGATTGCCCGCGAAGTAGAACGTGTGGATTCAGGTTACCGTTCAATGGCCAGCGTACAAAGCTCGCTGGTGATGGTACCCATCAATGAATTTGGTTCTGAAGAACAGAAACAGAAATATTTGCCAAAACTGGCGACCGGTGAATATATCGGCTGTTTCGGTCTGACTGAGCCTGATCATGGTTCTGATCCGGGTAGCATGATTACTCGTGCCAAGAAAGTCGAAGGTGGTTACCGTCTGACTGGCGCCAAAATGTGGATTACCAACAGTCCGATTGCAGATGTTTTTGTAGTTTGGGCAAAAGAAGTGTCTCCTGAAGGCAATGTCGGTGACATTCGTGGCTTTATTCTGGAAAAAGGCTGGGAAGGGCTTTCTGCACCAGCGATTCACGGTAAGGTCGGTCTGCGTGCATCGATTACTGGTGAAATCGTGATGGACAATGTTTTTGTTCCAGAAGAAAACGCATTCCCGGAAATTCGTGGTTTAAAAGGTCCATTTACCTGTCTGAATAGTGCCCGTTATGGTATTGCTTGGGGTGCGATGGGTGCAGCTGAATTCTGCTGGCATACAGCACATCAATACACCATGGACCGTAAACAGTTCGGTCGTCCATTGGCTGCGAATCAGCTGATCCAGAAAAAACTGGCAGACATGCAAACTGAAATTGCATTAGGTCTACAAGTGGCTTTACGTTTTGGCCGCATGAAAGATGAAGGTATTGCTTCAGTTGAGGGTACTTCACTGATCAAGCGTAATAACTGTGGTAAAGCACTGGATATTGCCCGCTTAGCACGTGACATGATGGGCGGTAACGGGATCTCTGATGAATTTGGTGTGGCACGTCATCTGGTAAACCTGGAAGTGGTCAACACTTATGAAGGTACCCATGATGTACACGCCTTGATTCTTGGTCGTGCGCAAACAGGTATTGCTGCTTTCTCCAATTAAAAGAGAACTTTTTCGTGCAGGGTATAGTTTTCAATAGCCTAATCCTGCGTCATTTTCTTACTCCAATTACACTCCTTTGCCGAAGTGATGTTTGACTTCGGCATTTTTTATATCTCTATGTTTGCAAGAATTCATCTAAAGCTTGAGTGAAAATAGTCACATTCCGGTTGACGCGGTATGATAGACAGATTCAGTCATTGGAACAGATTATGAAAATTGTCGCAGATGAAAATCTGGCATTTACCGATTATTTCTTTGCAGAATTTGGCGATATTCAGCATCGTGCAGGAAGAACTCTCACTTCGGAAGATGTAAAAGATGCCGAGGCTTTATTGGTCCGTTCCGTGACCAAAGTCAATGCAGCACTCGTACAGGACAGTCAGATTAAATTCGTCGGCAGTGCCACCATTGGTACAGATCATCTGGACATTGCTGCACTAGAACAACAGAACATCCGCTGGAGCAATGCACCCGGTTGTAATGCGCAGGCGGTAGCTGAATATGTGATTACGGCTCTATTATATTTACAACCCCAATTGATCAATGCAAATAAAGAATTCACCTTGGGCATTGTTGGTCTAGGAAATGTCGGTTCGCGTTTGGCAACAATGGCCAAATTGCTGGACTGGAATGTGATTGCCTACGATCCCTTTGTGCAGCGCGATCAGGTTCATCAGGTTGAATTTGAAGAACTGCTAAAAACTGCAGATGCCATTTCCATTCATGTACCTTTAACCAAAACAGGTCAGCATCCAACTTATCATTTAATTAATGCTAATGCTCTTGGACAAATGAAACCTGAAGCCATTTTAATTAATTCAGCGCGTGGGCCAGTCATTGAAGAAGCGGCGCTAATTGCTGATATCCAGGCAACTCAACGGCAGGTGGTACTGGATGTGTTTGAGCATGAACCGGAAATTTCTGAACAGTTGCTGAATCTGATTACTTTGGTGACGCCGCATATTGCAGGTTATAGTCTGGAAGGTAAGGCACGCGGTACTCAAATGATTTACGACGCATTTTGCCAGACTTTCGGCTTTGAGATTAATAAGCAGTTTGAAAGCCAGTTGCCTGTCTGTGAACAGTTTTTCCAGAATCAGGATTTAAAACTGGCGCTACAGCAGCATTTAACCCAGATCTATGATATCGCCCGTGATGATGCCAATCTGCGTGCCTGTTTAAAAGATGGCAAAGTCGATCAGAAAGCATTTGATCATTTACGCAAGACTTATCCTTTACGCCGTGAATGGGCCGCTCATGGAGGGTCAAAGGCATGAGTCAGATTGTATCTTATCAACCGACCTGCGACTTAAAAGCCATTAAAGCACGTGCCAACATGTATGCCCAGCTCCGTCAGTTTTTTGCTGAACGTGACGTGCTGGAAGTAGAAACACCGATTTTATCTCAGGCTGGTGTGACCGATGTGCACCTGGCTTCGATTCAGGCCCAGCGTCATGTCATGGGTAAGCTCGGCACACATTATCTACAGACCTCACCTGAATTTGCCATGAAACGTTTATTGGCGAGTGGTAGTGGACCGATTTACCAGATCTGTAAGGTGTTTCGGGATGATGAACACGGCCGCAAGCACAATAGTGAATTCAGCATGCTGGAATGGTATCGTCCAGCCTTTAGTCTGAAAGATCTGATGTTTGAAGTGACAGATCTGTTAAATGTGACGCTTAAGGCACGTTTTGAAGAAATCCGCCCCACTGTGCTCAGCTATAAACATGCCTTTATGGATCGCCTGGATCTCAATCCTTTACAGGCCACTTTGCAGCAACTCAAAGATTGCTGTCGCAGGGTAGGTCTCAATCTGGACTTGGGTGATGACCGTTTAGGGTATATCGACCTGTTATTTTCGCATATGGTCGAGCCAAGCCTGGGGTTCGATACGGCTGTATTTCTGACAGATTTTCCACCGGAACTGGCATCATTGGCTAAAACCAGAATCGATGAAGATGGAGAGCTGGTTGCGGCACGTTTCGAGCTGTATATTGAAGGACTGGAACTGGCCAATGCTTATGATGAGCTGATTGATGCTGAAGTTTTACGTTCCCGCTTTGAAGCAGATAATGCAGAACGGGCAGTGCTTGGCTTGCATGTCATGCCGATTGATGAGTATTTGCTGGCGGCATTGCCACAAATGCCGGAATGTTCGGGTATTGCCCTGGGTCTTGATCGCTTGTTGATGATTGCAACCAATCAGATGAAATTGGAAAAAGTGATTACTTTCCCTGCTGAAATTTCATGAATTAAATCCACGATTGATCAGCTGGTCATGACTGGCTGATCATTCCAGGTGCTTGCGAAATCCAATACTGTAGCTGTCAAATCCCAGTCCTTGATAAAAGGCATGCGCAGGATGGCGTTCTTCGCGATTTCCGCTGTTGAGCTGAATCATCTTGAAGCCTTGTTCTTTTGCAATCTGTTCAATAGCAGACATCAGTTGCTTGCCCATACCTTTTCCACGATGGGCTTGATCAATTACAAAAGCCTGAATCCTTAAATATCCACCGTCAAATTCCCAAGTGTATTCCTGAATAAAACCGGCATAGCCGATCACATGTGAATCCTGTTCTATAACCAGTGTCTGATAGTTACTGTTTTGATGGAGATGCTCCCAACGCTGTTTGATACTTTCCAGCGTAGAGGGATAGCCAAGCTGAATCGTGAGTTGATGAACGTTATACAGGTCTTTTCCAAGATCCAGTGGACGGATGAGATAAGTCATTAGACATGGTCTTATCTGAAAATAATATCAATCATAATCAATATTTACGTTACTTAAGTATTGAAATACACGATAGCTTCAAAGAATTATTGCTATTTATATAGAAAATCGAGATGAGTGAGATTTGAGATATTAAAAAGGCTCCCGAAGGAGCCTGATGTTTAAAGTATGGCACTATGCTGTTCTTTTAGTTCTGCCAGAGCCGCAATCCGTCGTTCAATCAGCATTTCACCAATATCCGGACCTTGAATCTCTGGAGGCAAATCTTGTGCTTTGATGCTACGTACGACTTGCATGGCATCCAGTACATATTGAGCCTGAGGATAAGCACGATTTTCCAGACCCAAACGTCCACGGGAGTCACATTCACAAGCCTGTACAAACGCTTCAACACGTTCAGGACGACGCAATACATCCAGACGCTGTAATAAACGCCATAAAGTGCCAGGTTTTAAGTTAAAAGCCTGATGGCATTTTAAGTGTTCTTTACAGACCGCCAATGCCAGCTGTTTGGTATGAGTCGGAACTCTTAAACGTTCACACAGCTCATTTACCGGTTTGATCCCACGTTCTTCATGCATGATATGGCGTGGCAATTCTTCCACAGGGGTTAATGCCTTACCCAGGTCATGAACCAGAACCGCAAAACGCACATCCAGACTATAATTTTGGCGGCAGGCTTGCTGTAAAGACATCATGGTATGAATACCACAGTCAATTTCCGGATGATATTCAGGACGTTGCGGAATGCCGTATAAGGCATCCAGTTCCGGGAACAGTACTTTTAAAGCACCACAGCTACGTAATACTTCAAAATACACATCTGCATCCTGTTCCATCAGGGCACGCGTGGTTTCTTTCCAGACCCGCTCAGGTGTCAATGCATTAAGCTCACCCGATTCCGCCAGCTGTTTCATCAGCACCAACGTTTCTTCTGCAATACTAAAACCCTGATGTTGATAACGCGCAGCAAAGCGGGCAATCCTTAAAACACGTAAAGGATCTTCGACAAAAGCTTCTGATACATGACGCAGTACACGATCAGCCAGATCTTTTTGACCGCCATAAGGATCATAAATCTTACCTGAATCATCCATGGCCATGGCGTTGATGGTCAGGTCACGGCGGATCAGATCCTCTTCCAAGGTGACATTGATATCGGTATAAAATTCGAAACCATGATAACCATAGCCAGACTTGCGTTCGGTACGTGCCAGAGCATATTCGTCTTTGGTTTCAGGATGAAGAAAAACAGGGAAGTCCTTGCCAACAGGTTGAAAACCTTTAGCAAGCAATTGTTCCGGCGTCGCGCCGACAACCACATAATCTTTTTCGTGATAGGGGTGTCCAAGTAAATGATCCCGAACTGCACCGCCTACTAAATAAACTTGCATGAAAAAACCTCTATTCTTACAAGCATCATGCTACAGAATAGAGGTTTTCTCAAGTCAAGAAGTTACGCTGATGCGTACATTCCTTAAAGCGCGTTTTTTTCTGCTTCCTGAATTTCAGCGACAGTTAACGCAGTCATATTCACTACGCGACGAGTCGTTGCAGTTGGTGTCAGGATATGAACAGGTTTCGCAGCACCAAGCAGGATAGGACCAATGGTCACGTTATTACCTGAAGTTGCTTTTAACAGGTTAAACGAAATATTGGCTGCATCCAGATTTGGCATGATCAGCAAGTTTGCAGAACCTTTGAAACGAGAGTTCGGGAATGCAAACTGACGGATATTTTCGTCCAGTGCTGCATCACCATGCATTTCACCTTCAACTTCAAGCTCAGGTGCAGTTTCAGAAAGGATTTCATATACACGGCGCATTTTTTGTGCGCTGGCATCGTGCTGGTCTGAACCGAAGCTAGAGTGAGAAAGTAGGGCAACACGTGGAGTAATACCGAAACGACGTACTTCTTCAGCAGCCAGAATCGTCATCTCAGCAAGCTGTTCAGCCGTTGGATTACGGTTGATGTAGGTATCCGCGATAAACAGGTTGCGCTCTTCAAGCATTAATGCGTTTAAGGTGAAGAAGGTATTATGGCCATCCTGTTTGCCGATGACATTGCTGACAAAGTCCAGATGGATGTCATAGCTTGAGTAAGTACCACATAACATACCGTCCGCCATGCCATGACGAACCAGCATCGCAGCGATCAGGGTAGAACGGCGACGCGCTTCACGGTGTGCATATTCAGGCGTTACACCTTTGCGTTGCATCAGGTTGTAATAGTCGTCTGCAAATTTTTCGTAATCTGGGTTCTTTTCCTGATCCACGATAGTGATATTCACACCATCTTCAAGACGTAAGCCTAATTTCTTGATATTGGCTTCGATGACTGCTGGACGACCCACCAGAATCGGTTTTGCCAAGCCTTCATCCACTGCAATTTGCGCAGCACGCAGTACACGCAGGTCTTCACCTTCTGCATAAGCGATACGTTTAGGATCTGTTTTAGCTTGTGCAAAGATTGGTTTCATCATGAAGGCTGAGTTGTAAACAAACTCAGACAGACGTTGACGATATGCCGAGAAATCCTGAATTGGACGAGTTGCCACGCCAGAATCCATTGCAGCTTGTGCAACTGCAGGCGCAATTTCCAGAATCAGACGTTGATCCAGTGGACCAGGAATCAGGTAATCACGACCGAAAGAAGCTGATTTTTCACCATAAGATGCAGCATCTGCTTCTACATGTGCCATGCGTGCAATTGCGTGTACGCAGGCAATTTTCATCTCTTCATTAATGGTGGTGGCACCAACGTCTAATGCACCACGGAAGATATAAGGAAAGCACAGTGCGTTATTTACCTGGTTCGGATAGTCAGAACGGCCAGTCGCCATGATCACGTCATCACGAACTTCATGCGCATGTTCAGGCAGAATTTCTGGATCCGGGTTCGCCAAGGCAAAGATAATTGGATCTTTGGCCATCAGTTTCACCATTTCTTTGGTGAGAATACCGGCTGCAGAAAGACCCAAGAACATATCTGCACCTGCAATCACGTCACCGATCTGAGAGGCATCAATGTCTTGTACATATGCTTTTTTAGATTCGTCCAGACCTTCACGTTTAGTTGTTAATAGACCACGTGAGTCAGCAACGATGATATTTTCTTTTTTCGCGCCAAGGGCACAAAGCAAGTTCAAGCAAGACAGGGCAGCAGCGCCGGCACCTGAAGCAATGATCTTGATTTCATCAATTTTTTTGCCATTTAATTGCAATGCATTCAGAAGAGCAGAACCTACAATGATTGAAGTACCATGCTGGTCATCGTGGAACACAGGAATTTTCATGCGTTCACGAAGTTTCTGTTCAATATAGAAACATTCTGGAGCCTTAATGTCTTCCAGGTTGATCCCGCCAAAAGTGGGCTCTAGAGAAGCGACAATATCAACAATCTTGTCTGGATCATTTTCAGCAATTTCGATATCGAATACATCAACACCCGCAAATTTTTTGAACAGTACGCCTTTACCTTCCATGACTGGTTTAGACGCCAGTGGGCCAATATTACCCAAACCAAGAACTGCTGTACCGTTACTGACCACTGCAACCAGGTTACCGCGTGCGGTATAAAGTGCAGCTGTTGAAGGATCGCGTTCAATCTCAAGACATGGTGCGGCAACGCCAGGCGAGTAAGCAAGGGCTAAGTCACGTTGGTTGACCAATTGTTTGCTTGGTGTAACGCTGATTTTTCCTGGAGTAGGGAATTCGTGATAGTAAAGAGCCTGCTGCTTTAAAGATTGTTCGTCCATCTGTATCTCTATCGTTGTAAAGATTACCCAGAAAGCGGGTAAAAAATTGCATTTATGGCTCTGAATATAACATTTGTTAAGCACTTAGCCCAGTCAAAGTCGACCATTTTTGCGACAATCTTATTCGAGGTAGATATAGACTTAGACTTGATATATATAAGTTTCAGCGACGCGATTCTGTTCTAAATATGCAGTTGCTTCCAGTTCCGGCAATGGCTTGGAGAAGAAGTAGCCTTGGGCAATATCACAATCTAAATCACGCAGATATTGCAGCTGTTCTTCAGTTTCAATACCTTCAGCGACGACAGTCATGCCCATGGCTTTACCCATCGCAACCATGGCGCTGACAATCGCTTCCTGTTTATGTTCGCCAATTTTAGAGACAAAACTGCGGTCAATTTTGAGAATGTCAATAGGAAAATCGGCAAGATAGGACAAAGAAGAATAACCGGTTCCGAAGTCATCCAGCGAGATATTAATCTGGCGCTGCTTGATCTGGTTCAGCAGATTTTTGACAGATTCAGAGTTTTCAATCAGTGAAGATTCAGTAATTTCCAGTTCCAGACTGGTGCCAGAAATCTGGTTTTCGCTAATGGCCTGATCCAGATCATCGAGTAACTGACCACGACGCAGTTGCTGTGCCACGATATTCACAGAGACACAGATATTATGAAAGCCAAGATCATTCCATTCACGAATCTGTTTGGCAGTTTGCTGAATCACCAGACGGCCGATCTCGGAAATCAGGCTGGTCTGTTCGGCTAAAGGAATAAACAAGCTAGGTGGGATGATGCCTTTTTCTGGATGTTTCCAGCGCACTAAAGCTTCAAAGCCATAAATATGCTGGTCATTGAAATTAATTTTCGGCTGATAATAAACTACGAGTTCGCCATTTTGGATGGCTTTACGCAGATCGCGTTCAATGAAAATTCCTTGCTCTAGCAAAGCTGTATTTTCATTGGAGTAAAAATGGATAGTATTCCCGCCTAGATTTTTGGCTTCACTCAGCGCCTGTTCTGCACAGTTATTTAAATAGTCTAACTGACGACCATGATCTGGATAGAAGGCTACACCCATCGACAGGGTAATCACATAATCTTGGCCGAAAATATGGAAAGGAGCCTGGAAAGCTTCAGCAATACGTTGACAATGTTCTTGTACAGAAGGGCGAATATGCGAGATTTCATACAAAATCGCAAAGTCATCGCCATTTAGATGAGCAACAAATAGAGCTTCAGCATTGGTCAGACGTAAGCGTTGTGCCACCTGACGCAACAGCTCATCACCGCCATTATTAGACAGATATTCATTCAATGGACGGAAACGGTCGATATTGAGTCGGATCACCGCCATTTTCTTGATGGAATCTTTTTGCGTCATCAGATATTGATGCAGCTGGTAGTTATAGTAAAAACGGTTCGGTAAATCAGTCAGTGTGTCGTAATTTTCCAGATAAGACAGGCGCTGTTCCTGTAATTTACGCTCAGTCAGATCAGAGACAATGCCGATATAGTGAGTGATACGGCCTTCATCATCGGTAATTGCATTGATATGTAACCAGAGTGGCATCTCTTTGCCAGACAGGAATTTCTCACTCAGTTCGCCATCAAAAGAACCGATTTTCACAACTTGTTTGATGATATTGGAATGAATGCTGCGCTGCTGTGACTTATGACTCGCAGTAATATCAAATAGATATTTACCTAGAATTTCATTACGTTCAAAACCGGACAAATTTTCGAAATAAGGGTTCACTTCGATATAACGTAATTCATCATTTAGGATGAAGATCCCTTCAGCTGCTTGCTCAATTACACTGGCTGCCAGTTTCAGGCGTTCTTGAGAACTACGTTCCTGTTGAATATCACGCAAAATTCCCACCATGCGTAAAGGACGGTGAGTTTCGGGATCGCGACTGATCACCCGACCTACATCATGTACCCAACTCCAGACTCCCGGCGCTTGCTGAATCCGGTAAGTTACTTCATAGCGCTCAGTTTTCCCACGCAGATGCTGTTTCATATTGCTTTTGAATGCAGCCAGATCATCGGGATGAATCATATGTTGTAACTGCAAATGATGCTCACTGGATTTCCGTTGTACCTTCTCATCTTTATGATTGGTCAGCAAAATACTGCGGTCTTTGATATTCCAGTCCCATGGACGGATGCCGGCGATTTCATGGGTCAGCTCAAGGTTTTGCTGCTGGTTTTTCAGATCAATATTAATCTGTTCGATATCATAAGTACGTTCACGAACTTTCTGTTCCAGTAACTGATTGCTGAGCTGTAGCTCCAGTTCGATATCTTTTGATTTATTGACTTCAGTCTGTAACTGTTTGCACAGTTCATCCGTCCAGGCGACCTGCTGTTCGGCATTGCTCACCAGTAATTCATTTTCCGCATAAAGGCGGGAAGTACGTGTGTGAATACGATAGGTACTATTGGCACAGAGCAGGATCACAATAACTGCAAAATTTAAGGCTAGACCAAAGACCGGATTGGCACCAGAAATATGAAAAAACTGAAAGAGTAAAAAGGGTACTAATGAAGGTAAAAATACCAGTGAAAAGTAACTGAGCTTCTGGGTTAAATAAGTCAAACCAAAAGCTTGAGTCACGATTAATAGCAAAGCCGAAAGGGTGAGTGCTTCTATTTCATCAAAATTGATATTGGCCTGCGGCAAGTAATAATAAATCAGGGAAATACCGGAAGCGATACAGCAACCTACCGCAAGGCTCTGAATTTGTAACCAGTAATGCGCATTTTTTAGTTGATATTGTTCAGGCTTAAAATACAGGGTATTGATGAGCCAGCACATGCTGACGGTAATTTCAGTCAGGATAAACCAGAGATTAAAATAACTATTCGATAAGCTATATTGAATGTGATAAACACAGAAAATATAGAGGCAAATAATCATGATACTTAACAGAAAATATCGGCTATGTCGAAGCGTGTTCGCAATCTGAGCACGATGCAAGTGCTCTTTGATATAAGCCTCTTGATTATCAATCATATAATTAAGTGCCTTGTATTCGTCCTGAACGGTTTTTATCCTAGATTTTAATTTTTATTCAAGCCTGAATGATTCTTAAATCAATCAATAGGTGTTTCATTATTATTGACTCAAGAGTAGAGTGCTTATAAATAAAAATCAATAAAATTAATAACTAAATTTTACAATTTTGACCGCTTAAATAGTGTAATTCAAAATTGAGAGAGCAACGACAGGAGCAGTTTCGGTACGCAGGACACGTTCACCAATACACCAATTGACAAAGCCTTGCGTATTCGCCGCTAGGATTTCAGCTTCACTCAAGCCGCCTTCAGGGCCAATCAGCAAGGCAATATCCAGCGTGGCATTCGCCAGAACATCAATTTCTTCTTTGTTTGGCGCTAGCACCAGTTTGGTATGAGGAAGATCGGTTTCCAGCCATTTTTCAAGTGACATAGGCGCTAAAATTTTAGGAACAATGTTCATTCCACACTGTTCACAAGCGGCAATGGCTACACCTTGCCAATGATCCAGTTTCTTCTGATCACGATCATATTTCAGGCGCATCTCACAGCGTTCAGAGGTTAAAAGCTGAATTTCAGATACACCCAGTTCGACCGCTTTCTGGATCGCATAATCCATGCGGTCACCTTTACTCATGACCTGGCCAAGCAAGGCTTTAAATTTGGGTGTGCGATCCGTAGGGTTGTAACTATTGACCTGTACAGCAGCCGACTTTTTGGAAACTTCAACCAGTTCAACTTCATATTCACCACCTTGTCCATTAAACAGGGTGGCTTTTTCGCCGACTTGAGCACGTAAAACTTTAACCCAATGATGAAACACTGTTTCAGTCAGTTCTACAGTGGTATCTACTGCTAAATCAGCTTCAATAAAAAAACGTGGCATTAAAGTTTTACTCTCAAATCAGGTATTTTACTTATGCAAGACCGAGGTCTTTAACAAGTTGACGGGTTGGATCAGTGGTATTCATGGTGTAGAAATGCAGGCTCGGTGCACCGCCAGTAATCAGGCGTTCGCAGAATTTTACGACGACTTCATGACCAAAGGCTTTAATGCTTGCAGTGTCATCCCCATAAGTTGCCAGTTGCTTGCGAATCCAGCGTGGAATTTCTGCGCCTGTACCATCTGCGAAGCGAATCAGGTTGCTGGCATTGGTAATCGGCATGATGCCTGGTGCTACTGGAATATCAATGCCTGCTTTCTGGATGCGGTCTACAAAGTAGAAGTATGCATCCGGGTTAAAGAAGAACTGGGTCAATGCCGCATTGGCACCAGCATTTACTTTATCCACAAAGTGCTGAATGTCTTTATCAAAGCTGTCTGCTTGTGGATGCATTTCAGGATAAGCGGCAACTTCAATATGGAAGTGGTCACCTGAATGTTCACGGATAAAGCGAACCAGATCCTGTGCATATGGCAGTTCACCCAGGCCCACCTGACCAGATGGCAAGTCACCACGCAGCGCGACAATACGGTTAATTCCTTGTGCCTTATACAAATCAAGCAGTTCAGCGATACGCGCTTTGTCATCACCGATACAAGACAGGTGAGGGGCAACGGGTGTACCTTTACCATTAAAGTCATTGATCGTAGATAAAGTACGTTCGCGTGTTGAACCACCCGCGCCATACGTCACAGAAAAGAATTCTGGGTTCAGCAGTTGTAGTTCTTGATGTACGGTTTTAAGTTTTTCTGCACCCGCATCGGTTTTGGTCGGGAAAAACTCAAAAGAAATTGGAATCTGTTTAGACATGTTCAAATCCTTTTTATAAATACTTGTATTTTATAGATTACCCTCATCCTAACCTTCTCCCAGAGGGAGAAGGGACTACCATTGTGATAGTTAAAGTCTTTAAAGACTTACCCTATAACAATTTTCACAATGGAAATCTCCCTCTCCTTATAGGAGAGGGCCGGGGTGAGGTGGAAATCAAAAATTAGTATTTATAAGCATCAGACTTGAATGGACCTTCAACAGGTACACCTAGGTAATCTGCCTGTTCTGGAGTCAATTGAGTCAGAACACCACCGAAACCGGCAACCATTGCAGCAGCAACTTCTTCGTCTAATTTCTTAGGAAGCAGTTCTACACGAATCGCTGCTTGTTTTTGATCTTCAGGAAGATCCGCAAATTTCTCAGCGAACAGGTGCATTTGACCCAATACTTGGTTCGCGAATGAACCGTCCATAACACGTGAAGGGTGACCAGTTGCATTACCCAGGTTCACCAGACGACCTTCAGAAAGCAGGATCAGGTAATCATTTTCATTTTCTGAACGATATACTTGGTGTACTTGAGGTTTTACTTCAACCCATTTGTAACCACGTAGGTAATTAGTATCGATTTCAGTGTCGAAGTGACCGATGTTACAAACCACTGCGCCAGCTTTCAGTGTATCTAACATTGCAGCGTCACATACGTGGTAGTTACCAGTGGTAGTCACGATCAGGTCGGTATTTTGAAGAAGATCAACGTTCACATCTTCTTTTTTGCCAGTTTGAACGCCATTTTTGTATGGAGAAACCACTTCATAACCGTCCATGCATGCTTGCATCGCACAGATTGGATCGATTTCAGATACACGTACGATCATACCTTCTTGACGAAGAGACTGAGCAGAACCTTTACCTACGTCACCATAGCCGATCACTAATGCACGACGGCCAGAAAGCAGCATGTCAGTTGCACGTTTGATCGCATCATTTAGAGAGTGACGGCAACCGTATTTGTTGTCGTTTTTAGACTTGGTTACTGAATCGTTGACGTTGATCGCAGGAACTTTCAGAGAGCCGTCTTTCCACATTTCCAGAAGACGTGCTACACCTGTAGTTGTTTCTTCAGTAATACCGTGGATTTTTGCAATCAGTTCAGGATATTTTTCGTGAACAACAGCAGTTAAGTCACCACCATCATCCAGAATCATGTTGGCATCCCAAGGTTTGCCGTTCACATTGATCTGTTGTTCAAGACACCACATGTATTCTTCTTCTGTTTCGCCTTTCCAAGCAAATACAGGAATACCACGAGCAGCGATTGCAGCAGCAGCGTGATCTTGAGTAGAGAAGATGTTACAAGAAGTCCAGCGAACTTCAGCGCCTAATTCAACCAGAGTTTCAATTAAAACCGCAGTTTGAATAGTCATGTGGATACAGCCAAGGATTTTGGCACCAGCAAGCGGTTTAGCAGCTGAGTAGCGTTTACGCAGACCCATGAGGGCTGGCATTTCAGCTTCTGCAAGTTTGATTTCTTTACGGCCGTAGTCAGCTAGGGAAATATCGGCAACTTTATAATCTGTAAATGAAGCATTAACCGCGTTCATCACGATCTCCTTATAAAAAACAATAATTGATCATTCAGTTCGCGGATGCCGTTGTTGGTCTGTCTAGAAAAAGATGGACCGATCGTCGAGCCTGGCGCTTTTACATTTCGTACCTGTAAAACGTCGCAGCATCCCTCGACTAGCGGGGTATTGTACTTGGAAATTAATTTGGTTCCAATCCGAAATTGTTTATTATCTGACTAATAAGAAAATTTTGAAAATATTTTGAGAAATATCCTGATATTTGAAAACTGAAATAAAGTTTTATTCTCGTAAAAAAGCCCATCATCTGACGGGCTTGTTATTTATTCTATGTCCTGCTCAATTTCATCTGCTTTCTTAGTCCAGTAATCTGCCTGTATGTCATCAGCGGCCACACCAAGACCATTGGCATAAATAAAGGCAAGATCACGCATGGCTTGAACTTCACCCCATTCAGCTGCTTGCTTTACAAGAGCGATAGATTTTTCAACATCTTTTTCGACCACATCACCACGACGGTAAAAACCAGCCAGTTCTAAAGTCGCTGCAGGGTGTTTTTCGAAATTGGCTTTACTCAACCAGTAATAGGCTAACTCAAAGTGAGCTTTAGAATCTTCTGGGTCTTCCTCAGCGATTTCTTTGGCATAAACCGTATAACCCTCACCGAGCCAGTACATGGCTTCAACCCAGCCACCATTGGCTGCTTTCAATGCCCACTCTTCGGCCAGCATGATGTCTTCGTCATGCTCGCTTTGCATATAGAGCTCGGCAAGCTCAAATTGGGCTTCGGCATTGCCTGCCAATGCGCGGTTTGCCAGCGTGGCAGGGGGAGAAACACGCTCAGTCATGTCAGTATCTCAAATATCTTTGTATCTAGATTAAAAGGTTCAAAATAAAAAAGCCAATCCGAAAACTGGCTTTTGTATAAAAGTCGACTGATAGAGCTTAAAACACGCAAACTAAGCTATTTGTTTAGAGGAATAACAATAAAACGAATAGAAAGAGAACAAGAATAAATTTAAATATTTTTCAATGATTCAGAAAGCAAAACAGCGGCCCGAAAGCCGCTGTTGATATACGATTAATGAGATAAGAATTTAGTCTTGCTGGATTCCTGCAACCACCCAATCTTGTTGAGAACCGGCAGGTTTGACAAAGTGCCAGATTTCAGCAAACGGTTGAGGTTGGCTATTCAAGTCTTCACTTACAGTACCAGTGAAGCGTACGCTTACTACGTATTGACCATTCTCATTCGATGAATCCACAACCATTGCATTCAGGTTAGAGAACTCAGCTACGTCCTGATCCTGATTTGCCATAATATCGTTATACATCGACTGGTAAAGATCAGGGGTCAGGTAACGTTTAATTTCTGAAATGTTGCTCGCCGTATTCATAGACTGAATGTGGTTGAAGCGCTGACGTGCAACACGTAAGAAAGTCGCAGGTTCTGTTCCATCTGGAAGCTGGTTGCCGCTATTGGTATAGGCTGCACCAAATGGCGCGTTATTTACCGGAGCTGAACCAAACGGAGCATTTGTGCTTGGTGTGCTACCACCCACGTTCTGACCAAAAATATTGGTGTTGTCACCACCGCGAGGAGGTGTCTGACCAAATGGTGCTGAATGACCAGCACCACTATTTGGAGCGTATGGATTAGAAGCTACTTTTTTTTTTACGCCCATCTTACGGAAAATGAAGAAGGCAACAGCGGCAGCAAGCAAGATCCAGATCCAGCCAGGAATACCACCTTTTTCCTCTTGTTGCTGTTGAGCTGCTTGAGCTTCAGAAGCCGCTTGTACTTCTTTGTCATCAGCCAGCGCATTGGCAGCAACTGCACCCACTGCAGCACCTGCTACACCGGCAGCAACCATACTACCTACACCTGGACCAGATCTTTGCTGAGTTGCAGCACCAGCGGCTGGAGCCTGTTGTGCTGGCGCAGCTTGACGAGGTTGTTGATAAGATTGAGTAGGCGCAGCAGAACGTTGCATACCATGGCTTTTACCGCCACCGGCACGTTTTGCTTCAGCAGTTAAAGGAGCAACCAGTAATGCTGCTGTTAAAAGACCTGCAACCAAACCACGCTGTCGAACTTCCATTCAATTTTCCTATGTGAAAAAAACTTATTTGAATACTCTATTTATATAGGCTTTATAGGGGATTTCAATCAAAAATGTGTATTTTTTTAAGCTTTTTGCAAGATTTATCGATTAAAACTAACTGAGTTCATCACTTAGGCTCATGGCTTCACTCAGGGCTTCATGCAATCGGGCTACAGCAATGACCTGTACGCCGGGAATCGGTTTTTGCGGTGCATTGGCACGCGGTAAAATAATATATTTAAAACCATGTTTGACGGCTTCTTTCAGACGTTCCTGACCATTCGGCACCGGACGAATTTCGCCAGAAAGACCAACTTCACCAAAAACAGCGAGTTGCTGAGGCAAGGCTTTAGTCCGGATACTGGATGCACACGCTAAAAGTACAGCCAGGTCAGAACCGGTTTCGGTAATCTTTAAACCACCGACGATATTGACATAGACATCCTGTCCGGATGTTTGTACGCCACCATGACGGTGCATCACGGCCAGCAGCATATTCAGACGATTCTGCTCTAACCCCAAGGCTACACGGCGTGGCTGGCCATGAGCATCATCGACCAAAGCCTGAACTTCAACCAGGAGTGGGCGAGTTCCTTCACGGCTAATCATGACGATGGAACCTGGAATCGCTTCATCATAACGACTGAGGAAAATGGCAGATGGATTGGCGACTTCACGCAGACCTTTATCGGTCATGCCAAAGACGCCAAGTTCATTGACTGCACCGAAACGGTTTTTGACTGCGCGGATCATACGGTAACGAGAATCCGACTGGCCTTCAAAATACAGCACACAGTCCACCATATGTTCCAATACACGCGGACCTGCTAAGGCACCTTCTTTGGTCACGTGACCAACAATAAACAGGGCAGTGCCGCTATTTTTGGCGAAACGGGTCAGTAGGGCTGCAGATTCACGAATCTGTGACACACCACCTGGTGCAGACTGCAAGGTTTCGGTATATAAAGTCTGAATCGAGTCCAAAATCGCAACAGCAGGACGTTCCTGTGCAAGCACCTCGCAAATGCGTTCCACACAGGTTTCTGCCATGACTTTCAATTGGTTAGTTGGTAAGTCCAGACGCTGGGCGCGTAATGCCACCTGAGACAGGGATTCTTCACCTGTCACATACAGGGCAGAGCTATTGCCTGCTGCCATATGGGTTGCGGTTTGCAGCAGAATAGTTGATTTACCAATCCCCGGGTCACCACCAATCAGTACCACAGAACCTGTAACGAGACCACCGCCTAAGACTCGGTCAAACTCACCAATCCCTGTTTGCAACCGGGTTTCATGTGAAACGGAGACTTTATTCAGCGTAGTAATCGCAGCTGCCTGACCTGCATAGCCGCCAATCTTTGGCTGAGCACGATGTGTCGTTGCAGGCGCAATACTGACTTCTACCAGACTGTTCCATTCCCCACATTCAGAACACTGACCCGCCCATTTGGGATGGTCAGCTCCACATTGTTCACAACGATACACACTTTTTGCTTTAGCCATAATTTCCGAAAATAAATATTGGGAATGGGGGGCTACAGCATAGCGGTGAATGAGACTGAAAACCAAGACCTTTCGCTGAAAAAAGTCAGTGATTTACGTCAACATATGACGCTTATGGATGTACCTTTCTACATGAAAGTAAAATACCTTCTATAATGAGAAAATTCATCACGGGTACAGGAAACCTGACATGCCACAACTTTTAAAACATATCGATGCGATCGCACGTGAAAAAGACCGTGATGTATTATTTGTACATTTTGAAAATTACGAACATGAAAATGCAGATGCTGAGTCCTATCATTTACGTCAGAACCTGATGGAATGGCTGGAGCAACGCCAAATTAATTTTGCACCCTGTATGGGGATAGAACAGCTTGGCGTAATTGAAAGTTATTCAGGTGATCTTTATATCGATGTGCCATTTGATGAAGCCCATCCGGTTTACCAAATGGTCAGTGAACATCTGGAAGATGCCGAAGGGGAGATGAAGATTCCGGGAGTGCTGTTCTTTGTATTATCTCTAGAAACTGCGCTGGAAATTGAAGCAGACCGTGAAGAGTTCTTAAATCTAAATCAAGCTCATGATGATGACGATGAATTTTCTGGCCGTGTGAACTGATAGTTTTAGAAAACTTAAATAATAAAAAAGCCACTAAGAAAGTGGCTTTTTTATTAAGGGTTTTAAATTTTATTAATACAGTTCACCTGATTTACGGCGAGCAATAAAATCTTTGGATTCTTTCACGATCACCCCAGACAGCAGTAGCAGGCCGATCAAGTTTGGAATCGCCATCAAACCGTTGAAGGTATCTGCGAACAGCCAGACCAGATCCAGTGTTGCTACACAGCCAATAAATACTGAAGCGATATAAATGATGCGATAAGGGAATACAAATTTTTCACCGAGCAGATAGGTGGCACATTTTTCCCCGTAGTAGCTCCAGCCTAAAATGGTGGAATAGGCGAAGAAGATAATGCCGAAGGTCACAATCCAGCCACCAACACCTGGCAGCAATTTGTTAAATGTAGAAACGGTCAGAACAGCACCGGTTTGTCCACCAAAATCACTACCGGCCATGATGAAGCCCATCACCAAGACAATACCGGTAATCGAACAGACAATAATCGTGTCAATAAAAGTTCCGGTCATGGAAACCAGACCTTGACGGGCAGGATGATCGGTTTTTGCAGCAGCAGCGGCAATCGGTGCCGAACCCATACCAGCTTCATTCGAGAAGACACCACGCGCAACACCATAACGAATTGCTGCACCAATCGCACCACCTACGGCAGCTTCACCAGTAAAGGCATAGGTGAAAATCATTTTCAGTGCAGGGCCAACTAAATCGAGATGAGTGAAAATAATAATCAGACCGCCCGCCACATAGCCAATCGCCATGATCGGTACGATGAAGGAAGCAGCTCTAGAAATCCACTTAATCCCGCCTAGAATTACCAGTGCAGAAAACGCAGTGATCACGATCCCTGTAACCCAGGTTTCCAGGCCGAAACCATTTTCTACCGCGAGTGCTACTGTATTGGATTGCACTGAACTACCAATTCCGAAAGACGCTACAGCACCAAAGAACGCAAAGATCAGCGCCAGCCATTTCCATTTAAGGCCACGCTCAATGTAATACATTGGACCGCCAGACATTTCACCGCGTTCATTTTTAACCCGGTATTTGACGGCCAATACACCTTCGCCATATTTGGTTGCCATTCCGAACAGGGCAGTCATCCACATCCAGAATACGGCCCCTGGGCCGCCCAGCACACAGGCAGTTGCCACACCGGCAATATTACCGGTACCGATGGTAGCTGACAGCGCGGTCATGAGTGAGCCAAACTGGGAAATATCGCCTTCATGCGAAGGGTGTTTGCCAAAAACCTGTTTAAAGGCCAGTGGCAACATGCGGAACTGCCAGAACAGCAGGCGGAAGGTCAGGAATATACCGGTACCGACAATGAGGACCAGCATATATGGGCCCCAGACCCAGCCACTGACGGTTTCCATGATGCTTTGTAAATTTTGCATAAATTTCTTCTTATTTATCCGTGTCAGCTTTATTTGAGATGTTGATTGAAAAGCAATTGCTATGCCATGCGCGCTCATCCTAAACGCGAATATTGGCGGATTTGTATTCTATTTTTTACATAGTTTCAGCGCTTTGACAAGAAAAATCCTGTATTCATTGCGCCTTAAAACTAAGACTAAAGATAAATGAATATTGATATAAGAAAAATAAATTAACTTGCAAGATTAGTTGGAAAATACAAATGATGCGAATTTTCTTTTTGTATTCCATGTTTTTTACGTTAATTTGTCGCGATTAAAACTCAAAGTTGAAATGAAATAATGTCAGAAAAATATAGTCACTCATCATCGGAAGATGGTGAGCTACAGCGTAGTTTATCCAACCGGCACCTGCAGTTAATTGCCATTGGGGGTGCGATTGGCACCGGCCTGTTTATGGGTTCAGGGAAAACCATTAGCCTGGCAGGACCATCCATTCTGGTGATTTATATGATCATCGGTTTTATGGTGTTTCTGGTCATGCGTGCATTGGGTGAATTATTGTTATCCAATCTGCAATATAAATCTTTTATTGATTTTGCCACAGATCTGATCGGGCCATGGGCAGGTTATTTTGTCGGCTGGACCTACTGGTTATGCTGGATCACGATTGGTATCGCGGATTTGTCAGCCATTATCTATTACTTGCAATTCTTTAATAACGGTCTGCCATTTACTCCGGATGAAGGCGTGTTGATCAGTATTGCCTCTATTGTCTTTATTATGGGCTTGAACCTGGCAACCGTGAAACTGTTTGGTGAAATGGAATTCTGGTTTGCTTTGATCAAGATTATCGCCATTATTGTACTGATCGCCGTAGGTTTATGGATGATCTTTACTGGCTTTACTAGTGATGCAGGTACGGTCGCTTCATTTGCGCATATCTGGGATCATGGCGGTTTATTCCCGACAGGGACTATGGGCTTCCTGGCCGGTTTCCAGATTGCGATTTTCGCCTTTGTGGGTGTAGAGCTGGTTGGTACTACGGCTGCTGAAACCAAAGATCCAGAGCGTAACTTGCCTAAAGCGGTGAACTCGATCCCGATCCGTATCATTATTTTCTATGTGCTGGCTCTGATCATTGTGATGTCAGTAACGCCATGGGATCAGATCAATCCAAATGTTTCTCCGTTTGTGAATCTGTTCAGTCAGGCAGGTATTGCAGCGGCTGCAATCATCATGAATCTGGTGGTGTTGTCATCAGTAATGTCATCGATGAACAGTGGGGTGTTCTCAACCAGCCGTATGCTGTTTGGTTTGTCTCGGGAAGAACAGGCACCGAAAGCCTTTGGTCGTTTGAATTCGCGCGCCGTTCCAGCCAATGCTTTGTATTTCTCTGCGATCTGTTTATTGCTCGGTGCAGCATTACAGTACTTCGTACCAAATACGGTTGAAGCATTTACTTTGGCAACAACTCTGTCGACCATCCTGTTTATCTGTGTATGGCTGATCATTATCTGGAGTTATATGATCTATTACCGTACCCGTCCAGAATTGCATGCTAAATCCATATTCAAGTTGCCTGGTGGATTAGTAACTTGCTGGATCGTGATTATTTTCTTTGTCGGCATGATTGGTGTGTTGTCACTGGAAGATGATACCCGTCGTGCCTTGATGGTTAGCCCGGTCTGGTTCATTTTGCTGATTATTGGATATTTAGGTTTCTATAAACAGAAACATAAATAATCCATATCAATAAAAACGTCAGCGATCTGCTGGCGTTTTTTTATGTCTGAATATACTCTCTAGCGTTTAGCGCTTTGGTCATACGGATGATCGCGTTATACTTCATCGAAAATACTCATATAGGTGGTCAGATGCGTCAAGTCATTTGCTACATCAGTTTAATTACAGTCGGTTTTGTCTTGGTCGGTTGTGGTCAGTCGGGAGCTTTACATCTTTCAAATGATCCAAACTACGATAAACGTGCCAAGTATTTACTCTATAAAAATACTGAATCTGCACCGCAAGTATCAGATGAACAACAGGATGCGCCGGTCAAGCAGCAGTTTGAAGCGCCCGCTGAATCCGATTCAACACCATCTCCTTAAGACTTTCAGAGAAAGGATACATTCATGAGTTTCACCCGCATTAATGGGGTATTGCATGCTGAGCAATGTTCACTGCAACAGCTCGCAGAGCAATTTGGCACACCACTTTATGTTTATTCAAAAGCAACTTTTGAAAAGCATTATCTGGATATGGACCGTGCTTTTAGCTTTATCGATCATCAAATCTGTTTTGCGGTAAAGTCAAACTCTAATCTTGCGGTATTGAATGTATTGGCCAAGCAGGGTGCTGGTTTCGATATCGTGACTGGTGGTGAACTGGCTCGTGTCTTGAAAGCCGGTGGTGAGCCTTCAAAAATCGTATTCTCAGGCTTGGGTAAATCTGAAGCAGATATTAAAAAGGCATTAGAAGTAGGCATCGCCTGTTTTAATGTGGAATCTTATGCCGAACTGGACCGTATTCAGAAAGTAGCGGCTGAACTTAAGGTTAAAGCGCCGATTTCTCTACGTGTTAATCCGGATGTTGATGCCAAGACTCATCCATATATTTCCACTGGTTTAAAAGAAAACAAATTTGGTATTCCATCAGATAGCGTATTTGATACCTATGCTTATGCAGCATCATTGCCAAATCTTGAAGTGGTCGGGATTGACTGTCATATCGGTTCGCAGTTGACTGAAACTCAGCCGTTTGTTGATGCGCTGGATCGTGTTATTGTGATGATCGACAAGCTGAAAGATATGGGCATCAACTTGAAACACATCGATATCGGTGGTGGTCTGGGTGTGACATATAAAGATGAAACACCCCCATCGGTTGAAGAATATGCCAATGCCATGCGTCCGGCTTTAGAAAAACTGGGCCTGAAAGTTTATATGGAGCCGGGTCGTAGTATCTCTGCCAATGCAGGTGTTTTACTGACCAAAGTGGATCTGCTGAAACCAACCAATCACCGTAACTTTGCCATCATTGATGCCGCGATGAATGACCTGATTCGTCCAGCTTTATATGAAGCATGGATGGATATTCAGTCTGTGACACCGCGTACAGATGTGGAAACAAAAGAATGGGATGTGGTGGGCGCGATCTGTGAAACAGGCGATTTCCTGGGCAAAGAACGCGAGCTTGCCATTAAAGAAAATGATGTACTAGCAGTTCTTGGGGCTGGTGCATATGGTTTCGTAATGAGTTCAAACTATAACAGTCGTGGCCGTGCTGCTGAAGTGATGGTGGATGGTGATCAGGCGCATCTGATTCGTGAGCGTGAAACGGTTGAATCACTTTGGGAACGTGAGCGTTTATTGCCTTAAGGAGACTGAATAATGTTGCTTGAATTTACCAAGATGCATGGCTTGGGCAATGATTTTATGGTGGTAGACCTGATTAGCCAGCGTGCTTATCTGGATACTCTCACTATTCAGCGCTTGGCAAATCGTAACTTTGGTGTGGGTTTTGACCAGCTCTTGATTGTTGAACCGCCTGATATTCCAAGTGCAGATTTTAAATACCGTATTTTTAATGCGGATGGTTCTGAAGTTGAGCAGTGCGGTAATGGTGTGCGCTGTTTTGCCCGTTTCGTGCATGAACGTCAATTAACGACTAAAACCAAAATCAAGGTACAGACCAAAGCTGGAATCGTGGAACCTGAACTTGGTGCCAATGGCTGGGTACGAGTGAATATGGGTTATCCAAAATTCCTACCTCAGGAAATTCCATTCGTGGCTGAAGAACCGGAAAATCTGTATGACATCGATCTGGTGGGTGGTGAGAAACTGACGATTGATGTGGTGAATATGGGTAATCCACATGCAGTGACGATTGTTCCGGATGTGTTGACTGCTGATGTGGCTAAAATTGGTCCACAGGTGGAATCTCATGTGCGTTTCCCGGCACGCGTTAATGCTGGATTTATGCAGATCATTGATGAAAAGCATGCTCGTTTACGTGTTTATGAGCGTGGTGTAGGCGAAACACTGGCTTGTGGTACAGGTGCCTGTGCTGCAGCAGTGTCTGGTATGCGCCGTGGTTTGTTATCTAGCAAGGTCGAAATTGAACTTGCGGGTGGTAAATTGCAGATTGAATGGAAAGAAGGTGATGTAGTCTGGATGACAGGTCCAACCGCCAATGTTTATGAAGGTCGACTGGACTTGCGCTACTTCCAGGGTTAATCCCACATTTATTTCTCTAAAAAGCACCGCACATAGTACGGTGCTTTTTTTATGATAGGATGAATTCCATATTTAATTGATATCACAACAGCTCTATGAATCAGCTTGTGTTTTTACCGGGTGCATCAGGCAGCCAAGGCTTTTGGCAGCCGTTGTTGGCTCATTTAAAAACAGATCAATCTACAAAAATATTGACATATCCGGGCTTCGATGGGGTAGAACCAAATTCAACTATTCAAAATCTTCATGATCTGCAGGAACTCATCACAGAGCAGATTGAGGATGATTCGATTCTGGTTGCCCAGTCCATGGGGGGAGTTCTTGCAGTTGGGATTGCACTGCATCATCCACAGAAAGTCAAAGGACTGGTTTTATTGGCAACTTCTGGTGGTGTGGATCTATCACAGTTCGGTTGTGCTGACTGGCGGATAGATTATCGCGAGCAGTTTAAAGATGTTCCTGATTGGTTTTTACAAGATCAAACCGTATTTAGCCTGAAACAGTTAAGCAATCTTGAGATTCCTGTTCTATTGATCTGGGGTGATCAAGACTCTTTAAGTACCGTTCAGGTGGGGCAATGCTTAAAGCAAAATTTGAAACATGCAAACCTGTATATAATTCAAAACGGGGATCATTTCTTTGCGGCGACTCATCCGGTACAGACCGCAGAACTGATTGAAGCCTGGCTGGAGTCAATTGAATGGAGCAAGTAAAGCTTTCTGCAAAAGACTTGCTCGGAATCTGGCTCAAAGAACGTGAGATCCAGAACCAGTCTAAACATACCTTGCAGGCCTATGAACGTGATGTGGCTGATTTTCTGGAGTTCTGCGCAGTACAACGACTGGCACTCAATGATGTGGAAGCCACAGATTTACGTCAATTTCTGGCTGAAAAAGTCGAGCAGCACGGATTAAGTTCAAGTAGCTTGCAACGGATGCTTTCTTCGATTCGCCAGTTCATGAAATGGGCAGAGCAGGCGCAGTATCTGGCATTTAATCCGGCTGATGATTTTCAGTTGAAACGTCAGTCACGTCCTTTGCCGGGTATGGTGGATATTGAAACTGTGAACCAGATTCTGGACCAGCCGGCTCCAGAAACCGAAGCGCAGCAGCAAATGTGGTTGAGAGACAAGGCGATTCTGGAATTACTCTATTCCAGTGGTTTACGTTTGGCAGAAATTCAGAGCTTAAGAATCAAGGATGTTGATTTTAATCGTCAGCTCTTGCGTATTACTGGTAAAGGCAATAAAACCCGGGTAGTGCCTTTTGGTTCAAAAGCCAAAGACAGTCTGATGGAATGGCTAAAAATTTATCCGCTCTGGAATGGTGATTTTGTACCTGACGCGAATGTATTTATCACCCAAAAAGGCAATCCGCTCGGTGCACGGCAAATTGAAAACCGGGTCAAGTTTCAGGCGCAGCGTGCAGGGGTTAATGTTGACCTGCATCCGCATTTATTGCGGCATTGTTTTGCCAGTCATATGCTGTCGAATAGCGGTGATCTTCGTGCCGTTCAGGAAATGTTGGGGCATAGCAATTTGAGTACTACACAAATTTATACTCATATTGATTTTGATCGACTTGCGCAGATTTATGATCAGGCGCATCCGCGGGCACAGCATAAAGAATAGGAAAAATATAAAGTTTTCTTCCGCTTGTCGGATGATTAGGATTCATGGCACAAAACTTTCATGTATCATGCTCAAAATATGACCTGAACAGACTGTTAGAAAGATATTTCACTATTGTCTTATTTTTCAAATGGCTGTTTTCGGATATAAGTATAAATAGTAATCAATTTTTAAAAGAAAATCAGCAATCTCGATACTGGAATTTTTATGGACACAGCAATTATCCCGGATATACAACAAAAGTATGCGCAGTTAAGCCCAGCTCAAAAAGACATGTTCGCGGGTTATGGTTTACGCCAGATCAAACATTTTGTTGAGATTAGCTTGCCCACTATTGAAGCCGTTCTCCCTGAAGGGGCAATTGTGCAAGGGATTAATGCGGAAGGGAAAATACAGGCTTATAATCCTGAGACAGACCAGTATTATCTATGGATTTCTGATCTGCAATGGCAGACCACGCAGCGAGCCAGTAAAGCTGTTGACCTAAAAGAAGATGCGCTCGAAATTTGGAATATTTTCGATCTGAAGTCTTATGAACTGATTGAACTGAGTCATGTGCATCGTGACTTTCTGCAAGTTTAATGAACATGAAGGATGACTAAGGTCATCCTTTTTTATTGCTAAAATATTTTATAAGTCATCCAAGGGTAACTGAAAACTTTGCTTGATAATCTGGCTGGGTAAATCTGTTTTGACACTGGTAATGCCATTTTTCTTGGTCAAATGTGTGGACTGGAATTTACGGTAACTTTCCAGATCAGGCACCACAACTTTTAACATCGCATCACATTCACCCAGAATGATATAGCACTCCATCACCTGAGGCAGCTCTTTCATCGCCTCAATAAAAGTATCAATGGTTTCTGCATCCTGACCGACCAGCCAGATCCGTGAAAACAGAATCAGTTGAAAACCGATTTTCTGTGAATCCACGATGGTGGTGTAATTTTGGATCACGCCCGCATCTTCAAGCAATTTCACCCGACGCAGACAGGAAGAAGGGGATAGTCCAATTTCACGTGCCAGATCGTTGTTCTGAATACGACCATTGGCTTGCAAGTGATGAATGATATTTTTATCAATTCGATCAAGTTTTACTCGCACAGACTTGGAAGATATTTTCATAAATTAGAATATAATTCGAAAAATAATACTTATTATAAAATAAATTGAAAGCCTATTTTGTAAAAATTCGCAGATACTAATTTCACTTTCCGAAGATTCAAAGGAAAAAGGAAATGTCTGTATTTGCACTTTTTGCACTGACCGTGCTCCCCCTGATTTTTACACCTGGACCAGATATGCTGTTTATCCTGTCTCAAGTGATGGGTAAAGATGCAAAAGCAGGCATGATGGCAACCATCGGGATCTGTACAGGCTATCTGGTACATTCCATTTTGGTAGCATTAGGAATCGCAGCCATTATCGTGTCTTTTCCGGTATTGTTTGAGGCGATTCGCTGGTTGGGTATTGCTTATTTGCTCTATCTGGCTTGTAGCCTGTTGAAATCAGTATTTAGCAAAAATTCAATGAAAATTGAGAAAAAGACCAGTGCTAATCCAGTGAAAAAAGGCTTCTTTACGGCCTTACTCAATCCTAAAGGCATGCTGATCTATTTTGCGATCTTGCCGCAGTTTATCGATAAAAGCGGAAATACTGTAAGCCAAGGCTTAATTCTCTCTTTTATTTTTATCGGCATGATTTTCATTGTTTATTGTGCTCTCAGCATTCTGTTCAGCAGAATTATCCGCAATACACAAATTGATGAGCGTAAACAGAAATGGGTTGATGGCACCTCAGGTGGTTTACTTGCCCTTGCTGCAAGCTGGTTAATTATTAATTAAGCAATGGCGTATTTTAAAAAAGCATACTGCTCCCGGTATGCTTTTTTTATATTTATAGATTGATGACAACCCGATTTTTAGACCTGCCAACAAAATAAAGCGGAGTAAATTGAGCAGATATGCAGAATAAATGATGAACAATTCTCTATTATGTCCAAACTGACCAAAGCGGTCATTTTTAAATATAAGTCATTTTCCACAAATCTAAGGACGGATTTGTGCATTTAATAAGCAAAAATCAAAAGTTCTGATGTGTTTCATCAAATAAAAAAATAATAAAAATCAAAGGTTAAATTTTATTAAATATTGATAAAATTCATTGTAATAAATCGATACGCATTAATTGTGAACGCATCGTTCAAGGAAAATTACGCATTTTTACAGCTCTTTGCTGAATTGTGACTTGACCGAAATGCCGTGCACATTGCAAGATAGGGCACCTAAAAAAATTTAAGTGAAGAGTTATTATAACTTTTCTCAACATTTACATTTGCTAAAACAGCCGAGGATTACATGAAGGCTCTTGTTGCTGTAAAACGTGTGGTTGATGCCAACGTTAAGGTTCGCGTTAAGCCGGACAACAGTGGTGTTGACTTAACAAACGTTAAAATGTCAATTAACCCATTCTGTGAAATCGCGGTGGAAGAAGCGGTTCGTTTAAAAGAAAAAGGAACTGTTTCAGAAATCGTTGTTGTTTCTATTGGTCCTAAAGAAGCGCAAGAACAAATCCGTTCTGCAATGGCGCTTGGTGCTGACCGCGGTATTCTGGTTGAAGCTGATGACAGCCAGCTAGGTGCGCTAGAAGTTGCTAAAATTCTAAAAGGCGTTGTTGAAGCTGAACAACCACAATTGATCCTTCTTGGTAAACAAGCAATTGATGACGACTCTAACCAGGTTGGTCAGATGCTTGGTGCACTTCTAGGTGCAGGTCAAGGTACATTCGCTTCAGAAGTTAAAGTTGAAGGCGACAAAGTACAAGTGACTCGTGAAATCGACGGTGGTCTACAAACTGTTGAATTATCACTTCCAGCGATCGTAACTACTGACTTACGTTTGAACGAGCCACGTTATGCAGCTCTTCCAAACATCATGAAAGCGCGTAAAAAACCGCTTGATACCAAGTCACCTGCAGATTTCGGTGTAACTACTACAACTAAACTGAAAACAGTAAAAGTTGAATCTCCTGCAGAGCGTAAAGCTGGCGTACAAGTGAAGTCTGTAGACGAGCTTGTAGAAAAATTGAAAAACGAAGCGAAAGTGATCTAATACAGAAGGATAAAAATCATGAGTATTTTAGTAATCGCTGAGCACGACAACAAAGCACTTAACGCTGCTACTTTAAACGTTGTTGCTGCGGCGCAAAAAATCGGTGGTGATATCACTGTATTGGTTGCTGGTTCTGGCGCTCAAGCAGTTGCTGATCAGGCAGCTAAAGTTGCGGGCGTAAGCAAAGTTTTACTTGCTGACGACGCTGCTTATGCAAATCAACTGGCTGAAAATGTAGCGAAACTGGTTGCAGAATTAGGTAAAGGCTATAGCCATATCCTTGCTGCTTCTACTACAACTGGCAAAAACATTTTGCCACGCGCTGCTGCACTTCTTGATGTCAGCATGATCACAGACATCATCGCTGTTGATTCTGCAAATACATTCAAGCGTCCGATCTATGCAGGTAACGCGATTGCAACTGTTGAATCTTCTGAATCAGTAATCGTTGCAACTGTTCGTGGTACTGCATTTGATGCGGTTGCTGCTGAAGGTGGTTCTGCTGCGGTTGAAGCTGCTGCTTCTACTGGTGATGCTGGTATTTCTAAGTTCATTAATGAAGAAATCGTTAAATCTGAACGTCCTGAATTGACAGCTGCTCGTATCGTCGTTTCTGGTGGTCGTGGTGTTGGTTCTGGTGAGAACTACCACAAAATCCTTGATCCACTAGCTGACAAACTTGGCGCTGCTCAGGGTGCTTCACGTGCTGCAGTTGATGCTGGTTTCGTTCCTAACGATATGCAGGTTGGTCAAACTGGTAAGATCGTTGCACCTGACCTGTACATCGCTGTAGGTATCTCTGGTGCGATTCAGCACTTGGCAGGTATGAAAGAGTCTAAAGTGATCGTTGCGATCAACAAAGATGAAGAAGCTCCAATTAATGCAGTAGCAGACTACTGGTTAGTAGGTGACCTGAACACTGTAATTCCTGAATTGGTTTCTAAAATCTAATTCCTGAATCAGGTTCGAAAAACGCTCCTTCAGGAGCGTTTTTCTTTTTTTTAATCTAAATAATTAATCTAACTAACAAGTCGTCCATTTCTGACTCGAAATTTTGGCTATTGTATATTTTGTGTTAATATTAAACTTTTATTAAGCTTGCCATTTGGCGGAGTGTCCGTGAAATTTGATTTTCAGTTACCAGTTAGTATTTTGGTAATGATGATCTGCTGTTTGATTTTCCCTTTTCTCCCGAGTCTGCACCTTCCTTTGTTAGGCGGTATGACGGTTACAGCAGTTGAGTCAATTCAAGCATTAATGTTGTTTGGTTTTGCCGTATTTAGTTTTTTCTATATCCGTCCATTTGAATTAAGTAAAGGTCAAAAACAGTTTTGGCTCTGGTCAGTTGCATGGTGGATTATGCTGTTTGGTAGAAGTACTAGCTGGGGACGTGACTATTTACCGGAAGTGCCAAAAATCTATTTCCGGGGTATTTCGGTTCTTGTGATTGCACCAGTGGTGTTTATGCTGTTTTTAGCACCTTTGCGTCAAGAAATTGCTCATAAGTTTAAGCATGTATCACTTCCAATTTGGGCACTCATATTAGCCTTCATTGGCTTGCTGATGTCTGATGGCATTGAACATAATCGGTTTTTTATTCATTTTATTTTTACAGATTTTATCTATAAAGATTTGATGGAAGAGCTATACGAATTTCCGCTTATTATCGGCTTATTCCTGGTCGCTTATCCATTAATGAAGCAAGATTGTGCTATGACAAAATCATCTAGTCAGGTCATAGTTGAAGATGATTTATCCGATATAGATTCTAAACTTCATATTTAAGTGACTTGCTTTTTTAAAGAAAAAAATGAACCTCTGCAAGCAGAGGTTTTTTAATATCAAAATATTGTGAAGTGATTAAAATTTCTACTAAAAATCCTGTGGATAGTTGGGGATGAAACAGATAAATTTAGCCTAGATTATGCTATACTGTACGACTAAATTTTAATATTGGTTCAGCTTTTTTTGAGCCGATTTATAGCTGGATTTACGACATATAAATGCAAGCCAAATTTGGCTTGTAGAATAAGGAGTATGCATGAGCGTATCGGAAATTAGACCGATTGCCATTGAGGATGAACTCAAGCACTCGTATTTAGACTATGCAATGAGCGTGATTGTGTCACGTGCCTTGCCAGATGTACGAGATGGTCTAAAACCTGTTCATCGTCGTGTGCTTTTCGCAATGCACGAATTGGGCAATGACTACAACAAAGCTTACAAGAAGTCTGCCCGTGTTGTAGGTGATGTCATCGGTAAATATCACCCACATGGTGATTATGCTGTTTATGAAACCATTGTCCGTATGGCTCAGGACTTTAGTCTGCGTTACCAACTGGTTGATGGTCAAGGGAACTTTGGTTCGATCGATGGCGATAGCGCTGCGGCAATGCGTTATACCGAAGTTCGTATGCGTAAGCTGACCCATGAATTACTGGCCGATCTGGAAAAAGATACAGTTGACTGGGAAGATAACTACGACGGTTCTGAGCGTATTCCGCAAGTCATGCCAACCCGTATTCCGAACCTATTGGTGAATGGTGCGGCTGGTATTGCAGTTGGTATGGCGACCAATATGGCGCCACACAACATGACTGAAGTGGTGAATGCATGTCTGGCTTATGCAGATAATCCTAATATCAGCATCGAAGGTCTGATGGAATACATTTCCGGTCCAGATTTCCCGACAGGTGGCATTATTTACGGTAAATCAGGTATCGTGGATGCCTATCGTACCGGTAAAGGCCGTTTGCATATTCGTGGTAAATATCACTTTGAAGAAGATGCTAAATCTGGCCGTACTACGATTGTCTTCACGGAAATTCCTTATCAAGTTAACAAAGCGAAAACGATTGAACGTATCGCCGAGCTGGTCAAAGAGAAAAAACTTGAAGGCATTTCTGAACTTCGTGATGAATCTGACAAGGAAGGGATGCGTATTGCGATTGACCTAAAGCGTGGTGAAAATGCTGAAGTCATCGTCAATAACCTGTTCCAGAATACGCAGTTAGAAAACTCTTTCAGCATTAATATGGTTTGCCTGGACAATGGCCAGCCGAAATTGATGAACTTGAAAGACATCATCGCTGCGTTTATTCGTCACCGTCAAGAAGTCGTGACACGTCGTACCATGTATGAACTGCGCAAAGCACGTGAACGTGGTCATATTTTAGAAGGTTTAACCGTTGCTCTGGCAAATATTGATGCCATCATCGAAACCATCAAAACTTCTGCCAACCCGGCTGAAGCGCGTGAGCGTTTACAGGCAGGCGAGTGGGCAGCAGGTGGTGTGGCAGCATTACTTGAAAAAGCGGGTGCTGTTTCTGTACGTCCTGACGAAATTGAAGGTGAAGATCCAAACCGTCCATTTGGTATTGATGGCGATGTGTATCGTTTATCTCCGACTCAAGTCAATGCGATCATGGAACTGCGTTTACACCGTTTGACCGGTCTTGAGCAGGATAAACTTCAAGCTGAATATTCTGAAATCTTAGGTCAAATTGCTGAATACACAGCCATCTTAAATGACTTCAACTTATTGATGAACGTGATTAAAGAAGAGCTGGCATTGATTCTTCAGCAATATGGCGATGTGCGTAAAACAGATATCGTTGAGTCTCGTATCGACTTCTCTCGTGAAGATCTGATTCCTGAAGAGCAAATGGTTCTGACCGTTTCAAAAACTGGTTATGCGAAAACTCAACCATTATCTGACTATGCTGCTCAGCGTCGTGGTGGTCGTGGTAAGTCTGCAACCAGCATGAAAGAAGATGATTACATCCAGCATATGGTGGTGACATCGAATCATGCCACTGTGCTTTGCTTTACCAATGTCGGTAAGGTTTACCGTCTGAAAGTTTACGAAGTGCCACAAGCTTCGCGTGGTGCCAAAGGTCGCCCAATGGTGAACTTGTTGCCGCTGGATGACAACGAAACCATTACTGCAATCTTGCCAGTGATTGATGCACCGAAGAAATTCAAAGAACGTCTGGCTGACTTCAAGTCATTTGTGAAGACCAATGCTGCCCAGCTTCAAACCAATGAAGTGATCAATAGTCACTTTGCGGCACTAGAAGCTGCACTTGCTGAATCTGAAGATGGTGCAGATGATATTTCTGATGCACTGCGTGTTCAATTGAAAGAATTGGGCTTAGCGCTTTCAACCACTGATCTTGATGATGACATCATCAATGACTTTGCTCAGCAGGCTGAAGCTGTTCGTAAAAACTTCTATGTGTTTATGGCGACTGAGTACGGTACGATTAAACGTGTTGAACTGGAACAATTCTCGAACGTTCGTTCAAATGGTTTACGTGCGATTGAACTGAATGGCGATGACACCTTAATTGGTGTTGCGATTACTGATGGTGAACAGCAAATCATGTTGTTCTCGAACGAAGGTAAAGCAATTCGTTTCGCAGAGACTGACGTACGTTCAATGGGTCGTTCAGCTAAAGGTGTACGCGGTATGCGCGTGACCATCGGTGCTTCTCAGGTTGAAGATGCAGAAGATGCAGATATTGAATCTGATGATGAAGATGCAACTGAAGCTAACTTCATTAGCCGTATCGTATCTCTAGTGGTTGTACCTGAAACCGGTGAAGTGCTGTGTGCTTCTGCAAATGGTTATGGTAAACGTACCCCGGTAGATGACTTCCCAACTAAGAAACGTGGCGGTAAGGGCGTAATTGCGATTAAGACCTCAGAACGTAACGGTGAGCTGGTCGGTGCGGTTGCGATTGACGCATCTAAAGAACTGATGCTAATTTCTGATGGCGGCACTCTGGTTCGTACCCGTGCTTCTGAAGTGGCACAGACTGGCCGTAATGCACAAGGTGTTCGTCTGATCCGTCTGGCTGAAGATGAAAAACTGGTCGGTGTGGAAGCGATTGAAGCAGTTGAAGATGAGTTGGAAATATTGGAAGATATTGAAAATACTGAATCTGCAGCTGATGATGTAACTGATGCACAAGCAGCTGAAAAAGATGATGACAATACAGTAGAGGAATAAGTTCTGCTACTGATGAAAAAGGGCGCTTCGGCGTCCTTTTTTACACATCGGCTAAAGAGAGATAAATAATGAAAACCAGATTGATACTTTTGACAGCAGCTATTGCACTTAGTGGCTGTAATAATGCAATGGATAACATGCCCGATCCAAGTCCTGAACAGGAAAAGGTAGCACAGGTGGCTTATGAAGATTTACGTGATGGAAAATATGACGAGTTTTTAGCTCAGCTTGAGCCGAAGTTGCAGGCAGAATTTCAAAATAATGAAAAAATCATGAAGCGTTTTTCACGTTCAATTCCGCAAGGTGAATATAAGTCCAAGACTATCATGAGAAAGAACTTCGAAGAAAATAATGGCAAACCGAGTGAATACAAGGTGAGTTATGAAATTGCCTATCCAAAAAATCTGGTTCAGTATGATGTGAGTTTTGACCAGCCGAATGGCAGTACTAAAATCCGCAACTTTAATATTCAGGTATTTGGCGAATAATTTTCGATGTGAATAGACTGAGTAAATCCAGAGTTAAGAACGTGGGCGTAGCCGATAATAGCCTAAGCTTATACAAATGGTACCGATCACCAATAGATAAGCAAGCTTTCCTAAAATCATATAAGTGGGCACGCCCATCTGATTGAGTTGAATAAACATCTGCACGATTTGGGTCGAAGGTAAGGCTTGCCCAATGAGTTGGATCCAGACTGGCATGGCAGCATGCGGCCAAGCGACTCCTGAAAGCATAAAGAGCGGAATCGAAGTAAAAACAATGATATGACCGGCTCGTTCTGGCATGTCCAGAAAACTGGCGAATAGGATGGTAATCCCAATCATGCAGAATACAAAGATGGGTACAGCGAACAGCATGCTCCAAAAATTTCCACCGCGGGGATAATCAAAATACCAGAAAGTAAAACCAAACAGATAGTAACAGCCCAGACAGCCAATGGTCAGAATCGCCAAACTGATGCCACTTAAGGTGGTCAGATTAATCACCTGTCTACTTTCCCGATACAACGCAATCAACATACTCAGGCCTAGAAAAATAGTCTGATGAATAATCAATGGCGCAACAGCCGGAAACACATAGCTGCCATAGCCAGAGAGTGTATTAAATAATGGAATCTGGTGAATGGATAGTGCAGGAGAGAAGTGTGAAATCTCGCTAAAGCGTTCCGCATATTCGCTTAAGGTATTTTCTACTGAAGAGACCAAGCCTAAACCAATCTGCTTGGTAATTAAAAAGTTAGCAGCACTTAAGTACAGTCCAATCCCGCCATTTTCACCATGCCGGATAGATTGAGAAAGATTATCTGGTAATAATAAAATCCCGTCAGCTTTTTGAGTTTCCACCCAATATTTGGCTTCAGCAAAATTTCCAGTCACCGCCTTGATTTGTACATTGGGGCTTTGGCTGACATGACTGATAATGGTATTGGTTAAAGCACTTTGCTCTTCGTCGACAATAATAATCGGCAAGGCTTCTGCCTGTTCTGCCTTATATGCGGTCGGATAAAAAAAACTGTAAAACAGAACCGATAAAATCAGCGTGGTAAAAATACTGGTATTGCTAATAATGTCTTTAAAAGTTTGGCAATAAGCGTTCCAGAGTGATTTCATGCTGACACTCCTTTGGCTGTTTTTTTGAGAAAGACATAGGCCAACACAGCATAAAGTACGACATAAATGATAAGTACGAACATCGGTTGCAATGAAAGATAGAACGGACTACCAATCACCCATTGTTCAGTCTGTAACTTGGCATAGGGTGTATAGGGAATAATATTGGCCCAGAACTGGGTAAATAGTGGAGCATTATTAAGGGGCAAAGTCACCCCAGCAAAACTGAGCGATGAACCACCATAGACTGCTAGTAGACCAAAAGATTTAGTCAGGTCCTGAGTGGCCAGAACCACCGCACTGCTAATAAAGGCATAAGCACTATAGAACAGTATTTGAGCCAGAAGAATTAGCCATAATGACCCGGCAATAAACCAGCCACGAATTTCGACCAGCCAAAACATCCAAGCCCAGGTCCAGCAACAAAAGATTGCTACATAAACCAGATTTTTAGACAGCAGTGCCGACCACAAGTTTTTTTGGGCAATCCAATGACTAACAGTATGTCGTTTAATTTCCTGACCCACAGCAAAAGCTACACAGCAACATAACAGCAAGTGCAAAATTGCCGGCACCATGTAAGGTTCCAGATAAAATTCATAATTCAGCTGCGGATTATACAGTGGGGAAATTTTAATATTCGGTGTAGGTGCTTCCAGATAGGGGAGCGTGTTACCTAGATACTGCTTACCAGTAAATTCAGCCAGAGCCTGTAAGGTACTGAGTAGCATGGCTGAAGAAATGGTATTACCGATACTAAAATAACTCTGATTAAAAGCAATACTAATTTCAGCATCCTGAGCTTTGACCAGTCGTTGCTCGGCTCCGGCAGGAATATGAATATAGCCCCAGATTTTATTTTCGTTTAATAGCTTTTCGATTTCGACCGTTTGACCAGAAATGGTATGCACTTGTAGGGTATGATTCAAAGATAAATGATCATAAATCTTGCTGCTCAGGCTACTTTGATCCTGATCAATAATGGCGACTGGTAGATGATCCGGTTTGCCTTTGGCAAACATGCTGCCAAGTAAAATCAGAATACAGGCAGGGGCGAGTAGGACCAGAGCCAGATCCCATTTCTCTCTACATAAATAGCGTATTTCACGCTGAATACCCGCCCAGAATCCAGAAGCCATTTATTTCGGCTCTTTCAATTTAAACAGCACGCTCATGCCGACTTTTAACTCAGGCATTTCAGTGACTGGCACAAGATGAACTTTAAAACTGCGGACATCATAACCACCGGTTTGGCGCGTAGTTTTAATGGTGGCAAATTCACCTTCAGCACTAATATTTTTTACTTTAAAAGTGGCTGATTGATTCAGTGCCGGAATAAAACCTTCAAGCTGTTGCTGTTTACCTAAAGCGGCATATTGGTCTTCACGAATATTCAGGCTAATCCAGCGTTCTGCCGAGATCAGGCTGACCACTGGCACTGCGGTTGCCACCAGCTCAGTGGCATTGCCATAGGTTTTGGAGACGGTACCATCAATCGGTGCCAATAATTCAGTTTCTGCTTCTAGTGCATTGGCTTCAGCGACTGCTGCACGGGCTATATCGACCTGAGCATCTGCAGAACTTTTCTGTTCTGGTGTACTGCCACGTTTAGCCCGGGCATATTGCTGATAAGCAGCTTCGGTCATTTGGGATGCAGATTGTGAAGCTGCAAACAGTTCATCTCGGCGCTGGCGGGAAATGACACCCTCCATAAACAGGTTAGCTCCACGTTGATAGGAAGTTTTAGCGAGTTGCTCCTGTGCTTTTAGTGACTGCCAGTTGGCATACAGAGAAGCGATATTTTCTTCTTGAGAACCACGTTCTGCGGTGGACTGAAGTGCTAATGCAGACTGTAAAGTGGCTAAAGCCTGCTGCTTTTTCGCCTCAATTTCAGGACTATGCAATTTTACCAGCGCCTGGCCTTTCTTGACGTTATCGCCTTCCTGTACATAAATCTTTTCAATCCGGCTTGGAACTTTAGTGGCCACTTGAACGGTCTCTGCCTCAACCCGGCCTTGTAGCTCGATTTCTTTGGGTTGATAAGTTTTCCATAGGCCAAACCCAATCAAAGCAAGAATCACTGGAATTAAAGCTAAAAGCAGGTATTTTTTGCGCGATTTTTTTTCTGTGCTTGCAGGAACTTTTTCAGGCTCTGATTCACTGTAATTGATTTCTGAAGCCGGTTCATCAACAGGATGTTCTGGCTTTTGCTCATCTGTCATGTCTGGCTCCATTAACGAATATAGTGGGTGTTGGCATGTTGCATATAGTTTGGAAATTCAACAATTGAGCCATGGCTCTGTAATAAGGTCGCGAGAGATATTACATATTTATAAGCGTTTAATGCCATTTCTGCCTTTAAACTGCTGAGCATATTTTGGGCATCGATGACCTGAGTGGCTGTCCCGACATCTTCCTTAAAGGATAACTCCTGAATACGCAGATTTTCCTGAGCTGCTTTCAGATTCTGCTGAAGTAGAGCATCACTATGCTGGGCGCTGACCGCTTCACTAAATGATTTATAAATCAGGTTTTCAATCTCCTGCTGGGTATGCGCCGTCATCAGTTCAGCGGCATAGCGTTTCAGCTCAGCAGCCTGAATATTTTTGTTTTTATCAATGCCTGAGAACAGGTTATAACGTGCTGCAACCCCTACAATCCAGTTTTGATGTTGATCCAGACTATATTCACCAAACGCAAAAACATTTGGCTTTTTAGCGGCCTGCTGGGCTTTGACATTGGCTTTGGCCAGCTCGGTATCCATCTGCATTTTTTTGATCAGAGGGGAGTTCTGGCTAAAACTGCTGAGCAGAATATTCACATTTTGTGGTTCAGCACGATTCACAAACAAAGGTGTGCTTAGCTCGGTGATATTGCTATCCAGCAACAGGTTATTTAGCTGAAATAGGGCAGCATTCAGATTGGCTTGGGCATTTTGTTGTGCGCGTTCAGCATTATTGCGTGCTACTTCGAACTGCATGCGTTGACCTTTACTAATAAAACCCTGCTGTTCCAGCTTCAGGGCATTACGATAATGTTGTTGCATGGCATTTGAATTAAAAAGAGCCGCATCCAGTAGCTGTTTTTGTAGTTGAACATTGAAGTAAGACTGAATCAGCTCAAAACGCTGCGTGTCCTGTTGCTGCTGATTACTAAGTTCGCTACGTCCTGACTGAATATTGGCAATTTCTTTGGCGCTACGGGTGAGGCCTCCGGTATATAGTGGCATCATCACGGAAACAGTGGGACGAATCACCTGATCTTCAAGGACGACATTAGACGTATCCGGAATCAGGCCAACTCCGCTATGAATAGTATTATTAAGTCCTTCACGCAGTGGATCGGTAATACCTGCGGGTAAATCCACACCATTACTGGCCTCCCACTCATTAAGCCGGCCATTCACGCCTTGGGAGAGTGAATTTTCCAGATTATTTTTAAACTGCTTTAATGGAATATCGACTTCACTGTGAAAGGCATAGGCACGAACATTCAGGTCAACACGAGGCAGACCAATGCCTTTCACAGCTTCGGCCTCAAGTTTAGAAGCTTGCTCCAGACTTTGAAAAGCCTGGCTACTATAGGAACGTTGCAACAATTGTTGTTCTGCATCCTGAAAGCTGATGGTTTGTGCATAAGCAAAACTGCCATACATCATGGATGCAAGCACAGTCAGACCCCAGCAGACACATTGTTTATTTTTCTTCATATTCATAAAGTGGTAATGTAAAAGTCACATTAATTCAGTCTAAGCTGCATTATAAATCAATTGCTTGCAGTGCAGGGGTGGGTTAAGTTGTAGTATTGTTGTAATTTGAAACAATTCACTTCTCAAGTTTCAAGCTGATAGTTCTATGTCACTCTAAAACTTGAGCCGAGTTTAAATTCATTTTTCAATTATTTTATATTAGCGGCCGATTCAACATCTTCTAAGCATTGGATGAGATTGAATATTTTTAGCTGTACAATTTCTCATAAATGAAATCACCGAGTTAGAACAAAAAAATCAAAGATATTCAAATTATCCCTCGAATCTAGATTGGTTTTTTGACTCTATCTTCATTCTTGGATAGAAATAATTTTGTGCAAGCGGCGTCCAGATATGGTTAAATGCCATCATTTTATTGTGTTTCACTCTGAAAGGAAAAATCATGCGCGCGTACAACTTCTGTGCTGGTCCTGCTGCATTACCTACTGCCGTACTTGAAAAGGCTCAAGCTGAAATGCTTGACTGGCAGGGCAAAGGTCTTTCGATCATGGAAATGAGCCACCGTAGTGCAGACTATGTTGCAGTTGCGGAAAAGGCAGAAGCAGACCTTCGCAAACTCATGAATATTCCTGAGAACTATAAAGTACTGTTCTTGCAGGGTGGTGCATCTTTGCAATTCTCGGCAATTCCATTGAACTTGCTGGGTAAAAACAACAAAGCTGACTATATCCGTACCGGTATCTGGTCTGAAAAAGCATTGAAAGAAGCTAAACGCTATGGCGATATCAATGTGGTTGAAGCAGGCATTAAAACTGAAGATGGTAAATTAGCGATTGCTGATCAAAGCACCTGGAATCTTTCTGATGATGCCGCTTATGTGCATTATGCAGATAACGAAACTATTGGCGGTCTGCAATTTGCCCATGTGCCAGAAACTGATAAGCCACTCGTATGTGATTTCTCTTCAAGCATTCTGTCTGCACCGATTGATGTTTCTAAATTCGGTCTGATCTATGCCGGTGCGCAAAAGAATATTGGCCCTGCAGGTTTAACACTGGTTATTATCCGTGAAGATCTGCTTGATCAGGCTAAACCTGAAATTCCAAGCATCCTGAAATATGCAGATCAAGCGAAAAATGGTTCGATGGTCAACACACCATCAACTTATGCATGGTATCTATCTGGTCTGGTATTTGAATGGTTACTGGAACAGGGCGGTGTAGACGCGATTCATAAAGTGAACCTGCAAAAAGCTGAATTGCTTTATGGCTATATCGATTCTAGCGACTTCTATGCAAATCCGATTGCCAAAGAAAACCGTTCAATCATGAATGTTCCATTTACCTTGGCAAATCCTGAACTTGAAAAACAGTTCCTGAAAGAAGCAAAAGAAAACCATTTGCTTAACCTTGCCGGCCACCGTTCAGTAGGCGGTATGCGTGCCAGCATTTACAATGCCGTACCGTTAGAAGGTGTACAGGCATTGGTAAACTTCATGGATGACTTTGCTAAACGCAATGCTTAATTCCTGAGGATTAAAAAACCCGGCAATTGGCCGGGTTTTTTATCATTTAATTCGGGTTAAAAAACAAAGCTATGTAAGATATAGCCGCAAATGAGCATACCTAATACGAAAAATAGGCATGACATCATATCAAGCTGATAACGCGAGCCAAGATGATGCTCAACCTGCTGTAAATTTTCTTCTTGAACGATTTTCATAGATATTTATTATCCGATCTATTTATCGTAAATGATTATTTGTTGATCGTATTTTTACCATAAAAAATTGATTAAATAAAGTCCATTCTTAACTAAACTTCATAAAGTCTTAATTTTATTTAAATAACTGGCTTCAATATATTGAGAAATAACAGACTATTATATTAAGTCATTATTTTTACGATGTTTTTAAAATGATTATTCAGTTTAAGATAACATTGAAAATGAATTCATTTGAATTTAAATCTGTGGATAAATCTATTTTTAATGAATTCAAAATCCATTAATTCTGATTTTAATTGTGGATAAAAAATAATCAGAATTGAGAGAATATCGCAGTAAAATAAATAAAAAACAGGAGACTCATATAAAAATATGAGTCTCCGATCTGGATATTCAGCTTAAGCTGCTTTTCGATAGATATTGGCCTGAATCCACAGATTGCCCCGAATATATTGACCAATCTGGAAATCTTTATGCTTGTCATTGCGGGTGGCTACACGGATCAAGGTAGCCGGCTGGCCTTCATCATGAATCAGGGTGACATCATAGAGCATGTAGTCCTGATCCATGAATTGCATTGAAGTTTTACCGACAATATTGCCCTGGAACCAGGCTTCATCTTCCTGACCCATGGTCTCACCATAGAGATAAGCGACCATTTTGGAGAAATCGACCGTTACCGGTTCTTTGTCTTCTTCAGATTTCGGCTCCCAGGCATCGATCTGTTCCTGTAAATTATCCGGTGCAACACCATTATTTTCCGCAAGAATTGCATTCAGGGCACGGTGATGTTTGATAGAGGCAGGATCATCCACGACTAAATGTTCATGGTCAGTCACCACTTCCAGTTCATAAGCCCAGGCATTTAAGTTGACGATATAAGACTGGTCTTTTTCATAATGCGACCGGTTGACGCTGTACAGCGTATCAAAGGCATAGATGATATTGTTGGCACCCAGATTGAGACGCAACACAGCTTGGGTGTCGGATTTACAAGAAATAATCCGGTCAATCGTGGCTTTCACCTGGTAGGGACTGTCAAAACCCGGAAATGCGGTTTTCACAGCCTGTGGCTTGTTATTTTCTACGGCAATCACTTGGCTTAATTGTACCGCAGCTTTGCTCGGTCCCTGAATCAGCCAGGTGGTTTCATCCATATCGCATTCTTGTGTACACAAGCCCATCGGCATTACAGGTGCATCAAGGGCTTTGCCTAACCATTGGGGAACATCTGTGCCTGGGTTTTCAGTAAGCAAGGTCCAATGTTCGACATGACTACCGAAATTCTGATCATCAATAGTGATGATCTCTGGGCTATTCTGTTTTTTCATATGCACAATTGATCTTGGATGACTTATGTATAGTTAATCGAGGGTCATTGCGATTTTTCAAGTCACTCGAATGAATTTAAAAATTAAAATGCAAATCATGTGAAGTCAAATTTTTTTAGATTGTGGATAGCTGACTCATTTAATACGGCTGAGCTGAGTATTTAAATATCAGGATATTCAGAGAAAGAGCAGTTTTAGGCATCAACCTGTATCCTCTGATTTGCTACACTAGTCCAAATTTCTCCCTTATGGAAAGCTGTGTGTTGCCATTCAAACTTTGGGTCGATGCAGATGCATTACCTCGTATTCTGAAAGATGTGATTATTCGTGCCTCCGATCGTTACCAGCTTGAAGTCACTTTTGTGGCCAATCAGCCGGTAGGAATTACACCGTCGATTCGCATCAATTCTATTCAGGTCATGAGCGGAGCAGATGCGGCGGATCAGGAAATTGTCGACCGTATGAAAGAGCATGACATTGTGGTGACGCAGGATATTCCTTTGGCTGCTCAAGTCATCGAGAAGGGCGGTATCGCGATTCACCCGCGTGGTGAAATCTATACAGTGGCGAACGTCAAAGCACGTCTGCATTTACGTGATTTTATGGATACCTTGCGTGGTGCTGGTGTACAAACTGGTGGCCCACCGCCGATTTCTGAACGCGATAAACGTGAGTTTTCCAGCTCTCTAGATCAAACCATTCAAAAACAGAAACGCAAAACTGCGATTAAATAAAAACGAGATCAAGTATGCCCCCAAAAAGTAACCTGATGTTGACCTATGCCTTGCTGGTTTTCATCTGGTCCACCACACCACTGGCGATTGTGTGGAGTGTGGAAGATTTGCATCCGATGTGGGCATTGGCGATACGCTTCTTTTTGGCCTTGCCTCTGGCCTTAGGAATGTTGTGGTTATTTAAAACCAGATTACCGCTTGATCGTGTTTCTCTGCATAGTTACTTGGCGGGTGCTTGCAGTTTTATCGGCTCGCAAATTTTTACTTACTGGTCTACGGATTATTTAAGCTCTGGTATTATTGCCTTAATGTTCGGCTTGGCACCCTTAATTTCAGGCCTGATTGGGCGTTTTGTTTTTCAGATGCAGCTTTCCCTGAATCAATGGCTGGGGATGGGAATTGCTTTAACCGGACTTTCGGTGGTCTGTCTAGGCGATGCAGATCAGCATATACAGCCAATTGGAATTGTGATCGCTCTGGTTGGGGTATTAGTTTATTGCGTATCCATGTTCTGGGTGAAGAAAATTAATGCACCAATTGATCCTATGGCACAGGCGGCCGGTTCGATTGGCTTGTCAGTCGTTTTTTCTCTGGGTATGTTGCCATTTATCTGGCAATACGCACCCACTGCTATGCCACATGCCAAGTCCTTATTTGGTCTGGTATATGCGGTAATTATGGCTTCGCTGATTGCGATGTTCTGTTATTTCAAGCTGGTACAGAAAATTAAACCGACGACTTTGTCTTTAACCACAGTCCTGACACCAATGCTGGCCTTGCTGGTAGGTGTATTATTGAATAATGAAAAATTGCCACTCATTGCTTTGGTGGGTGTAGTAATTTTATTGTTCGGCTTAGTGGTTTATTTTGCTAAAGAAATTAAGGCGAGCTATAAAGCCCGCCTTTAATAAAAAGATAGATGCCAGTCTTAAGCAAAGCTGGCTTTCACACATTCGCCCAGTTTGACGCGATCCTGAGGGTGCAGGGTAATGAAATAAGCACCCGTACGATATTTCCCGTTTTCTTCTGCACGACTGTAGGCCACCTGAGCGGTTGCCGCGATGTGGAAGAAGTTTTCCGGGTGACTTAAAGTCACATGCAGATAGGTGCCTTCGCTAATCGGCTGATCACTAAAGAAGCTAAAACCGGTCTCTGAAAAGTTCACATGTTCGGGTACAGGTAACATGCTTTGTACAATTGCGTCATACAAAGAACCGGTAATAAGGTTTAATTTTTGGTTGAATAAGGATAAGATTCGAGCAATTTGTTGATCTTTTTCAGATAATTGTTCTAATTCGTAGTTAACAGCATGATCAAATTGATCTAGCTCTGCAAGTAGTAGAAAATAGCGGGGCAATACGAAATTAGCATCGTAAGGATCATTCAAGGCAACATCATCGGAAATAATCTGATAATTGATTCGTAAAGCAGCATCGATTCGAGACATGACTCGTCTTTCAGTGAATCCGTTTGGATGCTGTACATTTTCCATAATTTATTACCTCGGACTAGATGGTTATGTTCAAACCAATCTCGCTGTATATAGGGTTGAAATATACTCGCGCACGGCGTAGTAACCACTTCATTTCTTTTATCGCATTGGTCTCAATGATCGGTCTCACGCTCGGTGTAGCAGTCCTCATTACAGTTTTGTCTGTGATGAATGGTTTTGACCGAGAGTTGAAAAATCGTGTCTTGGGGATGGTTCCTCAAGCCACTGTTTCTTCGACGCAAATTCTAACAAATTGGCCTGAACTTGCAAAGCAGATTGAACGGCATGAACACGTTCAAGGTGTGGCTCCGTTTACCCAGTTACAGGGGATGCTGACGGCTCAAGGGCAAGTTGCCGGAATTATGGTCAGCGGGATTGAACCAAAGTATGAGAAGAAAGTTTCGATCATTCAGAACCATATGGTCGAGGGTAGTATTGATAACCTGAAAAAAGGTGAATTTGGGATTGTTTTAGGCAAACAGATGGCAGATGCCATGGGCGTAGGCTTGAACGACAATATTACCTTGGTTCTGCCCGAAGCGACGCCTTCACCAGCAGGTGTCGTACCTCGTTTTAAACGCTTTAAAGTGGTCGGGATCTTCAGTATTGGTGCAGAAGTTGATTCGATGATGGGTTATATTGCTCTGAATGACGCTTCAACCTTGTTACGTCTGCCAGATGGTGCACAAGGCGTACGTATGAAGCTGGATGACATTTTCGCAGCACCTCAGGTTTCTCAGGAAATTGTGCGTGATTTACCGGGCAACTTCTATGCCTCTGACTGGACTTATACCCACGGTAATCTGTTCAGCGCAATTCAGATGGAAAAAGCGATGGTGAGCTTATTGCTATTCCTGATTGTCTTGGTCGCAGCATTTAATATCGTGTCTTCATTGGTGATGGTGGTCACAGATAAGAAATCGGATATTGCAATTTTACGTACTTTGGGTGCTTCACCTGCCACGATTACCCGAATTTTTATGGTTCAAGGTACTGTGATTGGCGTAATTGGAACTTGTGCGGGTGCCATTCTCGGGATTATTGCCGCCACCAGTATTAGTAGTTTTATTGGCTGGTTAAACAATTCACTTGGCCTGAATATGTTTGATGCTTACTTCATCAACTATTTACCTTCTTATCTGCGCTGGCAGGATGTGGTCGTGATTGTAGGTCTGTCACTTGCTTTAAGTTTCCTGGCCACTATTTATCCAGCATTCCGTGCTGCTAAAATTCAACCGGCGGAGGCATTGCGTTATGAGTAGTTTGGTTCTAGATGCCCAAAATATCGAGAAATCTTTTACAGATGGAAAATCTACGGTTGATGTGATCAAAGGGATTTCATTGCAGGTAAACGCCGGGGAATTTGTTTCTATTGTCGGTTCAAGTGGTTCCGGTAAAAGTACCTTATTACATATTCTGGGAGGACTTGACCGTCCTTCTGCCGGACAAGTGATGGTCAATGGCCGCCGTTTTGACAATTTATCTGAAGCAGAACGCGGCTATGTCCGTAATGAAAATTTGGGCTTTGTATATCAATTCCACCATTTATTGCCAGAGTTTACTGCACTAGAAAATGTCGCGATGCCTTTAATGCTTCGTAAAAACGTCAAGTTTAAAGAGGCTAAACAGCAGGCAGAATACTTACTGGAGCGTGTTGGATTAACCCATCGTTTAACCCATCAACCGGGCGAACTTTCAGGGGGCGAGCGTCAGCGTGTAGCACTGGCTCGTGCCGTGGTGACCAAGCCGAAGTTAATGATGGCAGATGAGCCAACAGGTAACTTGGACCGTAAAACAGCCGATAAAATCTTTGAGTTGCTGACTGAATTACGTAGTGAATTCAATATGGCCATGTTAATTGTGACCCATGATGAACAATTGGCACATTCGGCAGACCGGATTCTACATATGCGTGATGGTCTATGGATGAATGACTAATTACAGAAATAATCTTCTTTAATTGAAGCTCACTTCGGTGGGCTTTATTATTGCCTGAAAATAATAATAAAAAAGAAAATCTTCATGTTGCAATGGCTGTGTCTGGGCTGGATTTTAGGCCTTGCCAGTATGGGAAAATCTTTTCTGAATATTGAGTTGAATTCAATCTCAGTGATATTTCTTGCTGTGCTCTTTTATTTCTGTAGTTCCAAGCTCAATACTGTTCTGAAAAAGCCCTTACATAAAGGATTGCTGGTAAGTACCTGTATTCTACTCGGGACATTTTTGGGATATGGTTATGCCAATCAACAGCTCAGCCAACGGCTATTGAATGTCGAGCATGAAGTACTGCAGAAAGACATTATCGTTTATGTCAAACGCTTGAATAAACTCGGTGAACAATCCATCCAGCAGCCTTTGGAAGTATTAAACCTCGATGGACGCACCGTAACCTGGATGGGTTTTCTACCTAAAACCTCATCGAATACTTCACAACTATCAGCGAATCATGAAAATAATGCACTTGAACTGGGTCATTATTACCGGCTGCAAGGGCAGGTACGTCCTAATCACAGTTATGCAACGCCCGGTGCTTTTGATGCTGAAAAATGGGCACTGCAACAGAATATGATGGCAGGTTTCCGGATCAAACAGATAGAGCAACTTGATTCAGCTACTGTTTCTACACTGGGGTATAGTCAGTTTATTCGAGAGCAAAGAGCTTTAACTCAGCAATTTCTACTTTGGGTAGAGAAGAAGCGGCTGCAATTAAGAGAGTTCATAGCAAGGCAACCTGTACAAAATAAAGGTTTGCTTCTGGCTTTGCTCACCGGAGATGAAAGCCTTTTAAATCCTGCAACTGAACAGCAATTTCGACGTATGGGTATGAGTCACTTACTGGCGATTTCCGGACCACATGTGCTGATCTTTGCCCTGATGGTCTGTACTATGCTTCGGCTACTTGTCGCACGAAGTATGCCTCAGCTTTATTTGAAATGGCCACGCCAGTATTTTCTGGCTTTACCTTTTCTGTTTTGTGTGGTGCTGTACTGTGCCTTTGTGGGTTTTGAAATCCCGGCAATCCGCACTCTGCTGATCTGTATGATTGGTGTCATCCTCATGCTGCTTCGACAAAATCTGCAGGCTTTAAAACTTCTGATTCTGAGCGCCGCCTTACTGTTATTCATTGATCCCTTTAGTATCTTGTCCGCGGCTTTCTGGCTATCCTATGGGGCCTGTTTTGTATTGCTCAGAATTTATCAGACCATTCAACAGCGACCATCCGAGCAAAATCAGACAGCAATACAAAAACTGTATTTTGCAGCTAAAGTGCTAGTGGAATCACAGTGGAAAATCTTTCTCGCTTTATTTCCTTTAATGATGCTGTTTTTTAAGCAGATTGCCTGGATCACACCGTTCAGCAATTTGGTCGCAATTCCCTGGATCGGTCTTTTGATTGTACCGATCGATATTCTGGCAGCAATTCTCTTTTTTATCGCTGAACCGGTCTCAAGCATGCTATTTCAGCTGAATGATCTGTTGCTGAATATCCTGTTGGGCTTCTTAAATCTGCTGGATCACTGGTTTAAACCGCAGTTAATTCCAGTTGCAATGAATCACTGGATGATTGGGCTATGTATTCTGTCTTTGCTGATTTTATTCTTACCACGTGGAGTATTACCAAAATCCTGGATAGCTGTCGCGGCGGTACCAGTTTGTGTTCCTCAATTTAATCATCCGCCATTTCAGCTTTCGGTGCTGGACGTCGGGCAAGGGCAGGCGATATTCTTACGTTATGGAACTCATAACATGATGATCGATATGGGCGGTTATTATGATGAGGAAAAATTTAGTATTGGGAAGCAGGTAATCATGCCATTTCTGTCGGTACAAGGTGTTTCTCAACTGGAGCAGGTGATTTTAACGCATCTGGATCAGGACCATAGTGGTGCTTATCACAGGATTAAAGACCAGCTCAAGATTAAGAATATCTATGCCAATGAAGTGACCGAAACTGCAGCCTCTTCAAACTTTCAATTATGTTATCAGGGACAGCGGTGGCAATGGCAGAATGATGTGCAGATTAAGGTCATTGCACCAAAACTAGAACAATTAAATACTGCTAATTTCAATAAAAATGACCTGTCTTGTGTAGTGTATTTGCAGCTCAAAGATGTCTGGCCTTATCAGAATTTTCTGCTGATGGGAGATGCAGGTTGGCAGACTGAATATCAGTTACTCAAAGACTACCCCGATTTAAAAGTGGATGTCTTGGTCTTAGGCCATCATGGCAGTCAGCACAGTTCAGCTTATCAATTCTTGCAGCACTATCGTCCTAAACTGGCGATTGCGTCTGCTGGAAAATTTAATCGTTACGGGCATCCAAGTCAGTTGACTCAACAGCGTCTCAAAGAATTGGATATTCCTCTATTGACTACAGCAGAGCATGGCAGCCTGCATTTTCATCAGCAAGGAACTCAAATCATTCTAGAAACTGAAAGAAGTCGCTGGAAATGGTTACAAAAACAAAATCTAATTGACTGATTCTAGAGATGGTTCAACAGCAGCCAGATTAGAAGTTCTTAACTGGTTCACTTTGGACAAAGCTTGGTTATGATCAAGCTTATAAATATTTCCCAGATCTTCGTGAGCTCTAAAGCGTTTATAGCTCCAGTGATAATGTTCAGGATGACGCTGAATCAGGTTCTCAATCGTTTTGATGATGATGCCTGTACCCTGATTGGCATCTCCCTGATAAATTCTTTCATCTATGGTCTCGATATGAATATCAAAGCCAGCATTCTCATTACGCAGGGCATAAAGGAACAGCGCACGGGCTTTGGTTTTCTGGATCAGCTTGGCACTCAGATTGCTGGTAGCTAGAGGAACACCAAAGTAAGGAATATATTCACCGCCAACGTTGGGTGTATGATCCGGCAGAATGACAGTGGTGCCACCTTGCTTCAAGGCTTTGAAAATCTGTCGTACACCAGACTCATCTGTCGGCACCAGATTGGCCTGTTCGCGGCTGCGTGCTGCACGAACAAATTGATCCGCTGCCTGATTTTTTACAGGCTTATACATGATGGTCATTGAAGTGAATTGCGCAACATAGGCATTCATGATTTCCCAAGTGCCAAAGTGCGGCACAATTAGTACCAGACCTTTATTTTGTGCCAAGGCATCATGCAGTAAATCTTCGCCTATAACCTTATGCACTCTCTCAATATTTTTCTGATTACTCGAACCCCAAATACTGAAAAATTCGAAATAAGACATCAGTTCATTGCGAATCGCGGCACGGGTAATCCGTTCTCTTTCCTGTGTCGACAGTTCAGACAAACTGATCTCAAGGTTCAGGCGAATTACATCAGAAGTTTTAGAAACTTTAAAAATATTAACGATTAAGGCAAGAATACGCGCAATCCATCGGGAAACTGAAAGCGGTTGGCGGCTAATATATTTGAGTAAACCGTAAGCTGAATTCTTTGAGCTGCGTTCAGTCATTGAGTTGTAATATTGATAAAATAAAAAAGAATAGCACTTATTATAGGCGAAAACGGTTTCTTTAGACAGAATTACCCTTTTCGGTGTATATAATGGGTTCAATATAAATTAATTTATTGGATTATTTATGTCCGATTGGCCACCAAAACCTGAAAATCAAATACAAAATATGCAACAACCCGTTCAGCCGACTGGCCCAGAATGGAAACTGCTGGAAAAAGCGGTTTTAGCTTCAGTAGAAGAGCAACGACGGGCACGTCGCTGGGGGATCTTCTTTAAATTTCTGACCTTCGCTTATCTGCTGATTGTCATTCTTGCGCTGGGTAAAGGCTGTAGCATGAGTGCTTCTGATCCAAGTGCAGGCGCAGGTGCACACATTGCTGTGGTTGATATTATTGGCACGATTGCCGCAGACAAGCAAAGCGTAAACAGTAGCAATACCATCAAATCACTCAAAAAAGCCTTTGAAAACAAGCAAAGTAAGGCTGTCGTTTTAAATATTAATTCACCGGGTGGTTCACCAGTCCAGTCAGATGAAATCTGGCAGGAAATCCAGTATCTGAAAAAACAGTATCCTGAGAAAAAACTCTATGCCGTGATTGGTGATACAGGGGCTTCTGGTGCTTACTATATTGCCTCCGCTGCAGATGAAATCATTGTCAATCCATCGAGTCTGGTCGGTTCAATTGGTGTGATCATGCCGAACTATGGTGTGAATAACCTGCTGCAAAAACTTGGAGTTGAAGACCGCACCATGACTTCAGGTGAAAATAAAGCTTTGCTGTCCATGACACAGCCGGTTGATCCTGCGCAAAAAGCGCATGTACAAGGTGTGCTGGATAATGTGCATGGTCACTTTATTAATGCTGTAAAGCAGGGACGTGGAGCCAAATTAAAATCGAGTGATCCTGCTATTTTCTCAGGTCTGTTCTGGACCGGTGAACAGGCGGTGAAATTGGGTATTGCAGACCGTATTGGCAGTTTAAATACTTTGAAGCGTGAACTAAAAACTGAAAAAGCACTGAACTACACTATTGAATATAGTCCATTTGAGTCAGTACTGGGTCGTATGGGTTCATCGATTGGTGAAGGAATTGCAACTTCAGTGGCACAGAAACTTCAGTCAGAAAATAAAACGACCTTACAATGAAACCATTGATTCATTTTGCGCACGCCAATGGCGTGCCATCTAAAGTCTATCAAAAGCTGTTTGAAGGACTACAAGATGATTACGATATTATCTATGTGCCGTTATTAGGGCCTGATAAGCGTTATCCGATTGATAATCACTGGAAAAGTCTGACTCAGCAAGTGATTGACAGTATCGTGCGCCAGTCTCATGGACATCCAGTGATTGGTTTGGGACATTCATTAGGTTCAGTCCTGAGCTTTCAGGCCTCCTTACAGCGTCCGGAACTTTTTTCGCAAATGATTATGCTTGATCCGCCGATGATCATGGGCAAAGAAGCCTTTGCATTGCATATTGCAAAAACTTTTCGCTTAAAAGCACTGGACCAGATGTCACCTGCAGGTTTGTCGAAACGCCGTCGTGATCATTGGGAGTCTCGGGAACAGGCAGCTGAACTGCTACGACCGAAAGGCTTTTATCAGGATTTTGATGCAGATTGCTTCCAGGCTTATATTGACTATGCCTTAAAGGATGATCCGGTTCGAGGTGGAGTTGAACTCACCATTCCTAAAATGGATGAAGTGAATATCTTTAGAACCAATCCATCGCTATGGTGGTTACCTCAGGCAAAACCAAAAGTACCAGTACATCTGGTGGTTGCCAAGAAAGGTCCATTTTTGGCGCGCAGATTTCCGCAGCAAGTGCAAAAGAAATTTGGCATTCCATTTACAGTGGTAGATGGTGGGCATATGTTCCCATTGGAGCAGCCTGAGCAAGTAGCGAGTCTGGTCAAACAACTGATTCAGCAACAGTCTGCTTAAAGCTCATCTCATCTAAAGAAATAAAAAAACGCGTCCGAGGATGCGTTTTTTTATATTTGGACTTTTAGAATTTGCAGAATTGAACAGGTTCTTGCATTTTTGCATTACGGTACAACACACCTTGTTCAGTATGCTGAATTGTCCCATTACAAATCCATTCTACCACTTGTGGGTAAATCAGATGTTCCAGTACATGTACCCGCTGCGCTAAAGTGTGAGTCGTATCTTGATGCGATACTTTTAATACACCCTGTGCTAAGGCTTGGCCGGCATCCAGTTCGGGGGTGACATAATGCACTGTACAACCATGCAAAACATCACCAGTATTCAGGACGCGCTGATGGGTATGCATGCCTTTGTAATGTGGCAAAAGAGAAGGGTGAATATTCAGCATTTTCCCTTCCCAAGCTTTCACAAATTTTTCACTTAAAATTCGCATAAAGCCCGCAAGTACGACCAGATCGACATCCCACTCCAGAAGCTGCTGATGCATGACATCATCAAAAGCTTCCCGGCTTGGATACTGCTTATGTTCAATGACTGCAGTCGGAATTCCTGCTTTATGAGCGCGCTCTAAAGCAAATGCTTCAGGCTTGTTGGAAAGCACCCCGACAATTTCTCCTGACAGATGGGCATCTATCAGGGCTTGCAGGTTCGATCCACTGCCTGAAACAAGTACAGCAATTTTAATCATGCGAAATTACGCGAAGATCACACGAATTTTTTCGTCTGCACCTTCAACAGATTCAGCATTATCTGCAATGTGACCCATTGCCCATGCTTTCTCACCCAAACCGTTGAGTAACTCTACAGTTTTGTCTGCTTCGGCTGCATCAACAACAAGAACCATACCTACGCCACAGTTAAAGGTACGATACATTTCAAACTGTTCTACACCGCCTTCGCGTTGAAGGAGTTTGAACAGCTCAGGCCATTCCCAAGAAGATTCATTTACGACTGCTTGAGCACCGTTTGGTAATACGCGAGGCAGGTTGCCTGGTAAACCGCCACCTGTGATGTGTGCCATCGCATGTACATCAACCTGTTTTAGCAGTTCAAGAATAGATTTCACATAAATGCGTGTTGGTTCCATTGCAACATCTGCAAGTGGACGACCATCAACGATTTGATTCAGGTCAACATTTTTAACTTCAAGAATTTTACGAAGCAACGAATAACCGTTTGAGTGTGCACCAGAAGATGCAACACCAATAAGTACATCACCCGCTTTTACTTTAGAGCCATCAATAATTTTGCTTTGCTCAACTACACCGACACAGAAGCCTGCAAGATCGTAATCTTCACCTTCGTACATGCCTGGCATTTCAGCAGTTTCACCACCAACCAGTGCACAGCCTGCAAGTTCACAGCCAGCACCGATTCCTGTTACGACATTTGCAGCCACGTCCACATTTAGGTGACCAGTCGCATAATAGTCCAAGAAGAAGAGTGGTTCAGCACCACAAACGAGAAGGTCGTTCACACACATTGCAACCAGATCTTGACCAATGGTGTCATGACGGTTCAAATTCAGTGCCAGACGTAATTTTGTACCAACACCATCTGTGCCTGATACGAGAACAGGTTCTTCATAACCTTTAGGGATTTTACAAAGGGCGCCGAAACCGCCTAATCCGCCCATTACTTCAGGACGTTTAGTACGCTTAGCGACGGACTTGATTCGGTCGACTAACGCGTCTCCCGCTTCAATATCGACACCTGCATCTTTGTAGCTTAAACCAGTGTTTGGGGTAGAAGTTGAGTTGCTCATAATGAAGTCTCCGCATTCGCGCGGGGGATTATAACCTGAATATGCAAAACTCTTATGGTATTTATGCCCTAAAATGCTATCTTTATTAAAATATTTTACTTTTTATAACGATTAATAGAGAGAAGGCGAAACTTTATGGTAGATCGCACATTGCGTCGCGTGTTTATCCTAGCTGGGATAGCTTTGTTGTTGTGGATTCTATATTTACTAAAACCCGTTGTAATTCCATTTGTTGCAGCGTTTTTAATGGCTTATCTGTTCAGCCCGCTGGTAGATAAACTGCACGATATCGGTCTGCCGCGTTGGCTCTCTATTAGTATCGTTTTTACTGGAATCGGGATCGTTATGATCCTGGCGATCTGGTATCTGGTGCCGTTGATCTGGCAGCAGCTGATTTATGCGCGTGACAATATACCTGCGGTCATTGGCTGGATTAATTCAACCTTTTTGCCATGGTTGTCGAATACCTTCAATGTCGTTGAAATGGAAATTGATACCACACAGATTTCTGATGTGGTCATGGACTATGTGCAAACCAATTATAGTGCTGACAGTATTCAGGCCTTCCTGCTACGCCTTGCACAATCTGGAATTAACTTCTTGCAGATTGGCGGTACGATTGTCCTGATTCCAATTATTGCATTCTATTTTCTGCTGGATTGGGATCGTATGCTGGAAAGCTTACGCCGCCTGATTCCACGTCCTTATGAACAAAGTACATTAAGAATCGTCGGTGAATGTCACAGTGTACTTGGAGCTTTTGTGAAAGGGCAGTTTCTGGTGATGATTCTGCTGGGAATCGTTTATGCGATTGGTTTGCAATTGATTGGTCTTGAAGTTGGCCTGATTATTGGCATGGTGGCAGGTCTGGCCAGTATTATTCCTTATCTGGGGTTTGCGGTCGGGATTATTGCAGCTGTCATTGCGACCTTCCTGCAATTCGGAATTGACTGGTGGCAACTGGTTCTGGTGGGTGTTGTGTTTATGGTCGGTCAGGCGGTAGAAGGCTATGTATTACAGCCATTCCTGCTCGGCGATAAAATAGGTTTATCTCCAGTTGCTGTGGTTTTTGCGGTATTGGCGGGCGCACAACTGGCTGGCTTCCTAGGAATGCTGATTGCTCTCCCAGTTGCAGCGGTAATTGTGGTTCTGCTCAGACATGCACGTGAATATTATGAATGCACATCATTTTATGGAAATCAGGCAGTCGTCATGAATGATCCGGCTACAGGTTCCATAAGCGTAGAAACTTCAGACTTAGATGTTGATATTGAAATGAAAAAGTCAGAAGCAAAACCACTGCAAGAGGGAAAGAAATCAAGTAAGATGGATGTACCTCTTCATAAAGACTCATAAGGCCATCAGAATCATATGCGTCAATTGCAGCTAGATATAGAACCTCAACTCGATGCTCGAATTAGTGATTTTTCGGGCCCGGGATGGGGTCATGTAATTGACGCAGTCCGACAGCTGCATGCAGGCCTAATCAGCCGCTTTTATGTGTATGGCGGGGCTGGAACAGGGAAAAGTCACTTACTCTCTGCCATTTGTGATTCTTATCTGGAAATCGGTAAGACTGCTATACAGGTGTCTTTGCTGGAGCTTCTGGATGCGCCTACTGAAGCGATTACTTCGCTGGACCGGTTTGACCTGATCGCACTGGATGATATTGAAGCCATTAGTGGGGTTCCACACTGGCAACGCGCCGTTTTTCACTTGATTAATTATAATGATGAAGGCGGTGGTCAGCTGGTATTTTCTTCCCGTTTTGCACCCATTGAGTTAAAGCTTGAATTGCCCGATTTGCAGTCCCGACTCACGCAGGCAGTTAGTGTCCGTGTCCCAAATGGCAGTCTTTATGCGGACCGATTTGCCTTGGTATCCTCGGTATTGGACCGACGCGGTATTCATCTTGATCCACAGATTTTTGATTATTTGCTAAATCACGGACCACATCAAACTTCCGTGCTTTTACAAACATTAGAACAGATTATTCAATTACTTAAAGGCGAAAAGCTGAAGGTCAGCAATGCTAACCTGCGGCAGATTTATGCATTAATTGATGAATATCGTTAAATTATAAAACATCTTGAGTAATTACTCAGTCTATGCGAAAGTAAGGCAAAATAATTCGCTGTTGCAAGGAAGATGCAACTTTAGAAGAAAAAGAAAGAAATAAAAAAATTAAGGAGAAGGGTATGCTCAAGAAGAGCATAGGCATGGCTTTGCTATGTATGGCGGGGCAGGCATATAGTGCAGAAATTATTGTAACTACCACAGAAGATATTGAAAAAGATGACAAGGAATGTTCACTTCGAGAAGCTGTTGAATATGTGAATCGTGGCCTGGCTAAAGAAGGTTATATGGGCTGTGGTGGCGAAAATGCTATTGGCACCATTATCTTAAAAGAAAAAACGACCTATGTACTGAATAAGCATATCCCGATCAAGAAATCAGTAACGATTAAATCTATCGCAGAAGTAGATGGTGAATTTAGTAGTACCGATAAGGTAATGGGGTTATATAACGCTCATATTCAAATGAAAGGGACAGATAATCTCTTCCGTATTAGCAATGATGAAGAGCTGATTCAAGTCAATTTAAAAGAACTCGACCTTGAAGGTTGCGGTAAAAGCAGCTGTGCCGAACAAGGTGGCCTAATTCATAATAAAGGTAAATTGGTGATTGATTACAGCCGCTTATACAAGGGAGCTGCGAGTCAAGGTGGTGCCATTTATAATGTGGGGAAATTTGGCCAGAATCTGATTGCTTTTGCCGAAATAAAAACCAGCCTGATTGAAAATAATCAGGCGCAACAGGGTGGCATACTCTATAGCCAGCTTCCATACTTTCTGGTTTATCAAAGCGTTTTAAAGAATAACCAGACGCTGAATAATAATGCTACCAATATTTATACAGCGGGCCAAGTCGATAATCCTGCCGATATTCAATCCATTAATGCTGAAGTCCTAAGCAGTACCCTGTTAAAAAATAAGGGAGCACTGATCAATGTGATTGATGGAGTGGGAATCAATAACCTGACAATAGTGGACAATACAGGTACAGCACTACGTATTAGTGCCCCGAATGGTAAAGCCTATGTGGCGAACAGTATTATTTTAAGAAATGGTACGCAGGATTGTCAGATTGAAACTACGGATAAAAGTACGATTCACAATAACCTGGTAACAGCATCTTGTGGTACAGGTGATGCTGCGTATCCAAACCAGATCTGGACAGGTACTCGCTTGTTTGCAGAGGCTTCAGATCAAAGTGAAGGTGTTTGTCTAAATTTAAAACAAAATAGCGATGCTATTCTATGTCCTTATAGCGTTCCTAAAGATCAGTTCTTGGGCTATCTACGTCCTCGTATCCTGTTGAATTATAATCAGGTTAGTGATTCACCGATTGTAAATAGAGGGACTAGCTACAATAGCAGCAATCCTTCAGTCAGCTGTGAGGCGTCAGACCAACGCGGTGTAGACCGTTTACTAGATAACTTATTTTGTGACCGTGGTGCGATTGAAATTACAGTTCCAACATCTACCAGTCTGGTTGGACAGGATCTTCTAAAAGGAGAGACTGCAAAGTTTTCAATTGAATCTGCTTTAGGAGATAGTGATTTAATTCCTAAAGAGCAATGCAATAACATTATTGGAGAGAATCCAAAGGGTGAGCCTTGGCAAGATGGCTGCTTACAGGTTATCCAAACCAAAACTGTTTCCAAGGGCAAAACAGTCATTGATATTGATGGGAATGTTGTTTATACCCCAGATTCACAATGGCATGGTGCTGACATTTTTGAAATTCAGGTAGTTACTTCATCTACACGATTTAATAAGTCCAAACCTTATCTGGTTTTAAGTACCCAGATTGTACAGGAACCTAAAAATGAAATGAAAGACAAGTCTGTGAAAACCTCTGGTGGGGCATGGGGAATCGCTGGCTTAATGGGCTTGATAGGGTTGATCGGCCTACGTCGCAGATTAAAAGATTAAGGAAAAATCATGAAAAATTATAAAAAAGGACTGCTTGCAGCCATGATTTTATCTGCCATGAGTTTAATGGCAGCCGAAGATAAAACCATATATGTCACTACATTTGCTGACGAGGACGGGGAAAATACCAGTGCCTGTTCCTTGCGTGAAGCCATTAAGACAGCCAAGCTGGATAAATCCTATGGAGGATGCAATGTTGGCCGTACATTGCGTAATGATGGTTCCGCTCCAGATGTCATCCAACTCGAAGCTGGGGAATACAAACTCAATAGTGAAATTATTGTTGAATCCCATGTCAATATTTGGGGAAAATCACCCTTCAATTATACTCAAAGAAGCCCTATTACCTTTTTATATCCAACACGTGAGGCTTTAACAACCACCATTTCAGGCCAAGGGAAAACCCGCTTATTTAATACGATCGCTAGCCAAGCCAGCATGGTGGTAAATGGTGTCATCCTGAAAGATGGTTATGCTGCAAAAACTAGTCTGGATAAAGGTAATGGTGGAACATTTTATGTCGCCGGTCCTCTAAGCCTCGTGAATAGTGAAATTGTAAATTCACGAGCGGCTGCAGAAGGCGGAGCAATTTATGCAGTGGCGATGAATAATGAAAAAGTTATCAGGATTCAGGATTCCTTAATTCATCAGAATAAAGCAGCTACATATGGCAGTGTCTTGGCCATGGATTGTGTGGGGAATTTGGGCAGTACAGAGACCAAGCTAGAAATTAGCGCAAGCAGCATTGTCAAAAATGGTTCTACTGATACGGCCAGTATTCTGGACTTCTGTGGTTATGCCAAAGCTGATATTAGTAACTCTACGATTGCAAAAAATACGACCAGTACTACAGGTCATATTTTCCGAATGGCCAATGAAATCAGCCGTCCATTAAGTTCTTTCTTCACTTTTAGTGCTATTAATAACACGATTGTCGAAAATACTGCTCGCTCAACCATCTTTTATGACAATACTGGTAATTCGAGTCTGGCTTATAATGTATTAGCATTTAATCAGGGCTTGTCTTGTGAATATGCCTTGAATGGTGGGAATCCAAGTAAAGAACAGGATGTAGATTTATTTACTGCTTATAATGCGATTCATACAAGTGGTTCCTCGCGCTGTGTATTACCTGAACTGGCAGAAAACAGTGTTTCAACGAATATTGATGTGTCCAATAATCAGATTACAGATCTGTTAACTCCTTATATCGAACCTTCTGTAAATAACCGTTATTTAGGGATGTATTATCCAATTGATCGACAATCGAATACGGATCTGGTCAATATCGGTACAGAAAGTTGTGAAGAAATTGATCAGCGTGGAATTGAGCGGTTGACTAAGGCAACCTTATTATTTAATCCGGACGCAAAAAATTCCTGTGAAATTGGGTCGGTAGAAATCCGGCGCTTAACTGCAGCAGATATTTCTGGCCTAAAAAATAGTTCTTTAACAGAGTTGCTGGATTATTATCAGGAAAATATTGATGATATTAATTCTATTCTGGCCGATAAGAATACAAAACCTGAGGAAATACAGGGCTTAAAGGAAGAGCTAAAAGAATATGAGGATCTTTTAAAATATACCAAGCAATACCAGAAATATCGTGCCATATACGTTAATCCATTTAGTTTGGTCATGCCTCAAGAAACTTTAAATAATACTCAAGTACAAGCTAAAGCATTAAATTCACAAAATTATGAAATTACAGTGCAATCTTTAGGTGTAGGGTCTTTATCTGGATCAGGCAGTTCATTAATTGTTCAAGGTGCGCCGAATGACCCAAATTTAAAATGTGAATGGAAGCCTGACTTAAACCGTATCATGATGTATCGTACTGATGGCAAAGTAACCAGTCTCTCGGATACGGAGTATTGCCGTTATACAATTAAAGACAAGCAGACAGGTGCCAGCAGTACAGGTATTTTGCAGGGCGCATTTGTAAATATTAAACCGATTGTAAAAAATGATGAATATAGAATTAGCGCAGAGAACAATCTGACCGTAACTGTGAATCCATTAGAGAATGACAGCGATGATGGTGATGGTCCACGGATGAATGGCAAGGCTGCTTTCTATCGTGATAAAGATGGTCGTGAGATTCCAATTCGCATTGTCAAGCTTCCTGCCGGAGTAAACCTTTCCGCAGAGCGAGAAGGACCATGCCCAGGAAATTTTGCAGGTGAAACCTGCTATGGTGGAAAATTAACCTTTAGTGTGAAAAATACTTTTAGTCAGTCAGATTATGATATGCAGTATCATGTTTTTGATGCAGATGAGTTGATGTCAGATACAGCTAGAATTAACTTAAAAAATACGGCTAAAAATACCAATACATCATCAAGTGGTGGTGGTCCATTTGGAATTTGGGGATTGTTCGGATTATTAGGTCTGGCAGGATATCGCCAAATTAGAAAATAATTGCAGCATGAAAAAAGCCTCCAGATGGAGGCTTTTTTATTTAACTTAAATTAATGAGTTTTAGGTTGAGTGAGTTGCTGGTATTTCTGGATATATTCTTCACGGATCGCCAGTCGTTCTTCTGGTGTTGCTTTTTGCATCCGTGCCCCTAACTCCTTACGTTCCTGGCTGCTCATCATTTGCCAGGTTTCACGCATACGCTGCTTTTCAGCTTCAGGAAGCTGGGTGAACCAATCCATGCGTTGCTGTAAATTAATACGTTGCTGTTCAGGCATTTCTTTTAAGGACTGATAACGTTTAATTAATGCCAGTTGCTCGGAATCAGAAAGTGTATCCCAGGTTTCGTTGACCTGCGTATTGGCATCTTTGGAAAAAATCCAAAAACGTTCAAATCCCGCAAAGCTGGTTTGCAGGAAGCTGAATGCACAAAATGCAATTGCTAATCTTTTAGCTGCCATGTGGAACTTTGTCCTCACCTAAAACCATTAACATTTCCAGATCTTCAAGCATCTGTGGGGAGAGTTTGGGGGTAGATACTGCCTGAGTCTGAGGTTCGTTATGGCTGACAATATTCGGTAGCACTACCACGCCAGCAATCGCAGCAGCCAAAGCAAAGCCAGACATTTTTAGAAATGCAAAGCGTGAATGTTGTGCGTCCTGAATATGCTCCAGCACATGATTCATCACCACCGGTTTATCTTTGTGGTGCTGTGCCAGTCCATCAAGTTTGGAAGTTACTTGCTTTAAGAAATCATCTTGCTTCATTCGGATGATCCTCCCAGATATGGATTTAAGTGTGCTAGAGAGGCACGTAGACCTTGAATAGCACGGTGATAATGGGTTTTCACACTGCCTTCTGTACAGTTCATAATTTGCGCTGTAGTTTGAGTATCAAAGCCTTCCCAAGCTCTGAGCATAAATGCTTGCTGCTGACGCACAGGTAATTTGGCAATCGCCTCCTGAATTTCTTCAGCAGTTACTGCCTGATCCAGAAATTCTAAAGGTGAGGGCGTAGATTCATCTACCAGATTGTCAAATTCGACTTCGTCGTCATCAAGGCTGACTTTTTTGAAAAAGGAAAAGGGCTGGTTGCGACGTGCTTCTTTACGACGCCAATCCTGTAATTTGTTATTCAGAATCGTATAGAACAGGGGATACCACTCTTCAGTGCTTTTCTCTGCATAAGATTTATGCAAAGCAATAAAAGCTTCCTGAACCAGATCCATTGCGATCCCATGTTGTCCCTGAGTCGCACTTTCCATCATCACCAAAGCACGCCCGGTCACGTCCTGCATGAAATTTTTCAGGCGAGACTCAGCGGTACTCTTTAGAATACTCGCATCTTGTGACTGCAACGGTTTCGGTGCTAAATCCATAGAGATGGAAAATCCTGTCATTGGATACCCACCATTATTCCCAAGTTCATGTGCATATAACGTTGGGAATAACGATTTGGTTGACAATAAAACTTATTATTTTTGTAGTGTAATCTATTTTATAAATACACTGACTGGAATTAAAACAATGTAACCTAAATACCGTATTAGATACGTTGACGCACCATCTCAAAGAAACAGATAGAGCCTGCAATGGCAACATTCAGGGATTCCTGTCCACCTGGCTGTGGAATAGTCACCGCTTCGGCATGTTGCAGGGCATAGTCAGATACGCCTTGACCTTCATTGCCCAGAATCCAGACGCAGGCTTTACGCAAGTCTTTACTGTACAGGCTGCTAGAACGATGTGAGCTGGTGACATATACCGGAATCTTGAATTGCGGTAAAAGGTCTTCCAGTGCAATATTTTCAAAAGTTTGCAAAGAAAAATGCGCGCCCATACCCGCACGTAATACCCGTGGTGACCAAAGAGATGCTGAACCCTTAGTACAAATGACCTGATCAATACCGGCAGCTGCTGCTGAACGTAGCAGGGTGCCAACATTACCGGGATCCTGCACATTTTCAAGGATCAGAGTGTCAGCCGTAAAATCAAGTGCCTGGCTTGAGCTTGGAATATCGACAATCGCCATACATGCAATCGAAGTGCCTAAGGTACTCAGGTCCTTATAAAGCGATTCACCAATGACAAAGACCACACCGGTATATTTGTTTAAAATAATGTCGAAATCAGGATGCGCTAAAGCATGTTCAGTCGTGAAGATCGAATTGATTTTCTTGTTTTCATGTAACCATGCAAGACACAGGTGCGTGCCTTCAAGCACAGTCTGTCCTTGTTTTTTTCGATAAGAATTCTGTTCAATTAAACCGCGTAAGTGTTTAATTTTAGGATTGTCTTTGGATTCAAGGAAGATGGTTGGCATAAGAAGAAAGTCCACGGCAGTCAATCAAAGATCAACTGCCGTTTAAAAATTAGTGGTGGTAGCTGGTCACAAGCTCAACTTCATTTTTTGAGCCAATGATGACAGGAACACGTTGATGCAGATTTGTAGGTTCGATTTCAAGAATGCGGACACGACCAGTCGTTGATGCACCGCCAGCCTGTTCCATCAGCATACTCATTGGATTGGCTTCATACATTAAACGTAAACGACCTGCTTTCGTTGGGTCTTTTAAGTCGTATGGGTACATGAAGATCCCGCTACGGCACAAAATACGGTGAATATCGCCGACCATACAAGCGACCCAGCGCATATTGAAATCCTTAGCGCGAGGACCTGTTTTACCTGCCAGCAATTCATCGATATAACGCTGTACAGGTGCTTCCCAGTGACGTTGGTTTGATGCATTGATTGCATATTCTTTAGTATCAGCAGCTACCTGAATCGCTTCAGAAGTCAACAGAAACTCTTGAGTTTCAGGATCGAAAGTGAAGAATACCACACCAGCACCCACAGTCAGTGCCATCATGGTTGATGGGCCATACAGGACATAACCAGCAGCAACCTGATTGACACCAGCCTGCATGAAGTCTTCTGCCTGAGTTACACTATTTTTTGCGGGAAGAATCGAAAAGATAGTGCCCACACACATGTTGATATCAATATTGCTTGAGCCATCAAGTGGATCGAACAATACTAGATATTGACCATTTTCCTGTGCTGAAGTGAATTCATCCAGTTCTTCAGATGCTAAACCGCCTACATGTGGATGTACTTTTAATGCATCAATCAGATAATCATTAGAAATCACGTCCAGTTTCTTTTGCTCTTCGCCTTGAACATTTTCATGCTGAGCACTACCTAATACACCCGCTAGAGCACCTTTTTGCAGGAGTTGGTCAATACGCTTGCAGGTATTTCCAATTGTTTCAATTACTTGTGCAAGTTCAGGTGTGAGGTTCCCGCTTTGTTGTTGTAGGAATTGGGATAAGGTGCGGTATGACATAAGGGAAAAACTCCAAGACTTATAATCGGGGAAAAAAGATCAAAACGATATACGGCTATATTTTAGAGGAGAACGTCCGAAAAGGACAATTAAACTGAATTATTTGTTGTGATTTTGCCCTTGCAACTCCTGTGGAAAGTGCTATGTTGAATCAAAGGAAAAAATGATCATAGGAGCACAGAGATGACAACATTAAAGTTTGATGCGACTCCAACGCCGAGCGAAGCGATTAATCTCGATGAAATTTCTGAAGACAAGATGAAAGAAGCGTGGAAGGATTACGAAGCAAAACCTGAATATAAAAAATTCAATAAACACGACATGATTGAATCCATGCAAACTGCAGAAGAAGGTGAAGGCAAAGAGTAATTTTATTCTTTGATCTTTCAAATATCCCTCTAATAAAAAAGCACTCGATTGAGTGCTTTTTTATGAATGATGTATTATTTAAATGATCACTTATTTTAGTAGTGGTGGAACAGCTTCATAGTTGATTTCTACACGGCGGTTTTCTTTCCACGCACTTTCATCATGGCCAGGATTAACTGGCATTTCTTTACCATAGCTCACTGCTTCAAGTTGGCCTGCATTTACACCAGAAGTGATCAGGAAACTTTCTACTGCTTTGGCACGACGTTCACCAAGCGCCATGTTGTATTCACGTGTACCGCGTTCATCTGTATGGCCTGTCAGAGCTACACGAGAATTGGCATTTGCCATCAGGAACTGGGCATGTGCTTGCAGAGTACGGATATCGTCATTGCTCAGTTCACTGCTGTCATAGTCAAAGTGAACTACACGTTTAGCTAAATAAGCCTTATTTTCCGCAGTTACACCTTTAGCAGATGCACCGGCCATATTTTGAGCACTTAAAGCTGCATCTTCACTTAGACCTTCAGTGTTTACAGTGGTGGTGCCACTGGTATCCAGGTTGCCAGTTTGGACTTCAGCTGCTGGTTTACGGCTGGCACAACCAGTCATTACGACTGCAGCTGCAAGTAAAGGAAGTGCAAATAATTTTACTTTGTTCATTCTTCATCTCCATGAAGGTTGATTATGGGGTAAAGCATTTATAAATATTGAACTATTATTTTGGTGCCCAAGCAGGTTCGCGGACTTCACCTGTTTCACTTGGCAAATTCATGCGGAACCGGCCATCGAGAGACATAATGGATAACAATCCACGGTTACCTTCGCGAGTGGCATAGACCACCATCTGACCATTCGGCGAGAAGCTAGGTGATTCATCCAGGCTGGTTGGCGTCAGGATATTGGTCACACCTGAGCTAATATCTTGTACAGCCACTTTATAGTTACTGCCACTTGGACGATGAACCAATGCAAGTTTCTTACCATCTGCACTTAAGGTCGCGCGGGCATTAAATGCGCCACGGAAAGTCAGACGTTTAGTACTTTCATTATTGAAATCATAGCGGTAAATCTGCGGAGAACCACCACGATCTGAAGTAAAGATAAATGATTTTCCATCTGGTGCATAACGTGCTTCTGTATCAATTGCGCTATCGTTAGTCATGCGTTTTAACTGACGTGTTTCCAGATTCATCTGATAGATTTCCGGGTTACCGTGCATAGATGCAGTGAACAGCATGCTCTTGCCATCTGGAGAGAAGCTTGGCGCACCGTTTAAACCACGGAAGCTGGCCAGCTTTTCACGTTGACCAGTTGCCAGATCCTGTACATAGATGGCCGGACGTTTGGTCTCAAAAGACACATATGCAATTTTTTTCGCATCCGGTGTCCAGGCAGGTGACAGGATTGGATCACGCGAAGTCAAAATAGTCTTTGGCTGTTCACCATCCGTATCGGCAATCTGCAAGGTATAACGCTGCTCAGGCGTTGCCGGGTTACGTAAGACATAAGCAATACGGCCAGTGAAATCTCCTGGAATACCGGTTAATGCCTGATAGATGGCATCACTGATCATATGGGCTGCCTGACGGGTACGTGAAGCAGGAACAGTCAGCAACTCATTCAGTAAGTATTGACGCTTTTCGACATCATAGAGTTGATACTGAATGCTATAAGAACCATCCGGATTGGTCTTGGATGAACCGGTCACCACATAGGGTACGCCTGCAGCTGCCCATGCTTCAGCATTTGGCGAATTTAATTGTGCTGTAGCAGGTAAATTCTTCGAGGCACTGGCAAATTTTCCAGAACGATTCAGGTCATTTTCCACCACCGGATAAATACTCTGATCCTGGCTAAAAGGCACAATGGCAATTTTAGGAGCAGCTTCAGGAGCTTTGGTAATTTCCAGATGCAGTTGGGCCTGAGACTGGGTCGCAGTGACCGCACCCAAAGTGGTCATGATTGCAAGGCAGAGTAGGTGTTTGCGTGTCTTTTCCATCATTCGTTATTTACTCAAATCAACGGAGTTATTTATAAGTGATTGGGCTACATCATCGCATGGATTTATGCGAAATAGACCACGAATTTATCATCAAACTGTTATATCACTATGGGGAGTGATTATTATTTAATCTGTTTCAATTGAAGTTTAACTCAAAAAAACAGCCATAACACTTTTTCTTTATTATGGCTGTTTTTCATTAATGAGCTGTAAAGGTTGAAGTAAAACTTCGTGCTTCACGGCGTGCATCCGGATCTGAAGGCATTGGATAAGGTGCAGCAGCACGTACTGCCGCTTCTACACTGGCTTTCATATCTGGATCACTGGCACTCACCACCACAGAAACCACAGAACCACTATCGCTCAAAGTGACCCGAGCAGTCGCTTTCTGGCCTGAGGAGCCCACTGGGGTATCCCATGCACGTCTGATTTTATTTTCGAAATCACGTTTTGCAGTAGAGGCAATTCGCTTAGATTCCGCTTTTTTCTGTGCAGCTTCTTCAGCAGCCTGTTTGGCTGCAGAGGCTTTGGCATCAGCTTCTGCTTTGGCTTTCGCATCTGCATCTGCTTTAGCCTTTGCCGCAGCCTCAGCTTTATGTTTAGCATCCGCCTCTGCTTTAGCTTTTGCAGCGGCATCAGCTTTATGCTTGGCATCAGCATCCGCTTTGGCCTTCGCAGCGGCATCAGCTTTACGTTTAGCTTCGGCCTCTGCTTTAGCTTTCGCCGCAGCGTCAGCTTTGTGCTTGGCATCTGCTTCCGCTTTAGCCTTCGCAGCCGCGTCAGCTTTACGTTTAGCTTCAGCCTCTGCTTTGGCTTTTGCCGCAGCGTCAGCTTTATGTTTAGCATCCGCCTCTGCTTTAGCTTTTGCAGCCGCATCGGCTTTACGTTTAGCTTCGGCATCTGCCTTGGCTTTTGCCGCAGCATCCGCTTTTGCCTTGGCTTGAGCCTCTGCTTTTTGCTTGGCGGCTAAATCAGCCTTTTTCTGCGCTTCAAGTTTGGCTTTTTGCGCAGCATCGGCTTTACGCTGTGCTTCTACTTCCGCCTTACGCGCTGCTTCAGCTTCGGCTTTAGATTTTTGTGCAGCCTCTGCTTTGGCTTTGGCAGCAGCCTGTTTTGCCTGTTCGGCGGCTTCAGCACGTTTTGCTGCTTCGGCTGCTTGCTGAGCGGCTTTGGCTTGAGCAAGCTCTGCCGCTTTGGCTTCTTGCTGAGCTTTTTGAATATCGATCTGTGGGGGTGCTGGTGCAGGCTGCGGTGCCGGAGGTGTCGGTGCAGCTGCCGTTGGAACCACAGGTGCAGGCTCTACACTCGGTTCAGCAGTTTGGGTAATTTCTTCTGCAATATTTTCATGTGCAGTTTCTTCAAACTCAGTTTCTTCACGAGTCACCGGCTTGAGGTCTTCAGGTTTAATTAAGACCGTTTTAATCTGTTTTGGCGGTTCAGGTGGCTTACTCATGCCCAGAAAAAGCAGGCCCACCAAAGCAACTGCATGGATTCCTAGCGTAAACCCAATCGCAATTGCTTTCTTCTGAAACGGTGGTTTCTGATAATTTTTCATACTTTATTCTAATGGCTTGGTCAGTAAACCCACTTGGGACAAACCGGCATCTTGCAGGCTTGACATCAAGGCCATCACATCGCCATAAGGGCGGGTGGTATGACCATTGATCACGACATTGAGGACCTTGTTTTCACTTTCCGCAGTGCTTTGCGCTTCTATCAAAGTCTGCGTCAAAGCCTCTAGGGTGACAGGACCTGTGGTCTGATTTTTATATTCCAGAAAATAAGTACCATCTTCTTTTAAAGTGACGATAGTAGGCGCATCTTTGGATTCGATCGGTAAGCCATTGGCCTGCGGCAAATCGACCTTGATGCCACTGGTAATCATTGGAGCAGTTACCATGAAGATGACCAGAAGTACCAGCATCACATCGATGTAAGGCACCACATTCATGTCACTTTTCAGTGGTTTTTTAATGCGCTCGAAGCGTCCTGAACGTTGAATGGCCATTAGTCATTGTCCTGTGTAGCGCCCACAGATTGACGTTGCAGCAGAGCTACCATTTCTTCAGCAAACAGGGCGCGGTCAGAGTACAGTGCTTCACCTTTAGATGTGAAATGGTTAAAGGCTAAAACCGCAGGAATTGCAGCAAATAAACCAATCGCCGTTGCAATCAGGGCCTCTGCAATACCAGGTGCGACAGTGGCCAAAGTAACCTGATCGACATCTGCCAGACCAATAAAGGCATTCATGATGCCCCAGACGGTACCAAACAGACCGACATAAGGAGCGACTGAACCAATACTGGCCAGCGCACCCAAGCCTTGTTCCAGATGTCCCTGATCACGACTTAAACCTACCCGCAGAATACGTTCGGTTCCTTCAATTGACTGGGCAGTTAGAGCATGGCGTTTTTTAAGTTTAAGGAACTCGCCCAGACCCTGATAGAAGATATCTTCCAGACCAGTACGTTTGGAATTGAGCTGGGCATTGTTATAAAGCGTCTTGAGTTCGGCACCTGACCAGAAAATTTTCTGGAAATGATCGTCGTCAGCCTGAGCCTTTTTATAGCTCATGGTTAACTTAGCAATCAGGTACCAGCTGTACAACGAGGCTAACAGGAGAGAAAGCATCACCAGTTGTACGACAGGGCTTGCTTGTAAAATAAGATCTGAGACTTGAAGAGATGATTCTAACTGAGTTGCCATAGCTGTTACGTGTGCCAAATAATTTTTTTAGTCTTGTTCCAATTCTTTATGAATCAGTTCGCGGATTTCATCAGGAAGTCGACGTGGTTTCATGTCTGCACTAATACATGCCAACTCGACCTCACCAGATGCAAGCATGATTTCACCACGATAAATATTTTGTTGCAATACAAATGATGAAGCTTTACATGAAATGACACGTGCAGTCACGGTAATCAGGTCATCCATGAGGATTGGGCGCATATATTTGACGTTAATTTTGTGCACAACAAAGTTATAGTCGGATTGATGCCAGTAGTGACTCACTCCGGAAGCACGTAACCATTCAGTACGGGTACGTTCCATATAGCGAATATGGTTAGCGTGGTAGACAATGCCACCCGCATCAGTATCTTCAATATAGACGCGGATATTGAATTCAAAGTGATTCGCCATAGTTTTGTTCCATGCAGATTTTACGAAATTATTGCTTGTTTTTGGAGGCTGGAGCAGGCTTAGAATTTGCCTTATTCATTCCAAAAGTCAAGCAATTTAGCGCGTCAAAGTTTAGCACTGTGAGCTTTGAGACCAATGGCACAAGATGTCAAATCTGGATGGAGTAGGGGCTAAGCCAGTACGGAACGACCAATTGCTTATTAATACGGCGAAGTAAAAGCATGAATGAGACCAGTCACTCATGCTTGAGGAACTAAGAATCAGCTTTTGTTATTTTGCTTCCAGCTCATTTGTACCTGATTGGCTACTTTCGGATAATCCAGTATAAAACGGACATGACTTTCTACGCCGGTTTTTAAAGTCGCATCATCGACTATAAAATTCGGGTTATGGTTCGGTGCTGCTTTGGCTGGGTCCTGATCGGCTGGCGTTGCACCGACGAAGACAAACAATGATGGCATCAGCTTGCCATAATAAGCAAAGTCTTCACTGGCACTAGCATTGTTATCAAGCAGATGCAGTTTATTTTCACCATTCACCTTAGCCAGAGTCGGACGCATCAATTCGGTCAAGGTTTTGTCATTGGTGGTAACAGGTGCATAGGGTGCAATTTCTACTTTGACTTTGACATCATTGGCTGCGGCATTGTGTTCCAGCATTTCCGGCAAGTCTTTTAAAATGCCTTGACGGACATCTTCACTGTTAGAACGAATCGTACCGACCATATTCACCTGATTAGGAATCACATTTCCTGTGGTACCACCCTGAATACTTCCAATACTGACCACGCCCATGCCTTTGGTCAGATCTGCTTTGCGGCTCACCAGACTTTGTAAATTATTAATCATCTGTGCAGAAGCATAAATTGGATCGCGACCTGCCCAAGGCATTGAACCATGTACCTGATGGCCATCTACCTGTATACGTAAATGATCCGCGCTATTGAGAATTGCACCATCTTTATAGAAAATATTGCCGCTTGGCATACCCGCCATCACATGCATTCCAAAAATCACTTCAGGCTGAGGATTCTTGAGTGCGCCATCAGCCAGCATTTTACGTGAGCCGATCTGATCACCTTGACTAAAGTTATCAATATCTGCACCGCCTTCTTCTGCTGGCTGGAATACAAAAACTACGGTTCCGGCAATCTTATCTTTATTGGTAGCGAGCACTTTGGCTGCACCTAGTAGCATTGCGGTATGCGCATCATGACCGCAGGCATGCATCACATAAGTTTCCTTGCCTTGATAAATACCTTTCTGCTTGCTGGCAAAAGGTACAGCTGCCGTTTCCTGAATCGGCAAGGCATCCATATCTGCACGTAATGCCATGACGGGGCCAGGTTTTGAACCTTTTAGAACGCCGATCACACCTGTTTTGGCATAGCCTTTACGTACTTCAATACCATAGGACTTTAATTCTTTTTGTACTAATTCCGAGGTTTTGAATTCCATATTGCCCAGTTCAGGATATTGGTGAATATGCTGGCGTAGTTTGATGGTATGCGCTTCGGCTGCTTTAACAGAATCATCTACCCAATCTGCTAAAGCCAGTTGACTGCAAAATAAAAGAGGGAGACAAAATGAAAGCGTCTTATGCATGTTCATATCAGGGAGAACCTTAAAAATCTGAATAGAGTTAAAGAGATGCCTGAGCATTACATAATGCACTACATTTGACCAAAACCCTCTGAATATGGATTTCATACCTTTTCGGTATATTCATTTTTAGTACTTGCTGATAAAGGGAATTTTACAGAGGTAGATACTGTAAAATTATGTAATTATAAAAATTTAACGGTCTATTTTATTTAAAAAATTCAAACGAATAGAGAATTATTAAAGGGAATTTGTATCTGATTTAAAAATCTTTCATTATCTAAGTTTCAACTATTTCTCTAAGTTAAATACTATTTTGGCATTAAAGTTGCTTTGATTATTTCATAATTATTATTGATATAATTTAAAAGAAATAGCCTAAGTATTTGCTTAAAGAGCAATAACTATAATAGCTAAATAAACTACTTAATAATAAAGATTCGAGTTTGTGCTTTTGGAGCTAATTGATTGCAGTAGTCAATTAGCTCTTTTTCTTTATGATAAAAAATGGCTAAGCCAAAAGAATTTTAACCCTTACTTCGGCTCAGGCGGCGTTATGCCAAACTGTAAATAAGCCATATTGGTCGCAATACGACCGCGCGCAGTACGCATCACATAACCTTGCTGAATCAGATAAGGCTCAATCACATCTTCCAGCGTACCTGAATCTTCTGCCATTGCTGCTGCCAAAGCTTCTACACCCGCCGGGCCACCATCAAAGCGTTCTAGCAACATCGACAGGTAACGACGGTCGAGAGTATCCAAGCCATCTTTATCCACGTTCAACATATCTAATGCACGTTGAGCCATTTCCTGAGTGACTTCACCTGTGCCTTTGACTTGAGCATAGTCACGTACACGACGCAATAAACGGTTGGCAATACGCGGTGTACCACGTGAACGACGTGCAATTTCTTTTGCGCCATCTTCGGTCATTGGAACATCCAAGAGGCTTGCAGAACGTTTCACAATATGAGTGAGGTCATCGACTGAATAGAATTCCAGACGCTGCACGATCCCGAAACGGTCACGTAGTGGAGAGGTAAGCAGACCAGCACGTGTCGTTGCAGCCACCAATGTAAATGGAGGTAAGTCCAGTTTAATCGAACGGGCAGCAGGACCTTCACCAATCATGATATCCAGCTGGTAGTCTTCCATTGCTGGATACAAAATTTCTTCAATCACAGGTGACAGGCGGTGAATCTCGTCAATAAACAGAACATCACCTTCCTCAAGATTGGTCAGCATTGCTGCCAGATCGCCCGCACGTTCTAATACTGGACCGGAAGTCGATTTGAGATTGCCACCCATTTCACGGGCAATAATATTCGCTAACGTCGTTTTACCCAGACCCGGAGGTCCAAAGATCAAAGTATGATCGAGAGCTTCAGCACGGCCACGAGCAGCACCAATAAAGATTTCCATTTGCTCACGCACCACGGGCTGACCGATATAGTCATCGAGGGAAGCCGGGCGGATGGCACGATCAAAATGATCTTCGGGTTTTTCAGAACCACTGATGAGACGGTCTTGCATATCTATTAACTTAATCTCTTTATCGAAGCTGTTTGATGCTGCAGAAACAGCCTCAAATAATGATTTGTGTTTAACTGCCATTGTGTAGGCGTTGTCTTACTTTTGAAAGATCAAAAGTAACAAAAATCTTTTGTTGAGTTGAAGGTACTTCCTGTACCTCAACTCGACCGGCGACATCCATGTCGCCAAAGCTCGAGCAAATTTTGGATTGAAAATTTGCTCATAGGTAAATTGCTTATTTATTCATCGACTTTAATGCAGCACGGATGATGTCACTGGCTTCGGTAAACTCACCTTTGGCTGCATTCACCAGTTTTTGCGCTTCAGCCGGTTTATAACCGAGAGACTGTAATGCAGCTTCAGCTTCAGCTACGGCTGAATTGCCCATAAACTGAATTTGTGGCGCTGTCGAGTTGCTTGGAGCAGTGCCCGCAGACATAGCTTTAAAGCGGTCGCGCAGTTCAATCATCAAACGTTCAGCAGTTTTCTTGCCGACTCCAGGCACTTTAACCAACGTATTTACATCTTCATTCTCAACAGTATGGATCAGCATCTCCACACTTAAAGTTGAAAGAATGCCGAGTGCCATTTTCGGGCCAACGCCGTTCACTTTTAATAAAGTGCGGAAAATGGTTTTTTCCTGAGCATTTAAAAAACCATATAGCAATTGTGCATCTTCACGTACAGCCAGATGTGTCCATAGGGTAATTTTCTGGCCTTTTTGCAACTGGCAAAAAGTAGTGAGCGGCGTATCAATTTCATAACCCACACCATTCACATTTAATAATACAGTCGGTGCTTCCAGCGCCAGCACTTCACCAATCAGGCATCCAATCATCTTTTATCATTACTCAATTCAGTTTTGCAGCATAGTAGTCAGCATTTTCAGGAAAGGCAAAATCTCCTTCTGCAAAACAGGTGATTTTGCTGCAATAAGCATCTAATTCAGCAAGATGTTTTATAACAATCCGGCTTTATTACCCTGCAATTCCTGTGACAGGTTATAAGCCTGATGATCCGAAAATTTCGAGATAATATCTAATACCTGCATAATATTGTCATAATGGCTGTCTTTAAAGTTTGCACCTGAACGTTGCAGAATCGACATTAACCGCTGTTCCTTAAAGCTCAGGTTTTTATGTGGTGTGGTCAGCGGAATAAAGGCATCCAGAATATTTTGCAGACTTTGATGGGCAATGATCTCTAGGCCCGCTTTCTGTGGATGTTCAAAAATCTTGTCACGTGCCAGTTCTTTGGCGCGGTTAATACCACTTTCAATATCCGATGAACAGTACTGCAATAAAGTGCCTTGTAACTGGCCAGACAGAATCTGGTCATGATGGCGTGCAAAAGCAGTCGTCACTTCATTCACCAGACGTTTCATCACACGGCCACGCAGGGCAGCAATTTTCTGTTGCCAGGTCGTGTCAGGCATACCAATCTCGGAAGGCGTGCCATAATCTCCGAGCAGATTTAAAAATACCGGTTCCACTTCAGCATAGCTGAGCATGTTCAAGCTGATGCCATCTTCTAGATCAATGAGGGCATAACAAATATCATCAGCTGCTTCGAGTAAGTAAGTCAGTGGATGACGACAATATCGATACTCGCCGAGCTGGATCAATCCAAGCTCTTCCGCGATCTGCTTTAAAATCTCTTTTTCTGCCTGATAGCAGCCAAACTTGGCACGGCTACTGGCAGGTAAATCTACCTGCGATGCCATGGTTTTTGACAGCCACGGATATTTTAAATAAGCACCCAAAGTGGCATAGGTCAGGCGCATGCCGCCATCATTTGGATGATAGTCAATCTTGGTTAGAAGCCGCAGGCCTTGGGCATTGCCTTCAAACTGACGTACATCTGCTTCCTGTTCAGGACTTAAATCTTTTAAGAAGTCAGTATGTGATACATCATCAAACCATTCCCGAATTGCATATTCACCGGCATGGCCAAAAGGCGGATTACCGATATCATGTGCCAGACATGCTGCCTGAATAATGGCACCCACATCAGCGGGAGACACCCAAGGGGGAAGCTGGTCTTTAATTTTCTCGGCAGCCAGCATTCCTAGCGAGCGCCCAATACAGGAGACTTCCAGTGAATGCGTCAGGCGCGTATGAATACCATCGTGCTGGGTTAAAGGATGCACCTGGGTTTTACGGTTGAGCTGCCGGAAGCTCTGGGAAAAAATAATACGGTCATAATCTTTGTGGAACGGGCTACGGGCCAGTTCTGTACTCTGCTTTTTACTACCAATCCGAACTGTCGAAAGCAGTTCCAACCAACGCATTTGAGTCATTTATCATTATTCAGTTCTCTACTTTCTGCATCATGCCAAAAAAGAGCGTAAAGCACTAGGGCAGTGCGACATGAAATGTCATTTTGAATTAGCTTAGCTGAAATACAGCGAAAGATTGTCAATTTGGTGACAGGGCTGAGCCAGCAATTTCAGGCAAATTATGACCATAATAAAATCAATTTGCAGACCAAATATGACGACAGCACACGCTACACCACCTAATATTTTACTCATCGTCGCTGATGATCTGGGCTTTTCTGATCTGGGTGCATTTGGCGGAGAGATCCAGACACCACATTTAGATGCGATTGCCCTGGAAGGATTACGTTTAACTAATTTCCATACCGCTTCGACCTGTTCACCCACCCGTTCCATGCTGCTTTCCGGTACAGATCATCATCTGGCAGGATTGGGTTCCATGGCCGAAGCCATACGACCTGAACAGAAAGGCCAACCGGGTTATGAGGGGTATTTAAATGATCAGGTTGCGGCTCTACCGGAACTGTTACATGATGCAGGCTATTACACCATCATGTCTGGAAAATGGCATCTGGGCTTAACTCCAGACCGTTTTCCGGCACGCCGTGGTTTTGAAAAGTCATTTACCTTGCTCCCGGGTGCAGCCAATCACTATGCGTTTGAACCCGATATTCCAGAAGAAGAAATTCCGGGCCTGTTGAAAGTAACTCGGGGGCTCTATGCAGAAAATGATGAATACATTACTGCATTGCCGGAAGACTTCTATAGTTCAGACTATTTTACAGATCGCTTGCTGGATTATCTGCAAGATGATGAGAGTCGTGCAGAACGCCCATTCTTTGCCTATTTGCCATTTTCAGCACCACACTGGCCTTTGCAAGCCCATCCGGAAGATATTGCCAAATACAAAGGCGTATATGATGAAGGTCCTGAAGTATTACGTCAGAAGCGTTTAGCCAAAATCAAAGAGCTCGGTTTAGTAGGTGAAGATGCTACGATTCATCCAGTATTGGCGAAAACTAAATTCTGGAACAGCTTAACGGATGAAGAAAAGCAGTTCTCGGCGCGTACCATGGAAGTCTACGCAGCAATGGTCGATCGTTTAGATCAAAATGTTGGTCGTGTGATTAAACATTTAAAACAGACTGATCAATACGACAATACCATTATTATTTTTCTTTCGGATAATGGGGCAGAAGGCGCTCAACTAGAAGCATTACCAGTCTTTGGTCCTGATATTGAGACCGTAATTGCCAAATATTATGACAATCGTCTGGACAATATTGGTAAAGGTAATTCTTATGTCTGGTACGGTGAGCATTGGGCACAGGCGGCCACAGCGCCATCTCGTTTATATAAAGCACATACCAGTGAAGGTGGAATTCGTACACCTGCATTCATCAAGCATCAGGGCTTCGCACGCCAAAATGGCATCAGTCATGAATTTTTAACGGTGATGGATCTACTGCCGACTTTACTGGAAACACTGAATATCCAGCATCCGGGACAGCAATATAAAGGTCGTGAACTGGTGCCATTACGGGGTAAAAGCATTTTGCCGTATTTGCAGCAACAGCAGGCCCATATTCATGCTGAAGACCATGTCACGGGTTGGGAGCTGTTCGGACAAAAAGCCTTACGTAAAGGGGATTGGAAGGCTTTATTTATTCCCGCACCGAATGGCCCAAACAAGTGGCAACTCTATAACCTGGCAGAAGATGGCGGTGAAACAGAAGATCTGGCAGAGCGTTATCCAGAAAAATTACAGGAGCTATTGGCAGACTGGAAAGTTTATGTACGAGAAAATGGTGTGGTAGAAATTGAAGGTGGGGGAATTTTATTAAATAAAACTGCCTGAGCTAATCTTATTAGGGTATCGAATTTCAAAACTAAACAGATATTCGTGAGAATGAACTAAAAATAAAAAACAGGTCAAACGGCCTGTTTTTTATAGAACAATAATTTTGATAGAAAGTAAATCTTACTCTGTGGACTGAATATTTAATATAGTTGATCATCATTCAGACAGATGGCAAAAAGCAGCGCAGCTACCTATTTTTGATCAAGAAATAATAAAGAAGTCAATTCTTGGCTCATTTTTATTAAAAATTGAGATTAAATTTTAAACCACTTGATATGATCAATAGTGTTGAAAAATAATACAAAATTTTTAAGTTGAATTATTCTTGACTAGTTTTAATTTTTCTTTAACAAATTGTGTTAAGCTGTGCGACTACATTCAATTTTTTTATCTGAAAATAAAAGCATTATTTATAAAATGCTATAGCTTTTCGCTTGAGTTTTCTCATTTCCTCTCTAGCCGATTTATGTATTTCACAGTAGAATATGCGCTCTCTCAAGTCACATTGTGGCATGGTCGCTCGATCATCCCGTGGAGCCAAAATCAGCATGTTTATCGTTGCCGGTGCACCTGCACATTCTTCTTTTAAGAAAGCTCAACTACTCACACGTTTATCGTCAATTAGTTCTGTTCAATCACTAGAAAGTCAATTTGTTTATCTTTTTGACCAAGCGCTCAACGAGCAACAACAGCAATCCGCTTTACAGCTTCTCAACGATGGTCAATCATTTGAACTGCGCCAGGCTGCAAGTGATGAAATCCAGATTCTAGTGACACCGCGTGTCGGCACGATTTCACCATGGTCATCAAAGGCAACTGATATTTTTGCCAACTGTAATACACCGGTTCATCATTTAGAACGCGGTGTTTTGTTTACTTTGAAGGGCGAAAAAGAGCTTTCTAAAGAAGCATTACAGATCTTGCATGACCGCATGACTGAAAGTGTTTTCAATGCGATTGAAGATGCTGCAGTGTTGTTTACTGAAACTGCGCCAAAACCTTTGAACTCGATTGATATCCTGGGTCAAGGTAAAGAGGCATTGGTAAAAGCCAATAATGAGTTCGGTTTTGCGCTGTCTGAACAGGAAATTGATTACCTGACAGAAGCATTTACTAAACTGGGTCGTAACCCGAACGACATTGAACTGATGATGTTTGCGCAGGCTAACTCAGAGCACTGCCGTCATAAAATCTTCGGTTCTGAATGGACGATTGATGGTGAAGTTCAACCATTGTCATTGTTCCAGATGATCAAAAATACCTATAAAGAATCACCAACAGACGTATTGTCAGCCTATAAAGACAACGCATCGGTGATTGTTGGTTTTGACACACAACGCTTTTACCCAACTCAAGAAGATAACGGTCAACACGTTTATAAATACAAGAGCCAGGCCGCACACATCCTGATGAAAGTGGAAACTCACAACCACCCAACAGCGATTGCACCATTTGCCGGTGCAGCAACTGGTTCAGGCGGTGAGATTCGTGACGAAGGCGCGACTGGTCGTGGTGGTAAACCGAAAGCTGGTTTAACGGGTTTCACCGTATCTAACCTGAATATTCCTGGCTTCGAACAGCCTTGGGAAGAAAACTACGGCAAACCGTCACGTATGGCATCTCCATTGCAGATCATGATTGAAGGTCCATTGGGGGGCGCAGCGTTTAACAACGAATTTGGTCGTCCAGCGCTGACTGGTTATTTCCGTACTTTCGAACAAAACGTCAATGGTGAAGTGAAAGGTTTCCATAAGCCAATCATGATCGCGGGTGGTTACGGTAACATCCGTCCGGACCACGTTGAAAAAGATGCGATTCAACCAGGCGATCTACTGATCGTGCTTGGCGGTCCAGCAATGCTGATCGGCCTTGGCGGTGGTGCTGCATCATCTGTAGACAGCGGTAAACTGGGTGAAAACCTGGACTTCGCTTCTGTACAACGTGAAAACCCGGAAATGGAACGCCGTTGTCAGGAAGTGATTGATACTTGCTGGCGTATGGAAGATGAAAACCCAATCGTTTCTGTACATGACGTCGGTGCGGGCGGTATCTCGAATGCGATGCCCGAGCTGGTAAATGACCATGAGCTTGGTGCGGTGCTTGATCTTCGTAAGATCCCATCGCTTGAGCCAGGCATGTCGCCAATGGAAATCTGGTCAAACGAAGCGCAAGAGCGTTATGTACTGGCGATCCGTCCAGAATCTCTACCTTTATTCGAATCGATCTGTGCGCGTGAACGTTGTCCGTTTGCGGTATTGGGTGAAGCAACTGAAGCGCGTCATTTAACCGTTGAAGATCCATTGTTCGGCAACAAGCCAGTGGATATGCCAATGCAAGTGATGCTTGGCGGAACACCACGTATGAGCCGTTCATATGAAACTACTGCACGTAAAGGCGATGACTTTGATGCCTCTAAAGTGACTGATCTGAAAGATGCGATTTATCGCGTGATCAAGAACCCAACAGTCGCTTCTAAATCATTCCTGATCACTATTGGTGACCGCTCGATTACCGGTATGGTGGCACGTGACCAGATGGTTGGTCCATGGCAGGTTCCTGTGGCTGATGCTGCAGTAACAACAACCAGCCTTGTCGGTTACACAGGTGAAGCAATGGCAATGGGTGAACGTCCACCAGTTGCATTGTTAAACCCAGCGGCTTCTGCACGTTTATCAGTTGCTGAATCGATCTCAAATATTATGTCTGCGAAGATTGATCAAATCAGCGACATCAAACTGTCTGCAAACTGGATGGCTGCTGCAGGTCAACCGGGCGAAGACCAAGCATTGTTCGAAGGTGTAAAAGCCATTGGTATGGAAATGTGCCCTGCACTGGGCATCGCAATTCCAGTCGGTAAAGACTCATTGTCAATGCGTACCACCTGGAATGACGAAGGCGAAGACAAATCTGTTACTTCTCCAATGTCAGGCGTGATCACTGCATTTGCACCTGTAACTGATGTTCGTAAGACATTAACCCCTGAGCTGAAAAATATTGAATCTGTACTGGTTCGTATTGATCTATCTAAAGGTCAGTTCCGTTTAGGCTGTTCGATCTTGGCTCAGGTATACAAAGCTATCGGTTCAGTGACTCCTGATGTCGACAGCTTTGATGACTTCAAAGCATTCTTCGCACTGGTTCAAGACTGGAACAACCGTGGTCTGATCAAGGCTTACCATGACATCGGTGATGGTGGTTTACTGGCAACTGTTGCGGAAATGATGTTTGCTGCACGTCTAGGCGTAGCGCTAGAAGACCAATCAGTTGAAGCATTGTTCGCTGAAGAAATCGGTGCAGTTCTGCAAATCGCGAAAGCAGATTGGGAAGTACTACAATCAGAAATCGCAGCTTCAACTTTGAAAGATGCGATCTCTGTAGTGGGTACAGTGAATAACTCTGACCAGTTATCTGTAAATGGTCTGGTACTGGAACGTGCTGACCTGCAAGTGGCTTGGACTGAAGTTTCTCATCAAATCCAGCGTCTGCGTGACAACGTAGAAACTGCTGATCAAGAATTTGCATTAGTAACAGACAAAGCACACAAAGGTTTGATTGCTCAACCGACATTTGATCTGAATGAACAAATCGAAGCTCCGTATATTAATTCACGTCGTCCAAATATGGCGATTCTGCGTGAGCAGGGTGTAAATGGTCATGTGGAAATGGCAGCAGCATTTGATAAGGTCGGCTTCAATACAGTTGACGTACACATGAGTGACTTGCTTGCTGGTCGTATCAGCCTGGATGACTTCGAAGGTCTGGTCACATGTGGTGGCTTCTCTTACGGTGACGTATTGGGTGCAGGTGGTGGCTGGGCGAAATCAGTATTGTTCAATCAGCAACTTCGTGACCAGTTCGAGAAATTCTTTAACCGTCAGGAGACCTTCTCTCTAGGGATCTGTAATGGTTGTCAGATGCTGTCACAATTAGCTCCACTGATTCCAGGTGCAGATGCTTGGCCTCGGTTCCATCGCAACAAATCAGAAGTATTTGAAGCACGTAGCGTCAATGTTCGTGTAGAGAAATCTCACTCTGTATTATTAGAAGGCATGGAAGGTTCAATTCTTCCAATCGCTGTGGCACATGGTGAAGGTCGCGTAGTAGCATCGGCTGAAAACATTGCTGCATTGAATGCCAATAATCAGGTGATTATGCGTTATGTGGATAGCCAGGGTAATGCGACTGAGCAATATCCACTGAACCCGAATGGTTCGCCTGAAGGGATTTCTGGTGTAACTTCGAAAGATGGTCGTGCGACTATCTTGATGCCACACCCTGAGCGTAACTTCCGTGCGATCCAGCACTCTTGGAAACCAGAAGACTGGGATCAGGACGGTGCATGGTTACGCATGTTCCGTAATGCTCGCAAATTTATTGGTTAATCTGATTTAGCTTCAAAAAAAGGGTCGCAGCAGCGGCCCTTTTTTATAATTTGAACTTATGGGAAATTAGTAAAACTAGAAAAATCATTTACTTTTGTTTAGACTAGCTTCATCAATTGCCACCAGTGGGTGGCTTTTTGCTTTCTAAGCAGTTTGAAACATTTATTTAATTTTCTCCCGCTGAACTGGTTTAGATTTTGCTTTTATATCTGCATAGAAGTGATATTGTGTAAATAATGCACAATATTTATGCACTTTAAAGGAAAGATGGTATAGATCAGTTCAGTATCAACACTCAAGAATGAGGTGGTGACATGGCTAAGATGCTCAGAATAATGGATAGAACAGAATTACGTCAGAAAGGTTGGTGGTTATTTGGTTTTGTTGTTGGCCTACAGGTACTGTTCTTGGTAGGTAGTTATTTGCTACAGAGTTCTTGATCAACAGATTTAAAAAAGCCACCGAAAGGTGGTTTTTTTATCGCTAAACAGTGAGCTGAATCTACTTTAACGTTACCTTCAGCGTATTCACATAATCAAAAGCATTATTAATACTGTGCTGATAATACCAAGCGATATAACCAACCGGCCTAACCAGAATTACACAGATTCATGAATTTCAGACTTGCCATTCTAGGGTTTATAACATCATGAGAAGCAATCCGAATCACATCCAGATATGGTTAGTTCAAAGATTCAGCTGCCTGTTCCCAATCTTCACCAGAACATCAGTATTAAATACTGCGTCATGCAAGACACCATGTGTATACCTGAAACACGCATAAATGTATGAGGAGCAAAGTCTGGCCATGCATAGAAGATAGTTATATGAGTATTCGTATAAGCTATTGATCTATTAATATTTTCAATAGGTTGGCCTAAATCGTAAGATAAGCACCTATTTTTTGAAGTGAGCAATCTATGGAACTTCGACATTTACGCTATTTTATCACCGTGGCGCAGGAGCAGAGTTTCACTAGGGCTGCTGAAAAGCTGTTTACGGCTCAACCTTCTTTAAGCCAGCAGATTAAAGATCTGGAGCAGGAAGTTGGCGTTAACCTGTTTGAGCGTTCTTCACGAAAAATACAGTTAACCGATGAAGGTAAGGCCTTTTTAATCTATGCAGAAAAAGCTCTAGAAAATGCCAAATTGGCCGTTGCGTCAGCACGACAGGTGGCCCAGCAGAAAAATAACCAGATTCATATTGGTTTTCTGAATGTTGCCGAACTAAAAGTCATGCCACATATTTTGGCCAAGTTGAAAAAGACCATGCCATATCTGAAAATTCATCTGCATAGCCTGTTCTGTCTGGAACAGCTTCAACGTCTAAAAAATGCTGAACTAGATCTAAGTATTACCCGTTTTCAGATGGATCATCCAGATTTTGACAATATTCATTTATTGACGGAGCAAATTCACTTGGTTGCAGCCAAGCATTTGCACCCAACCGATCGAATACTGAAATTACAAGAACTGAAAAATCATACGATTATTATGTGTGATCAGAATGCATCACCTGTATTTTACGAAAGACTGAATGCTTTGATGTCCTTTGATCAGCTAAAGCACGATCAGGTGCTGTGGGCGACCAATGTGCTACAGCATATTAACCTGATCAATATGGGGATGGGTTTCAGTTTTGCTCCCGATTATTTATTGCGTTTCCTGAATGATGAAGTGAAAGTGATTCAGACAGATCGACCTTTACCCCAGGTAGAACTATATGCAACATTTAACAAGAACTCTCAAAATCCAGCATTGAATATTATTACCGAAGCCCTTAACAATACGGTAAATGCTTGAAAAACTTGTAGGGATATATGCTTAAACTGATTTATTACGTACCAGATGAAAACCTAGAGGAAACCAAGAAGGCCATCTTTGCAGCAGGTGCGGGTGGGATTGGTGAATATACCGACTGTGCCTGGCAAGTGCTGGGAACTGGACAATTTAAGCCGCAGCAAGGCGCAGATCCTCATATTGGGGAAATTGGCCAGTTGGAAAATGTGGAAGAATGGCGGGTCGAAATTCTTGTACCTGATGAAAAGGCGGTTGAAGTGGCTAAGGCTCTAAAAGACAGTCATCCTTATGAAGAACCGGCATTTGAATTTATCCAGCTTTTAGATATAAAAGTTTAAATTTTTAGAATTGATATAAACCGACGGTGCATTAGTGCTGATGTGCCGTCTATCTATATATAAAAACACCCAACCTGCTTTTATTATTATAAAATTCGTCAGAACAACTCAAATAAAAGAATAAAACAAGGAATATAACAATGCAGTTGCCAAAACCGCTGAGCAGTATGTTCAAAAATACGCTGAATAAATCTATTCAATACGGTGCAGAAATCTTGCATAACCGTATTCCATATTCCCATGATAATCCATATCTGGATGGTATTTTTGCACCGCAGCGGCAGGAGCATTTTTCAACTCAATTGAAGGTAGAAGGGCAGATCCCGAAAGAATTAGATGGCGCCTTGATGCGAATTGGCCCGAACCCCATTACAGTGAAAAATCCAAAAATTTATCACTGGTTTACTGGTGATGGGATGATTCATGCGTTACGGCTTAAAGAAGGTGAAGCACACTGGTACAAAAGCCAATATGTCGGTGCGGATAGTGTACAGAAGAAATTACATCGCTCAGTGATTCCGGGGAAAAGTCGTGGTGTAGCTGATCCAGTAAATACCAATATCATCAATTTTGCTGGGAAAATCTGGGCATTGGTCGAAGCGGGTGCTTATCCAATCGAAGTAAATAGTGAATTAGAATCTAAACGCCATCATCTGTTTGAGAATGATGATCCAGATTTACCATTTACTGCACATCCACATATTGATCCGGATACCGGCGATATTCATGCGGTTTGTTATGATGGGCTAACCCATAATAAAGTCTTTTATCTGCATATCGATGCCAAGGGCAAACTGAAAAATCATGTTGAGATTCCAGTCAAACATGGTCCGATGGTACATGACTGTGCAATTACTGAATCTCAGGTCTTAATTCTGGACTTAAATGTAAATTTCTCGGTGCAGAGTGCTTTAAAAGGTTCATTGCTGCCATATCAATGGAACCAGAAACATCAGGCACGTATTGGTCTGTTACCTTTTGGTGGAAGTGCTCAGGATATACGCTGGTACAACATTGATCCCTGTTTTATTTTCCATACTATGAATGCTTATGATCTGGATACAGGGGATGTGGTCATGGATGCAGTGGTACATTCCAAAGCAATGGTGCGTTCTATTCAAGGCCCAATTGAAGATCAGGATCTTAGATTAGAACGATTTGTCTTCGAAAAAAAAACAGGGAAAGTGAAGCGGACAATCTTATCGGATGTTAAACAGGAATTCCCACGCATTAATGAAGCTTATACCGGGCGGCCATATCGTTATGCTTATAGCATTTCCTTTGGCGAATTTGATGATCCTTACCATGTCAGCAGTAATAGCTTATTGGGTCATGATTTAGAAACTACGACCATAGAAAGTTATTCATTCGGAGAAAATTGGGTCACAGGTGAGGCTATTTTCGTCGAAAGAGAGGGTGCACAAGCTGAAAATGATGGTTGGCTCATGTCTTATGTGCATGCTTTAGATTGTAGCCCTTCGAAAGTTGTGATTTTGGATGCACAGCATATTAAGGATGGGCCAATTGCCACAATTTATTTACCCGTCCGAGTGGCGGTTGGGTTTCATTGTAATTGGATTGATTATCGAAAGTTGAAAGTAATATAAAATTATATTTAGGAAAAATTTTAGTTTATTTAAGTCCGTGTGAAATCAAACGGACTTTACTAGATGCTTAAATAAATCTTCAATTCCACTTTTCTTGATATTTTGAGACCCAGTACAATTTGGTTTCTATATCATAGCTACCATCGGGATTAAGGGAAATGAGGTAATGAATCTCTTTACCTCGACTACGATTACCTTTGCCTTCTGGAACCTGATTCTTATATTTCTCTATTTCTTTAGGTGGAGTGAGTATAATATGTTTCCATGCAGTGGCTGGGATTTTTGCTATAAGTTCCTCTTGCTTTAAATTCCATATTTTCAATTCCATCTTTTGTTGCTCGTTAGCAAAACCTAAAACTATGTCGCTTAAAGCTTTCTGAGGATAGTCTCCTAAGATTTTTTCTACTTGTTCCATTGTCAACCAAGGCGCATATTCAATAATAATTTGTTGAGGGACATAACCCTCGGGGGATACCTTACAGCGACTATAGGTTGTAATATATTTCTGCCTTTTTAGCGTATCTGGCGTTCCTGATAAGTTGCTACATTCAGGCCAGTTGTTTCTGTAAACAACGTCTTGTCCTTTTAAGTGATCATTTATTTGAAATGATATTGAATTTTTCATTGGCATAGCTGAACAGCCTGATAGGGCTAGACTAGTAGTGGAGCTTATTAAAAGCATTAATTTTTTCATTTTGCTTCAACCCCTGTTGCTGCATTAAAAGTAAGTGTTGTCCCGTAATTGACTTTGATCCAGTCTAGTTATTTTTGTGTTTGAATTATTTAAATTTCAAGAGTTTGATCATAAACACTTCCATTTAAAGAAAAATATTCATTTATTTATAAGAAAAATCTAAGGAAAGATGGATTTAAACAGGAGATGGGGTAGTTTTTAAAGTCTCCTGATCATTACCATATACTTACAATAAAATATCAATTCCACTTTTCTTGATATTTTGAGACCCAGTACAATTTGGTTTCTATATCATAGCTACCATCGGGATTAAGGGAAATGAGGTAATGAATCTCTTTACCTCGACTACGATTACCTTTGCCTTCTGGAACCTGATTCTTATATTTCTCTACTTCTTTAGGGGGATTTAATATAATACGTTTCCATGCTGTGGCTGGAATTTTATCTATACCCTCCTGTTCTGCATTCATTATCGCTAGTCTTTTTTTTGCTGCATCTTCTCCATTGGCGTAACGTAGTTCTTCAGGAATACCATATCCTTTTTTTATCAGCTCTGCGTAAGTGAACCAGGGGGCATACTCAATAATAATTTGTTGAGGGACATAACCTTCAGGAGATACCTTACAGCTACTATAAGTTGTAATATATTTTTGATTTTTTATTAAATCTGGAGTCATTGTCAGGTTTCTACATTCAGGCCAGTTGTTTTTGTAAACAACGTCCTGTCCTTTTAAGTGATCATTTATCTGAAATGATATTGAATTTTTCATTGGCATAGCTGAACAGCCTGATAGGACTAGACTAGTAGTTGAGCTCATTAAAAGCATTAATTTTTTCATTTGGCTTCAACCCCTGTTGCTGCATTAAATGTTAATGCTGTTCCGTAATTGGCTTTGATCCAGTTAAGATAATTTATGATTTAAAATTTTTTGTTTTAAATGCTTCTTTATAAGAATAAAATCATTATGAAATAGTTGTATGAGGAAACTATAAAATTATTATTTAGATTTTTCTAATATACTTAATTAAGCGACATCCATGTCATCAAATATTAAGTAAATTAATATTCTTAAATCCTTTAAATACTATTTTTAAACTTAAACCTTCTGAATAAACAGCTCACGATCAAAACGATACTGCGGGAAGAACACGCCATCTTTGGCACGTTCACCAGCACCAATCACCATCACTGGATATTGCTGATCATTCAGGTCCAGAATTTCACGAACCATTGGTTCATCGAAACCTTCCATCATACAGCTATCAAAACCATAAGCACGTAAAGCCAGTACCAGGTTTTCACAGGCTAATGCTGTGGTTTTACTTGCCCAAAGTTTCGCATCAGCAGGGCTAAATGCAGACACTGGCATTTGTTTATCGAGTGTACGTGCTACTTTGAAAGCAACTTTCTTAAAGTTACCAAAGGCATTTAAATAACCGGTTTTGTAGTTGTATGGAATGTACTTATAGTACTTTTTAATGGCTGGAGGCGCCTCAGGAAATGGAAACTCGCTGATATTCAGTTTAGCCATTTCATCTACACGGTCAGTACGTGCCACACAGACAATCAGTTCTGAAGCTGTTTTAGCAGCAAGCTGGCTCATACATGCTTTAACCAGACGTTTTTTCTTGGATGGGTTCTGCACCACATAAAATGTCCACGGCTGCAGGTTTGAAGAGTTTGGTGCCAGCAAGGCCAAATCCAGACAGGCATCGAGGACCTCGGCAGGAATTGGCTTCTTGGTGAATTTACGTACAGAACGTCGGCTTTCGATGACCTTTCGGAAATTGTCTACATCAATATCCTGAGGTGCAGGTTCGTAGTAACGTTTCTTTTCAGGATTTGAACTATCGGTTGTTTGAGAAGTCGTTTGGGAGTTTTTATTAGTCATAAGCTAGATTCTTTCAAAAAAATAAAAGATTGAGGCAGTCTAAACTGCCTCAATTAAAAGATAAGTTTCAGAATTAGTTGAATTGTGTGAAATCAGGTTTCCGTTTTTGCATAAACGCCTGAACGGCTTCCGTCATTTCAGGTGAACCCACACGTTTCATAAAGATCTCAGCTTCATCATCAATACATTCGATAATTTCAGCCAGATTATGCTTCATCAGTGCTTTGGTTTGTTTAATAGAAGCCAGGGGTAAAGCAGCAAGAGTTTTTGCCTGTTTTTCAGCAGCAGCATAGACATCTTCTTCAATGCTATTTACCAGACCTGCACCCAATGCTTTTTCACTATTAAATCGCTGTGCAGTAAGCAGTAACTCAGCCGCTTTATGATAGCCAGCTTGTTGTACTAACAGTTTACTTGAAGCGCCTTCAGGCGACAGGCCAAGGCTAACAAATGGAATCTGGAACAGGGCAGTATTGTCACTATAAACCAGATCAGCATGCAGCAGAATCGTTACCCCGATCCCAATCGCCACACCACGAACGGCAGCAATTAAAGGCTTGGTAAATTTTGCAGCGGACTTCAACAGGACAAAAGGAGGGGTATCGCCAGCCTTAGCTTGCAGAGGCGTCTGAATAAACTTCATGAAGTCCTGCATGTCATTGCCGGCACTAAAGTCTGCGTCTTGACCACGTAGAATCACGACACGCACACTACTATCCTGATCTGCTTCATCCAGCGCCTGTGCGATCCATAGATATAGTTCGCCGTAAAGCGCATTTTTTGCTTCAGGACGGTGAATGGCTAAGGTCAGTACGCCATTGTCTAAATTCGCATTTAAATGCTGATGCGGTTGTTGAATACAGCTCAGTGTCATCGTACTATCCTTGCTTTATTAATATGAATTTATTGGCGCTTATTATGTCGCAAAAACTTCCCTGCGGCATAACTGATGCGTTCATAAAAGTAAGATGTGCTATGAAGTATAAATTTGATTACCTGGTGTTTATTGGTCGTTTTCAACCTTTCCATCTGGCCCATATGCAAACGATTAAAATTGCCTTGCAGCAGAGCCAGCAGGTGATTCTGGCATTAGGCTCAGCACAGCAAGAACGCAATATTAAAAATCCATTTCTGGCCACTGAACGTGAAGAAATGATCCTGTCGAATTTTTCTGAAGCAGATCAGAAACGGATTAAATTTGTCCATGTCATTGATGTCTATAATGATGAAAAATGGCAAAAACTGGTGAAATCGCTGGTGTCTGAAGTAGTTGAAGCAGAAGCAAAAGTTGGTCTGATTGGACACTTTAAAGATGAATCTTCTTATTATTTAAGTTTGTTCCCGGAGTGGGAAATGGTGGAACTGGATAGCTTGGTTGGTGCTATTTCAGCGACTCCTTTACGTGAAGCGTATTATCGCGGTGAAGTGGTGGAATCAGCTTTTCCTTTAGGCACTAGTGAGTTTTTACATAAATTTAAAAATAATGAGATTTATCAACAATTGGTCAACAAGTTTGAACTAAATGATAAAACAAATCTGGGCTAAAACCGTTTTAAGGTAGTGAGTTCATTTGACTGTTAAGGATGAACACAATGAATCTATTCCTGAAAAATATAGCTTATGCAGGTGCTTTATCTGCTATGTGTATATCGGCTGCGTATGCTAAAAGCTGGACATTGACGCCTCAAAGTAGTGTCGGCTTTAGCATTAACTCCTTGGGTTTGAATGTGGTAAAGGGAAATTTTCAAGAGTTCAAGGCCGTAATGCAGTTTGATCCTGATCAGCCACAACAGTCATCTACTGAGTTCACTATGCAGGTGGATAGCCTGGAAGTTTCCAAACCTAGCCTTACAAATATGATTATGGGTGAGGACCTGTTTCATGCATCGCGCTATAAAACAGTCAATTTCAAAAGTACGCAGTTTAAGCCAAATGGTACGAATCGTTATCAGGTCATGGGTCAACTCACTCTAAGAGGGGCTACTCGACCAGTAGTTTTCGATACCACTCTGACACCGAACAAGGGTAATCCTAATCTACTCAATGTGAAATCCACTACGGTAATTAATCGCTCAGATTTTGGAATGAAGAAAGCCACTGCAGGCGTGGGTGAAAAAGTTAATATTCATTTAATGGGACAGTGGAAAACCCAATAATATGATATTCAATTTCTGTGGATTCGGCAGGACATCATAGAACTGTTTATTGAATTGGACTATTCATGCACTGTTCTGCCTGTTCCAGAATGACTTTAGTTAACTGTTTTAGAGCGGGAGACTGCTGTTTCCAGTGATGCCAATATAAAGGTACATCACAGCTGCATTCAGGCAGTATTTCGATCAGTGTCCCATTTTGAATCCGGTCCGCAATTTGATAATCCGGCACCAAACCATATCCTAATCCAGAAAAAATAGCGTCCGCAAAGGCGGTCGAGGAGGGAATATAGTGAAAAGGAAAACATTGCTGGTTTAAGCCAAATTGAGCTAACAGTAGATGGCTATGTAAATGATCCTGATCATTATAAATCACAGCGGGTGCCTTACGCAGTGATTCCCGGTGAATGCCTTGTTTAAACCAGGAATGCACAAAAGCAGGTGTTGCGACCATTCTATAATGCATCTGTCCAATAAAATGAGCCTTACAGCCCGGCATGGCTTCAATTTCACTGCTAATACATGCATTGACTTGGCCCTGCTCCAGAAGCTTATGAGTTTCACTTTGAACAGCAACCTGAAGATTCAACGTGATTTTTTCTGCAAGCAGGGTAGTGTTCAGACAGGGAAATAACCAGGTTGCGAGTGAATCCGCATTTACCGCGATATGAATCGAGCTAAATTCTGCTTTATTTTGACCATTTAATTGCTGGATCAATTGCTGCTGTAACAGGCGTTGATGCTGCAAATAATTCAGTAAGGTTTGACCAGCATTGGTCACTTTACAAGGACGCTCACGTAGCACCAAAACTTGCCCCAAATCTCTTTCCAGATTTTGCACTCTTAAAGTGACTGCCGAAGCCGTTATATTTAATACTTTTGCGGCAGCATCAAAACTTTGGGTTTCTGCAACAGCCAGAAAAGCATCACAGTTTTTAGAATTAAGTGGCATAGCTTACCTAAATAAAATTTAGTCTAAATGATATTTTCTTAATTATATTTAATTGAAAAGAATAACATAGATAATGATCTTCATCTTTATAATTCCATGATATTCCAATGTTAAATGCATATATACAAGGTCTGGCGGTAGGCTTTAGCCTGATTATTGCCATTGGTGCACAAAATGCTTTTGTATTGAAACAGGGCTTGAAACAGCAGTATGTCTTTGCGATCTGTATGTGTTGTGCCTTATCTGATGCGATTTTAATTTTTGCCGGTGTTTTGGGATTTTCACAATTAATGCTGGTTAATCCACACTGGATCAACATGGCAAAATATCTGGGTGCGACTTTTCTGGTGATCTATGGGGCTCAGCATTTTTATCAGGCCTGGAAGAATGAGCAGCGTCTGGACACAGATCAAAAAGATGTGCCTTCTTTATATAAGGTTTTGCTGATTTGTTTGATGCTGACCTGGCTCAATCCGCATGTTTATCTGGATGCACTGGTCTTGATTGGTTCCATCTCCACCCAATATTCCAATGCACAGATACAATTTGCCTTAGGAGCGATTAGTGCGTCCTTTGTATTCTTTTTTGGACTGGGCTATGCAGCACGTTATTTGCAACCTATTTTTCAGCGTCCAAAAGCCTGGAAAATACTGGATGTACTCATTGGCTGTGTAATGTGGTCAATTGCAGTTTCTTTAGTGAACTGAATTATTCTTTGTAGTACCTCTAAAGAAAAAGGCATGATATTTCTATGCATGCCTTTTTGATTTTATGAAACACCTTAAGCAGCCTGTAAAGCTTTCAAATCTTCTAAAACCTGTTCAGCATGGCCAGCAGCTTTCACCTTACGGTATTCTTTGACCAGTTTGCCATTATGGAAAATGAAGGTAGAGCGCTCAATGCTCATCACTTTCTTACCATACATATTCTTTTCTTTAATGACATCAAAGTGTTTGCATAACACTTCTTCTTTATCACTGATCAGATTGATAGTCAGATTCTGTTTTTCAGTAAAGTTCTGGTGCGCTTTAACCGAATCACGTGATACGCCCAGAATAGTCGTATTGAGCGCATCAAACTGATCTTTTAAACAAGAAAAACCGACTGCCTGAGTGGTACAGCCAGGTGTCGAATCTTTAGGATAAAAATAGATCACCAGCCATTCTGCATCCAGTTGGGCCAGATTAATTTCACCTGTAGTGGTCGGAAAAGTGTGCTCAGGTAAGCTGATCTCAGACATGGTCTCTCCAATTTTTCTAAATTTTTTCAAAAAAATAAGCCACATTATAGTGGCTTATTCTAGAAAAACATCCGTCAGGATTATTTCTTTTGAGCGGCTTTATTGGCTTCTGCAGCAAGTGAATTTAATTTACCTGCGAGCTGTGGGCCTACACAAGACTGCACATTCTGGCTTTGTTTTTTAACAAAGTCTAAAGTTGCAGGGTTTTTCTTCTGGTTAATGGTGCTTTGAATCTGCCATTTCTGAGCTTGAGTCAATTTACCTTCTGCATCTACTTCACATGTACAAAGCTTATTCACATCAGACTGAGTCAGTTTTTTGTACTTCACTGCCTGTTTGTATGGAATAGTACAGGCTTTAATTAAACCGTCACGTACATTTGAACTGCTTCCAGCATTTTTCATGGCAGTTGTGTATTCTTTTTTCATTGCCTCAAATTCTGCTTTTGCCTTAGCTTGATCATTATTTGCAAAAGATGCAGTTGAAAATAGGGCAGACAAAGAGAGTAGGCTAGTCGCAAGTAATTTGGCTTTAATATTCATAATATGGATTTATAACCTTGATCGATTTTAAAGGTAATAACGTGTCGGGTCTTCAACACCTGCATCAGCAAAACCTTGCTTGCGTAAACGACAACTGTCACATGTTCCACACGCACGTCCTTGGTCATCTGCTTGGTAGCAAGATACCGTTTGACTGTAGTCTACGCCATGTTCTAGGCCTAAGCGAATGATATTTGCTTTGGATAAATGTAACAAAGGTGTTTCAAATTTCAGGGCCTGACCTTCGACACCAACCTTGGTTGCAAGGCGTGCCATGTTGGCAAAAGCTTCGATAAATTCCGGGCGACAGTCTGGATAACCTGAATAATCCACCGCATTAATCCCGATCACAATTGCCTCGGCACCAAACACTTCTGCAGCGGCCAAAGCATAAGATAAGAAGATGGTATTTCGTGCAGGCACATAGGTTACCGGGATACCTTCCTGCAATTGGTCTGGTACCTCAATGCTATGATCAGTAAGGGCTGAGCCACCTAAATTACCTAAATCAATATTGATGACACGATGTTCTACACCCGAGCGTTGAGCCAGTGCACGAGCTGCATCAAGTTCTGTAGTAGAGCGTTGGCCATACATAAAACTCAGTGCGATACATTCATAGCGTGCCTGCGCCCAAGCCAGACAGGTTGTTGAATCTAATCCGCCAGATAACAATACAATGGCACGAGGGCGCATAACAAATACTCCAATATAGTAAATTTACAAAAATTAACGACCAGTTTCATCATTCCATAACAACTTGTGCAGCTGCAGCTGGAAACGAACAGGGAGATGGTCTTCTAAAATCCATTGAGCCAGATCACGTGCCAATTGTGGCAAGCGCGTAGCTCCTTTTTCAACTGCAAAGGCAGGGGAGAACCAGACCGTACTGACTTTTTCATTCAACTGGTACTGTTCTACCTGCTGTTTTGACCATTCATAATCTTCACGATTACAGATCACAAACTTAATCTGGTCATGCTGAGTTAAATGATCCAGATTTGTAAGCAAATTTCGTGCAACTTCACCTGAAGTTGGCGTTTTTAAATCCAGAACTTTAGATACCCGTGCATCCACTTTCGACACGTCTAACGCACCACTGGTTTCTAAAGAGACTTCACAGCCTAAATCTGCAAGTCGCTGCATCAGAGGTAGGGCGTTCGGTTGTGCCAATGGTTCACCACCGGTCACACAGACATAAGGCGTTTTAAAATCAAGCGTGGTCTGGATGATGTCATCTAAAGATTTGCGTACGCCACCTTCAAAAGAATAGGTAGTATCGCAATAGGTACAGCGCAGTGGACAGCCGGTTAAGCGGATAAATACGGTCGGTAAACCTGTAGTATTGGCTTCACCTTGTAATGAATAGAAGATCTCCGTAATGCGTAAGCCCGCAGACGGATCAGAAACTGGAATTGCGGAAGATCGAAGCGTATTCATAACAACATTAACCACTGAAAAATAAATAACAATGTATAAAAATAAAAATCCCTACGATCATTGCTGACAGTAGAGACGAGGAGCGGTTGAAGCTCCGGGGAACACAAATGTACCCTCTAAGTTAAGACATCTTAGTCTTCGCGTAGCAGATCGTTCAGGCTAGTTTTAGCACGAGTTTTCGCATCTACTTTTTTCACGATTACAGCTGCATATAAGCTGTATTTACCGCATTTAGATGGCAGGCTGCCTGATACCACAACAGAACCAGCAGGTACGCGGCCATAATGGATTTCGCCAGTTTCACGGTCATAAATCTTGGTAGATTGACCAATGAATACGCCCATTGAAATGACAGAACCTTCTTCAACGATTACGCCTTCAACGATTTCAGAACGTGCACCGATGAAACAGTTGTCTTCAATAATAGTTGGATTAGCTTGAAGCGGTTCAAGAACACCACCGATCCCTACACCACCAGACAAGTGAACATTTTTACCAATTTGAGCACATGAACCTACAGTTGCCCAAGTATCGACCATCGTACCTTCATCTACATAAGCACCGATGTTCACATAAGAAGGCATCAGTACCACGTTTTTCGCCTGGAAAGAACCTTTACGCGCTACCGCCGGAGGAACAACACGTACGCCAGCAGCTTTAAACTGCTCGTCAGTCCAGTCAGAGAATTTAGTATCTACTTTGTCGTAGAAGCGAAGATCACAAGCTTCCATTGGTTTGTTATCGTTTAATTTAAATGATAACAATACCGCTTTCTTAATCCATTGATGAACAACCCATTCACCTTCGATTTTTTCAGCAACACGTAAAGTACCATTGTCCAGGCCAGCAATTACTTCCTCAACTGCTTGACGGATTTCAGCAGGACAGTCTGCTGCTGTGAAATTCGCACGGTCTTCAAACGCTTGTTCAATGATTGTTGAAAGCTGAGACATGATCTTCCTTCCAGAAAAAAATTTCCGATATTTTACACTATATTGCTCTAAAAAGATGGAAAACTAGGAAGGGTCCTGAATTAAATTCGCAAGTAAAGTGATTAGTATCCTTTTCGTATTTTAGATATGTACAAACATTGTTTAAAAAAGGCTTATCATTCAACAAGAAAAATTAATATGTATCAAAAAATAACAAAAGCTCAGCAAAACACGAATAAAAAATATTCATTGGCTCCTTTATATTGAGCTCATCACGAATAACTATTGATGAAAAAAAAGTTCTTTTGAGGAGAGAAATAATGAAAGCTTTATATCAACTTTTAGCAGTATCCGTTCTAGCTGCCACAGCTGGATCTGTCATGGCTGCTGATGAAACAATTGTAACAGATGAAGGCGTAGCTGAATTCTCTTTCTTTAAACCTGCAGCCGTTCGTGCTGAAGTCGGTACTACCGGTTACGGTGGCGCGATCTCTTGGAATGCTAACCCTTATGTAGGTGTTACTCTAGGTTATAATGGTGGTGATATTTCTTGGACTGATGATTTATCAATCAATGGTACAAAATATGACCTAGATATGGACAATAACCTGACTTACTTAAATGCTGAGATTCGTCCTTGGGCGAACTGGTTCTATATGGCAGCAGGTGTCGCTTATATTGATAATGATTATAGCTTAGAACGTCGACCAGGCACGAATGCTTCATTCACAGTGGATGGCGCACGTTTTAGCAACCCAACTGGTGCAGATGTTCGTATCAATGGTGATTTATCATATAAAAATAATATTGCACCTTATGTAGGTATCGGTTTCTCTCCAGCAATTACTAATCGTTGGGGTGTATTTGGTGAAATCGGCGCATACTACAATGGTAATCCAACAGTAGATCTAACAGCTAATCCAGAAGCATATGCAGCAGTTGGTCTTGCTGAAGATGGTCGTTCTTTAGAGCAAGCATTAGCTGATGAGCGAGATGCACTTCGTAACGATAATAAATACGAATGGTTACCAGTGGCTAAACTAGGTGTAAGCTTCCGTTTCTAAGCTGTAGCTGCTAAGCCTAATAAAAAAACGAGCTTCGGCTCGTTTTTTTTTATTTATTAAAAACTATTGAAAGTGATAGCCCAACTTCATACCGACCACCCAAACATTGTTATCATCCACTGCAGATAAGCCTACGAACTGGGGTATAGCAGCGTTTGTATCTGTTTTAGGCTTTTGGAATTTTAAATAATACATTCCTGTAGCGAAATCCCAGTGTTTTAGAAAATTCTGAAAATAGCCCAAACCCACTCCCCAATAGCCGTCACTCGGATTCAAGGTAGAAGCTGGATTTCCCGTACCTGAGTCCCATAAGATTTCAAAAGAATGAATAACAGAAGAAGGCCATTGATGGGCGATTCCAAATTTAGCCGACCATTGATCCTCCTGATAATCAATCATCTTGATATCTTTCACTTCAGGAAACTCCAAAGCGGCATAATCAATCACTGCACCGAATTTTGGTGGTTGAATGACAAAATCTTGCCAGTTTACCCAGCGTAATCCTGCATAAAAAATATTCTGGGAGGGAAGTCCGCTCTGAATATCTAAATTAATAGATTGAGGTGTTTGTATTTTCGTAAAGCTGGGCGTAGTTGTGCCGACTATAAGTGATTCTGTGATTTGCAGTTGATGATTTATGGCTGAACGATAAGTCAGCGAACTTCTAAAGAAATACTCAGGAGTTTGATAGCTAATTCCAGCGAGCCAACCCCAGTCAGCATTTTGTTCAAGCTGAACGTGATAACCATTAAAGACTGAAAAAGATTCACCTACCAAACTTAAATTACCTTCTAAGGTCTGATAACTCAGTCCTGCATAGAGATTCCAGTTTGGATCAGGCTGATATCCAAGAATGGAAGTCAGATTATGACTATCAAACTCAATATCGGCTGCTTCAATCTCTGTAGGTTCGCCTGCAAAAACTGGACTATATTGATATGCAACATCGACATGGAAGGGCTGATCGTAAATGAGTCCCGAAGAGATCTGTGGGTGAAGCTGTAATTTTAATGCCGCATTGGCAACCAGCTGATTATTCGCAAGTTGACCCGTGGAAAAATCCTGAAATTGTTCTAATAATTTGGTATGCTGCACCTGACCGCTGACATTGGGATTTGTCCAGGCAAATGACACTTCGGCATAATGATCCTTTTCAAAAAAGGACTGGATGGTTTGATTGGATTGCTCAAAAGCTGCTGCAAAACTTGTCCCGGAAAAAATCAGTCCACATCCCAAGAGGGAAAATTTGTAGCTCATCATTAATATAATTTATTTATTGAATTATACTGTAATTATGCTTGATTTTTAATGAAATAATCTACTGTTAAAATTAAAAAAAGAGGCAATACGCCTCTTCAATTTAGAAAGCATAATCCATATTATTCATCTGGATAAGCCACTTTTTTAAGTGCCTTGATGTCCGCATCTGGTGAGCATAAAGAAATAAACTCATAACCATAACCACGTAATAAGTGGCCTTTACGTACGGCGATCCAGGTAGTATTTACCCCAAAAATATCAGTTTTAATTTGTTTCAAACGATAGTCACGTTCTGGATCATAAGCCAGATCATTGACAATACCGACACCCATGTTGAGCTCGACATAAGTTTTAATCACATCGGCATCCAGAGCTGACATGACAATATCAACATCTACACCGGCTTCTTCAAAGGCTGAGTCGATTTTAGAACGGCCTGTGAAACCACCATGATAAGTAATAATCGGATAGCCAGCGAGGTCTTCAATACGTATCTGTTCTTTGCTATTTAGCGGGTGATTTTGCGGCGTAATAATACTGTGCTGCCAGTTATAATAAGGCACACTCGCCAGATTTTCTTCAGTCGTTAAGGCTTCAGTCGCAATCCCGATATCTGCTTCACCCTGAAGTAGCATTTCAGTAATTTCCATTGGACTGGCTTGTTGCAAAATCAGATGAACTTTCGGAAATTCTTTTTTGAACTGATTCACGATCGGCGGTAATACATAACGTGCCTGGGTATGCGTCGTTGCAATCGTTAATGTACCTTCATCGACCTTGTTAAAGTCATCTGCAAGACGTTTAATATTGTCTGCATCAACCAGCATACGTTCTACAATACCAAGAAGTGCCTGACCTGGTTCAGTCAGTCCTAATAGGCGTTTACCTTTACGGATAAATAGCTGTACACCAAGCTCATCTTCTAAATCTTTAATATGCTTACTGACACCTGACTGCGAAGTGTAAAGCGCGGCTGAAGCTTCAGTTAAGTTAAAATTCTGTCTAACAGTTTCTCGAATAATTCTTAGTTGTTGGAAATTCATAATTCTTTACTCTATAAGAGGATGGGGCATTTAAAAGCCCCATCTTGCAGTCTTACGCGACCTGGTTTTCAAATAAATGCAGATTTAATGCACTCAACCAAACAGTTTGATCCGGACGGAATTGATGAGCGCGGGCTTCTTCTGGTGTCAGTGAAATTTCAATCAGATTGCCTTGGCGGTCATTCAATTCTGCAACGACTTTTCCTGCAATCCAGAGTTCACGAATGAACGTGGCCTGAATCGCATTCTCTTGTGGTTGTGCATGAATACGCAGTTCATCCGGGCGAGCGAAGACAATGACATTACCCTGAGCTGCCTGTTTAGCGGCATCAAACTGGATACGGTCTTCACCTAGCTGAATAATGCCGCCATTATTTTGACCTTCGAAACGGTTGGCTTGTCCCAGGAAATCAAACACGAATGGGGTTTTCGGTGTTTCATACACTTCACGTGGTGAACCGATCTGTTCTACATTGCCTTTGTTCATCACTACGATTTGATCTGCAACTTCTAAGGCTTCTTCCTGATCGTGAGTGACGAAAATTGAAGTAATGTGCAGTTCATCATGCAGGGTACGTAACCAGCGGCGCAGTTCTTTACGGACTTTGGCATCTAGCGCGCCGAACGGTTCATCCAGTAACAGTACACGTGGCTCAACGGCTAGTGCACGAGCCAAAGCAATACGCTGACGCTGACCACCAGAAAGCTGAGCCGGGTAACGGTCTGCCAGGAAACCTAACTGAACCAGATCAAGCAAACGAGTCACGCGCTTTTTGATTTCTGCTTCCGATGGACGGGTTGAACGTGGGCGTACACGCAGACCAAAAGCCACGTTATCGAATACAGTCATATGACGGAACAGGGCATAGTGCTGGAATACAAAACCCACTTCACGTTCACGAACGTGAACATTGGTTGCATCCTGTCCTTCCAGAATTACCTGACCACCGTCAGCAGATTCCAGACCTGCGATGATACGCAGCAGGGTAGTTTTGCCACAGCCGGATGGACCGAGCAGGGCAACTAACTGGCCGTCTGGGAAATCTAGGGAAATGTTTTTCAGTGCATGGAATGCACCAAAGTGTTTTTCAATATTTTTAACTTGAATACTCATGTGGGCATTCCTTAAGAAACTGTTGAATCGTCATTACGTTTGTCTTGTTTTTCCTGGCGCAGTTCGACCCAGGTTTTCAGAACCAGAGTCACAATTGCGAGGAGAGCCAGGAGCGATGACACGGCAAACGCAGCGCTAAAGGTATATTCGTTATATAGAATTTCGACGTGTAGCGGCAAAGTATTGGTTTCACCACGGATATGGCCAGAAACCACTGATACTGCACCGAACTCACCCATGGCGCGGGCATTACACAGAATTACGCCGTAAATCAGACCCCATTTGATATTTGGCAGGGTCACTTTCCAGAAGGTTTGCCAGCCAGATGCACCGAGTACAATCGCAGCTTCTTCTTCTTCAGTACCTTGCGCTTCCATTAAAGGGATCAGCTCACGTGCTACAAAAGGTACGGTAATGAAGATCGTTGCCAGAACAATCGCAGGAACGGCGTAAAGGATCTTGATGTCATTATCCATCAACCAGCCACCCATCCAGCCTTGAGTACCGAAAATCAGTACCAGCATCAAACCTGCAATAACAGGTGATACCGAGAAAGGCATATCGATAATGGTGGTTAAAATTGATTTACCCGGGAAATTAAACTTCGCCACTGACCAGGCTGCAGCTACACCGAATACTACATTCATTGGTACTGCGATCACAGCCGTTAGCAAGGTCAGTTTGACCGCAGATAAAGTATCTGGATGTACCAGTGCCTGTGTATATACGCCAATGCCTTGTTTAAACGCTTCAACAAAGACCAGAACCAAAGGCAGAATCAGGCAGCTTAAAAAGAAGATCAGTGCAATCGCAATCAGGGTATAACGTACCCAGGTCGGCTCACGGGTCGCATCGCGGGATTGCAATTTTTCAGCCAGCGCATTGCTGTTGGTATTTAAACTCATCGTGCAGTTCTCCCGGTACGGCGGCTCGCCCAAGCTTGCAATAAGTTAATCAGGAAGAGCATTACAAAGGAAATGAGCAGCATCACTACAGCAATTGTGGTCGCACCTGCATAGTCATATTCTTCCAGACGGGAAATAATCATCAGCGGTGCAATTTCAGTTTCAAAAGGCTGGTTACCGGCAATGAAGATCACCGAGCCATATTCACCGACACCACGTGCAAAGGCCAAAGCAAAACCTGTGATCAGTGCTGGCAGCAGAATTGGGAAAATGACTTTGGTGACGATCTGAAAACGGTTCGCACCGAGTGCAGAAGCCGCTTCTTCCAGTTCAGTTTCTAAATCAGAAAGAACCGGCTGTACCGTACGGACCACAAAAGGAATACCGATAAAGATCAAGGCCAGGGTAATACCGATCGGGGTATAAGCCACCTTGATGCCGATTGGATCTAAATACTGACCAATCCAGCCAGTCGGTGCATATAAAGAAGTCAGAGCAATACCGGCAACTGCGGTTGGCAGGGCAAAAGGCAGATCGACCAGTGCATCGACAATACGTTTGCCCGGAAAGCTATAACGCACCAGACACCATGCCAGTAACAGGCCAAAAACTACATTAATCAAAGCAGCAATAATGGCTGAACTAAAGCTTAGCTGTAATGATTTCAAGATACGTTCAGAGCTCAGGATTTCCCATAAGCCTTCCCAGCCAATGCCGAGTGATTTAATAAAAACGGCAGATAGCGGGATCAGAACGATTAATGACAAATACGCTAGGGTAAAGCCTAGAGAAAGACCAAATCCTGGCAGCACTCGGGATCGCTGCGACATGATTACTCCTCAAAAGAGAGAATGCTGGTTAAAGTTAACCAGCGAAAATTAGAAAATAGAATCGGCACAAGCATAATTTGCAGGGACTAAAATGCAAATTTAAAATAATACTTGCTCTCATCAACTTTGCTGATATGGTGCATAGCCTTTTCTGAAATCAAATATTGTTCAATTTCAGGGAAAGAACCAAAACCGGAAGCAACATTGACATGGCCTACAGCTCCCAGATTAATCGGTTTGATCTTCCAGGCTTTCGCCAGAACCTGAGCATCTTCAAAACTTAGCCATGGATCATTTTCACTGATCAACAAAGTCGTTGGAGCCTGAATCTTGAGCTGCTGAAAATAGGCACTGTAATCTGTCTGGCTATCACGGGCAAAACCATTTTCCCCAAAACGTACCGGATTGGCAGGTGCAACCAGCACCAGATTTTTGACTTTAGTATTCAGTTCAGGATGCTGGGCCAGTGCTGCCATGCTGGTCAAACAGCCAAAGCTATGTGCCACAATTTGTACATCATCTGGAATGGCTTGCAGGGTTTTAACAAATTCTGCGACCCATACATCCAGTACCGGATGATTCCAGTCTTTTTGCTGTACACGGGAGCAACGCATGAGCCGGTGTTGCAGGCAGGTTTGCCAGTGATTGTATTCACTGCCACCTACACCGGGAACAATAAGCGTATGAGTCATGTCGATGCTCCTGTATGAAATCAGCTTAAATTATTTTTTTGCGCTGTTAGCTTTAACGATCTGGTCAAAAACACCACCATTTTCAAAGTGGGATTTCTGTACTTTATCCCAGCCACCAAACTCCTGATCAATAGTCACCAGTTTTAATGGCTTAAAGACTTGGCTATATTTCGCCAGCACTTTTTCATTACGTGGGCGATAGAAGTTACGTGCTGAGATTTCCTGACCCAGTGGGGAGTACAGGAAGTTTAAATAACCTTGGGCCAGGTATTTGTTGCCTTTTTTATTGGCATTCTTTTCAACAATCGCCACAGGTGGCTCAGCCAGAATTGACAGGGAAGGAGTCACAATTTCAAACTTGCCCGGTTGTTCACGAAGGGCTAAATGTGCTTCATTTTCCCACGCCAGTAATACGTCACCGATACCACGTTCAGCAAAAGTGGTGGTTGAACCACGGGCGCCTGAGTCAAGTACTTTGGTTTGTTTATAGATTTTACGAACAAATTCTTGTGCAGTTTTGTCGTTACCACCCGGTAAATGTTTGGCATATACCCAAGCTGCTAAATAGTTCCAGCGTGCACCGCCTGAAGTTTTAGGATTTGGTGTAATAATCGCTACACCCGGTTTTACCAGATCACCCCAATCCTTGATGCCCTTTGGATTGCCTTTACGTACCAGGAATACGATGGTAGAAGTGTATGGTGTTGAGTTTTGTGGTAATTTTTTCTGCCAGTCTGCAGGTAACAGTTTGGCTTTTTCGACCAGTACATCAATGTCAGCGGCTAATGCCAACGTTACGACATCGGCATCCAGACCATCAATCACGGCACGCGCCTGTTTACCTGAACCACCATGTGACTGTTTGAAGTTGATGCTTTGGCCAGTACGGCTTTTCCAGTATTTACCAAATTCTTTGTTGACGTCTTCATAGAGTTCACGCGTCGGATCATAAGAGACATTCAAAAAGTCGCGTGCTGCAGCAGAAAACGAAGTTGCTGAAATAACAGCAGCAAGAACCCCTAGTTTTAGTTTTGTTGAAATGCTCATGTGAACCTCAAACTCTTACACGTTTTGTAACATGAGTGAAGAATAAACCTATTCTTTATGCATAAAAAATAATTAAAAATGAATTTTATATGAAAATATAAGATAAAAGATTTTATAAGTATTTGAAACAACAATAGCCTTATTCAATAAGGCCATTGCATAGACATTTATTATTACGATTTTGTGCTATTTGCCTTTACGATCTGATCAAAGATACCGCCATTGGCAAAGTGTTTTTTCTGTACCTTGTCCCAACCGCCAAACTCTTTATCAATAGTCACCAGCTTCAGCGATTTAAAGACATTGCTGTATTGTTTTAATACTGCCGCATTACGTGGACGGTAGAAATTCTTTGCAGCAACCGTTTGACCCGCAGGTGAGTACAGGTAGTTCAAATAAGCTTTAGCCAGATTTTCATTGCCATCTTTTTTAGCATTCTTTTCAACGATTGCCACTGGTGGCTCAGCCAGAATCGACAAAGAAGGGGTGATGATTTCAAACTTGCCAGGCTGTTCACGAATCGCCAGATGTGCTTCATTTTCCCAAGCCAGCAATACATCACCGATACCACGTTCAGCGAAAGTCGTTGTTGAACCACGTGCACCTGAGTCGAGTACTTTAGTTTGTTTGTAGATCTGGCGAACAAAGTCTTGAGCTTTAGTATCATTACCGCCTGGCTGATGTTTCGCCCAAGCCCAAGCTGCTAAATAGTTCCAGCGCGCGCCACCAGAAGTTTTCGGATTTGGCGTAATGATTTCTACGCCCGGTTTCACCAGATCGCCCCAGTCTTTAATGCCTTTAGGATTACCTTTTTTCACCAGGAAAACGATGGTTGAGGTATAAGGTGTCGAGTTTTGCGGGAATTTTTTCTGCCAGTCTTTTGGTAGCAAGCCGCGTGCTGCAATCTCATCGATATCTGCAGCTAGAGCCAAAGTCACGACGTCCGCATCCAGACCATCAATGACAGCACGTGCCTGTTTGCCTGAACCGCCATGTGACTGTTTAAAGTTCACATCCTGACCAGTAGATTTTTTCCAGTAAGCACTGAATTCTTTATTAAAGTTATCGTACAATTCGCGAGTTGGGTCATAAGACACGTTTAGGAAGTCTTTTGCAGATACGCTAAAAGCGGTTGCTGAAATAAGTGCTGTCAATACCCCAATTTTTAATTTACGGATGTTCATATTTGCCTCAAATGTTTCTTTGTTTTGTTGGATGGGGCAAGAATAGCTGGAGATTTTTTGCATAAAAAATAATTAAAAACGAATTTTATGTGAGTAAAACAGATATATAGACAGAGCTTATATTTCATCGCTCTATCCGTCACCAGAGAGGCCTTAAAAGCATGCTGTATTTAAAAAATGCTCAACCCGTCAAAGATATAGATGTGCTGGATCGTGCCTTTCATTATGGTGATGGCTGCTTTACTACCGCTCGCATCCGTCGAAACCGGATCGAGTTAGCAGACCGTCATCTAGCCCGTTTAAGGATGAGCCAGCAAAAATTAAGTTTGCAGGCTGATCTGGACCTGATTGAAAAAAGTTTGCAAGCGTTATTGAAATCAGAAGATGAATTGAACGGCACCTTAAAGATTGTACTGAGTCGTGGTATAGGACAGCGTGGTTATAGCCTGCCAGAGCATCCGGCAGATCTTTGGGTGTTCTATTATCCGAAAACAGTACAGGACTTCAGTTATGAGCAGATTCAGACGGGTGTATTGCAACAGGCCATTGGCCTCAGTATGCCGAATCTGGTGGGGCTGAAAACCTTAAACCGTCTGGAACAGGTGTTGCTTAAACAGGAAGCGGATCAGCATGGCTGGCCGGAAGCACTGGTAACTGATGTGCAGGGTACAATTGTTGAAGGGGTGAGCAGTAATTGCTTCATTCGTATAAACAATACATGGATTACACCAGAACTTCGTTATAATGGCGTCTTCGGTGTGATGCGTGCAGAAATTTTGCAACGTATGCAGGATCAGGGCATTATCTGTCAGCAGCGTGATGTGGAAATGGATGAAATTCCCCATATCGACAGTCTGTTTTTCTGCAATGCGCTCAGTCCGATGAAAATTGCCACTCAATTTGAGCAGCGTGCTTTAAATGTAGATGCTTGTATTGAACTTTTTAACCGTCTTCGATTGAATCAGATGCCTTATTAATATGTCAGCTTCCAAGTCTAAAACCAAAAAGAAAAATAATGCCAAACGCCCTGGTTTCATGAGAGGGATAGTTCTATTTCTAATCGGGATACTCCTGGTTCTAGGGTTAATCCTGAAAGCTAGCCTATGGAAAGATTATCCTGTAGAAGGTCAAAAACAGTTACTGGCAATTAGTAACGGTGAAACCTATTCTGGATTTATTGATCGGCTGGCCAAAGAAAATTATGTCAGCTTTCCGATTATTTTAAAGCTGTATCAGCGCATCATGATTCATGACACCATGAAGGCGGGTGTTTATGAAATTCCTCAAGGTATGAGTATCCGTGCAGTGCTGGACATGATTTCCAATGCAGAAAATGCTCAGATGAACCGGATTCTGGTCATCGAAGGCACGACCTTTAAACAGCTGATTGATGCCTTAAAGAAAGATGATCTGGTGACTAAAGAAGTGGTGAATTTGCCAACCGATCAATTGCTCAAAGAACTTAATATTCCATTCAATCATCCTGAAGGTCTGTTTGCTCCAGATACCTATTTCTTTGCCAAAGGTGAAACGGATCGCAAGATTCTGACCGATCTTTATCAGCGCCAGATGAAGTCTCTGGATCAGGCTTGGGAAAAACGTGCTTCAGATCTGCCATATCAGAATAAATATGAAGCGCTGATCATGGCATCGATCATTGAAAAAGAAACCAGTCTGGATAGCGAGTTACAACAGGTATCAGGTGTATTTGTACGCCGTTTGAAAATCGGCATGCGTCTACAGACAGATCCAACCGTGATTTATGGTATGGGTGAGAATTACAAAGGTAATATTACTCGTCAGGATCTACGCACTCCAACACCTTATAACACCTATACCATGGCTGGCTTACCACCAACACCGATTGCCTTACCAAGCAAAAAAGCTATTGAAGCAGCGATGCATCCGGACAATTCACAAAATATTTATTTTGTTGCAACGGGTAATGGTGGGCATAAATTCAGCAGCAGTCTGCAAGACCACAATAGAGCAGTGCAAGAATATCTCTCTGTTTTACGTTCAAAAAATAAGGAATGAGCATGTTTATCAGCTTTGAAGGCACTGAGGGTGTAGGGAAAACCACACTCATTCGTCGTATCTATGATGATTTTATTGCTCAAGGTAAAGAGGTCGTGCTGACCCGCGAACCGGGCGGTACGCCAATGGCAGAACAGATCCGTTCACTGTTGTTGGCCGTAAACCATGAAGAAGCGATGTGCCATGATACAGAGTTATTGTTGATGTATGCGGCACGAGCCCAGCATCTGGCACAAGTGATTTTACCCGCTTTAAATGCTGGAAAAATTGTCTTATGTGATCGCTTCAGTGATGCCAGTTTTGCCTATCAATGTGCAGGACGTGGACTCAGTGAAGACAAGCTGAATCTGTTAAATCAAAATTTTGTGGAACGTATGCCAGATATTACGTTCTGGCTGGATGCACCGATTGAACTGGGTATGAATCGCGCTCGTGCCCGAGGTGCGCTGGATCGGTTTGAGCAAGAGAAAGTTACTTTCTTTGAGAAAGTTCGCGCTGGATATGCAATACTATGCCAGCGTCATCCAGAGCGGATTAAATGTCTGGATGCAACTCAAACACCGGATCAGGTGTTTGAACAGGCGCTGTCTTATTTAAAATAATTTTATTCTAAAGATATTTTCGGCATACTTTTCTCTAGTTATTTCAAGGAAGAATCTCTATATTGGAATAAATCAGGAAGATAAAACATGATGAAAAGTACAAGAGAAGAAATCATCCAGTTTTTACAGCAGGAATTTCCACAGAGCCTGGAAAAGTGCCAGATCGAAGCTGTAGTGCCTCAGGGTGCAACCGTACTGTATCGAGTGAGTGAGCAGGAATTACGTCCCGGCGGCACGGTATCTGGCCCTACTATGATGACCTTGGCTGATCTGGCTTTATATATTGCCATTCTCGGTGAGATTGGACTGGTTGGCCTAGCAGTGACCACAAACTTGAATATTAATTTTTTGCGTAAACCTTCAGGCGGAGTCGATCTGCGAGGGGAAAGTAAATTGATGAAAGTGGGGAAGGCGCTCATTGTGGGAGAAGTTTGGATTTATTCGATTGATCAGGAAGAGCCGGTTGCCCATGTGACAGCGACCTATTCGGTTCCACCACGTAAAGAACCCATACATTCCTTAAAATGCTGATTAACTCATACAAATCATATGCTTTATTTAAATAACCTGATTATTCTAAAAACTTAAAAAAATCACAGCCAAAGAAAAGGCAGATAACATTTAAAAATATGATCTGCCTTATTTATATCTTTAAGCATTCACCAAAGGAGTTTCTACTTCAAAACTTGGTGGAATTAGTACGGTTTTGCGTAGCTCAGGCAGCAATTCTGGATAATCTAGGGTGAAATGCAGGCCACGGGATTCTTTACGTTGCATGGCACAACGCACAATCATCTCTGAAACGAGTACCAGATTACGCAGCTCGATCAAGTTTTTGCTCACCTGATAATCCTGATAGTATTCGGTAATTTCTTTCTTTAACATCTCAATCCGGTGCAGGGCACGTTCTAGACGTTTAGTCGTGCGGACGATACCCACATAGTTCCACATGGTCTGACGCAGCTCGTCCCAGTTTTGCAGAATAACTACATCTTCATCAGGATTGGTCACCTGAGAATCATCCCATTCTGGTACTTCAGGGATAGCTTGATCTGCCTTGAAATTTTCCTGAATATGTTTGGCAGCACTCATGCCATATACAAAACATTCTAAAAGTGAGTTGCTGGCCATGCGGTTAGCACCATGTAAGCCAGTATAGGACGTTTCACCAATGGCATAGAGTCCGACAATATCAGTCTGGCTATTTTCATCTACGACCACACCACCACAGGTATAATGCGCAGCAGGAACCACAGGAATCATTTCCTTGGTGATGTCGATCCCAAGCTCTAGCAGACGTGCATATAAGGTTGGAAAGTGTTCCTTGATGAAGCTTTCATCTTTATGGGTAATGTCTAGCCAGACATGACGAATGCCCAGACGTTTAATTTCATAGTCAATCGCGCGTGCCACAATATCACGTGGTGCCAGTTCAGCACGCTCATCAAAACGCAGCATAAAACGCTCACCATCAGGTAGGCGTAAATACGCACCTTCACCACGCATAGCTTCTGTGATCAGGAATGAACGGGCTTGCGGATGATATAAACAGGTCGGATGGAACTGGTTGAATTCCATATTGGCAACCCGGCAACCGGCACGATAAGCCATCGCAATCCCATCACCGGTCGCGATATCAGGGTTCGAGGTATAAAGATAAGCTTTCATAGCACCGCCACAAGCCAGAGCAGTAGATGGTGCTAAGAAAGTGTGGACTTGTGCACTTGCTTCATTGAGTGCATATAAACCTAAAGCGCGATTTTCACCATCTAAGCCCAGTTTTTGTGAGCAGATCAGGTCGATCGCAATGTAATTTTCAAAGATGGTAATATTTTCTTTTTCCTGAGCGCGCTGTACCAACGTGGTAGAAATGGCACGCCCAGTCGCATCAGCTGCGTGAATGATTCGGCGCTGTGAATGGCCGCCTTCACGGGTCAAATGTAATTGTTCCTGCTCATCCAGGGTAAATTGGACGCCGTGTTTCAGCAGAAAATCCACCGAAGGCTTACCACCTTCAACCGTCTGCTTCACCGCATCCATTTCACACAGATGTACACCTGCAATCATGGTGTCATCAATATGCTGTTCAATCGAGTCTGTCTCATCCAGTACTGCTGCAACGCCGCCTTGTGCATAATAGGTACTGGCATCGGTCAGGGTGGATTTGGCAAGAACTGCAATATTAAAATGTTCAGGCAAAGAAAGTGCTAGACTAAGACCGGCACCACCACTGCCCACAATGATCACGTCAAAATGATGGGTAAGGGGAAAATTAGACATGTCCATCAGCTAATTGAAAAAAGTCCGTTAATCAGAGCGCTTTTTTGTACAAAAGGCAAGCGTTTAAGTGCTCATTTATTGATGAAAAAAATTAATAAAAGCTTTAACTTAATGCTTTAGAAAAATTAAAGGTTGCCAACATTCAAGCTTTCGAACATATTGTTACTTAAAATATATGAAGTTTGTGATAAAACCTATTTACATAAATTTATCAACAATTTGGGTGAATAATTTATATGAAAATTCTGGATTTAAAAAAAGGATTATTTGCAGCGACTGTTACCATGAGTGCTGCTCAGTTACAGGCAGTAACACCCGTCGATTTTTCTAACCTGGTTGATCAGGTCAGTCCGGCAGTTGTCAGTGTGAGTGTTGTCAAGAAAATGAGCGAAGAAGAGCTCTTGCAACAACAGGTTCCTGAAATTTTACGCCGTTTCTTTGGTAATCAGGTGATTATTCCGCAGCCACGTGTACCGCAGGAAAAAACTGGATATGGGAGTGCCTTCTTCATTAGTAAGGATGGCTATCTGCTGACCAACCACCACGTAGTTGAAGATGCGTCTAAAGTGACAATTACCTTGAATGATCGTCGGGAAATTGATGCGACAGTCGTAGGAAGCGACGAGCGTACTGACGTCGCTTTATTGAAAGTCAATGGTTCAGGTTTCCCGGAACTGCGTACTGGTGATGTCGATAAATTACGTGTAGGTGAACCCGTATTAGCAATCGGTTCACCTTTTGGTTTTGACTACTCCGCTTCTGCCGGGATTGTCAGTGCCAAGATGCGTAATATGATGGGCGAAACCGCAGTCCCATTTATTCAGACTGATGTGGCCCTGAATCCAGGTAACTCGGGTGGACCGCTATTTAACCAGCGCGGTGAAGTGGTTGGGGTGAACTCACGAATCTTCAGTGGTACGGGCGGTTATATGGGCCTGTCATTTTCGATTCCCATTGATGTCGCTATGGAAGTCGCTGACCAGCTGAAACGTGATGGTAAGGTGACCCGTTCTTATCTGGGTGTAAGCCTGCAAGATATCGACCGTACTTTGGCTGAATCTTATAAATTATCTAAGCCAGAAGGTTCTTTAATTACCCAGGTGGCACCAAACTCGCCAGCGGCTAAAGCGGGTCTGCAAGCCGGTGATGTGATTTTAAAATACAATGGTACTGATATTTCACGCACTAGTCAGTTGCTGAACTATTTGAACCGTTCTGCACCTAAACAGCAGATCCAGTTAGAAGTATTACGTGATGATAAACGCCGTAGTATCAATGCAACACTCACGACTGCACCAGATGAAACGCCAGCCAAAGCAGGTAACCAGGCTCAGCCAAATAAAGGTCCGGTATTAGGCGTTACTATTCGGGAATTAAGCCCGGCTGAAAAAGAGCGTTTAGAGATTAAGGGTGGTGTAGTCATTCAGGATGTTCGTAGAGATGGGATCGCAGCTCAGGCACGGATTATGCCAAATGATGTCGTGACTCAAATCAATGGTAAAGCAATCTTGAACAGTAACCAGTTTGTGGAAGCTGTGGCAGATTTGAAAAAAGGTAGTGTTGCCCGTGTCGGTCTGATTCGTCAGGGTCAACGTGCCATTGTCGGGATGCGCATTTCATAAAATAAATGAATCTTCAATAATAAAAGACCGCTTGTATAGGCGGTTTTTTATTTTTCGCAATTTACCCGAGGCATAATTTCTGTAGACTCTGTATATAGAAAAAATTGCGATAAAGGATTAGAGAAAAGTGACCGGTATTTTTGACCAAGTTTTAAAGGTACAACCTGAACATATTGATCGTCTAGGACATGTGAATAACGTAGTTTATGTGCAGTGGATGCAGGATGTGGCCTCGGCGCATATCGAGCAATTAGGACTCGGTTTAAATGAGTATCTGCAACTTAAACATGCCATGGTTGCAGTTGAACATCATGTCCAGTATCGCAAGGCGGCATTTGAAGGGGATGAGCTGATTCTACGAACTTGGTTAAGTGATCTAAATGCCTTGTATTCATTCAGACAGTATGTATTTTATCGTCCGCAGGATCAGAATATCCTATTTACCGGTAACACGCAGTGGGCCTGTATCGAAATTGCGTCGGGTCGACCGAAGCGTATGTCGCCAAGTTTTACCCAAGCTTATCAGCCTCTCTCAGACAGTATTAACCCTTATGATTTTTCTACTTTATATTTGAGTGAAGAAGCAAAGGCGATAAGAGAAGAATCAATCTAATAAGGTGATGATATCGAGATTGAATAGAGAGTAGCTACCAAATAGGAGGCAACCCATTTAACAAGCTGTTTTCTTGAAAAAAAGCTGAGGAAAAGAAAATAAAACATAAAGCGGTTACGTATTTAAGATAGGCGAGAGAGAAGAAAGATAATTCTTTTTCTGTATCTCCATTCTGCTATAATCCTCGGCAATTTCTATTCGGCTTTTGTTATGCAATGACTTTTTAAATTGCATGACGCGTTTTTTTCTCAAGGTAGCCCATGGCGCAAGCTAAAAAATCTGTTGATATTAAAAACATTCGTAACTTCTCGATTATTGCGCATATTGACCACGGTAAATCGACTCTGGCAGATCGTTTTATTCAAACTTGTGGTGGTTTGCAGGATCGTGAAATGCAGGCTCAAGTTCTTGATTCTATGGAACTTGAACGCGAACGTGGGATTACCATCAAAGCGGCTTCGGTCACCTTGTACTATACCCATCCAAATGGCCAAGAGTATCAGTTGAACTTCATTGATACCCCGGGACACGTGGATTTCTCTTATGAAGTTTCACGTTCTTTGGCGGCCTGTGAAGGTGCACTACTGGTGGTAGATGCAGCACAAGGTGTAGAAGCGCAGTCTGTTGCAAACTGCTATACCGCCATTGAGCAGGGTCTGGAAGTTTTACCAGTACTGAACAAAATTGACTTGCCACAAGCTGAACCCGAACGTGTAATTCAGGAAATTGAAGATATTATCGGGATTGAAGCGACTGAAGCACCGACCTGTTCAGCAAAAACTGGCCTAGGTATTGAAGGTGTGCTTGAAACGCTGGTGAATGTCATTCCTGCACCAACAGGTGAACGTGATGCACCGCTGCAAGCGTTGATTATTGACTCATGGTTCGATAACTACCTGGGCGTAGTATCTCTGGTTCGTGTGAAACAGGGTCGTGTTCGCAAGGGCGACAAGATGCTGGTGAAATCGACTGGTCAGACACATATCATCACTTCAGTCGGTATTTTCAATCCGAAGCATACTGAAACCGATATCCTTGAAGCGGGTGAAGTTGGTTTCGTGATTGCCGGTATTAAAGACATTTTTGGCGCACCAGTGGGTGATACCATTACACTGGCAACTACTCCAGAAGTTCCAACACTACCTGGTTTCAAAAAAGTAAAACCACAGGTATATGCGGGCCTGTTCCCAATCGATTCCAGTGATTTTGAACCTTTCCGTGAAGCATTGCATAAACTGCAAATCAATGACTCTGCGCTGTTCTTTGAACCAGAAAGTTCTGATGCTCTAGGCTTCGGTTTCCGCTGTGGCTTCTTAGGTATGCTGCACATGGAGATCGTACAGGAGCGTCTAGAACGTGAATACGATCTGGATTTGATCTCTTCAGCACCAACGGTAATTTATGAAGCAGTGATGAAAAATGGCAATACCATTTACATCGACAGCCCTTCAAAAATGCCAGATGGTTCAACTGTTGAAGACCTGCGTGAACCAATTGCAGAGTGTCATATTCTGGTACCACAAGAATACCTGGGTAATGTCATGACCCTATGTATTGAGCGCCGTGGTGTACAAAAAGACATGAAGTTCATGGCGAATCAGGTCTCTGTTACTTTTGAAATTCCAATGGCCGAAGTGGTGATGGATTTCTTTGATAAATTGAAATCTTGTTCACGTGGTTTTGCGTCACTAGATTACAACTTTGTGCGTTTTGAAAGTTCATCACTGGTGAAAGTGGATGTCCTGATCAATGGTGAAAAAGTCGATGCTTTAGCAATGATTTGCCATCGCCAGGATGCACGTCACCGTGGAATTGCACTGGTTGAAAAAATGAAAGACCTGATTCCTCGTCAGATGTTTGATGTGGCAATTCAGGCGGCCATTGGTGCGCAAATTATTGCCCGTTCTACTGTAAAAGCAATGCGTAAAAACGTATTGGCAAAATGTTATGGTGGTGACGTATCACGTAAGAAGAAACTTCTTGCAAAACAGAAAGAAGGTAAGAAACGTATGAAACAGGTGGGTAGCGTTGAAATTCCACAAGAAGCGTTCTTAGCTGTACTGAAAGTCGAACGCTAATACTATAAGGATAATAAGCCCATGGATTTTGATTTTAATTTGATTCTTGTTCCTGCGACCTTATTTTTCGTCGCGGTCTGGTTGCTGGATAAATTTGTTCTGAAACAACGACAGACCAAAGGCAAGGGCAATGAAAACTTCATTATTACCTGGGCTTATGATTTCTGGCCGGTTTTGGCCGTCGTTTTAGTATTGCGTTCTTTCCTGTACGAACCTTTCAATATTCCATCAGATTCTATGGTTCCAACACTGGAAACCGGTGATTTTATTCTGGTCAATAAGTTTGACTATGGCGTGAAATTACCGATTGTAAATACAAAAATTCTGGATACAGGTAGTCCGGAACGTGGCGATGTCGTGGTCTTTCGTTATCCGCCACAACCAACGATTAGCTATATCAAACGTGTAATTGGTTTGCCAGGTGATCATATTGTTTATGATCATGGTCAGTTAACCATTAATGGTGAGAAAGTAGCAAAAGTTCCGGTAGAATTCAGTCGTGAAAAAGATCGCCTGGATACACCAAATTCGATTTATCATAAAGAAACCATTGGTGAACATACTTTCACTATGCGTGAACTGGAAGGAGTCAATGTAGCTCGTCAGGCTCCATTTCTTAACTATATAGAAAATGGTAAGTTTTCAGCTGAAAATGGTTTATATTGGGAAGTGAAAGTTCCAGAAGGCCATTACTTTGCGATGGGGGATAATCGCGATCAAAGTGCTGACAGTCGTTTCTGGGGCTTTGTTCCGGAAGAAAACTTAACAGGTCGCGCATTCTATATCTGGATGCATAAAGAACCTGGCTTTAAACTGCCATCGTTTAGTCGAAACGGAATAATCGATTAATTATTTCAGTCAGGAAAATAAAAAATGAAACATCAACAAGGTGCTTCGTATATTGGAATTTTATTTGCAATCGTGGGGTTTGCTTTTCTTGCCAAAGTGGCGATTGCAGTTTGGGGGCCATACTTTGATGATCGTATGGTGGACAATCAGATTGAGGAACTTTTAAAGAGTTCTCCGGCAAATATTGCACCAGAAAAATTTCGTCAGCAGATGGGTCAGCGTTTAGAAATGAACAATATTCGCGATCTGAAGTTTGATGAAATTGCCAAGGTAACCAACACTGATGGTTTACAGGTGCACAAGAATTATGAAATTCGCAAGAATTTTATAATGAATATCGATTTAGTGATGAAGTTTGAGAAAGATTTTGATCAAAGCACAGTCAAAACTAAATGATGAGCGTCTTGCCAAACGGATCGGCTATCAGTTTAAACAAGCTGATCTGTTAAAACTGGCATTGACCCATCGTTCAGTCAGTCATAAACACAACTATGAACGCCTAGAATTTCTAGGCGATTCTCTTTTAGGGATGATCATAGCCAATTATCTCTTTACTGCTTACCCGCAGGAAAACGAGGGCCGTCTGACGCGTATGCGTGCGACTCTTGTCCGACAGGAAGCGTTAGGGAAAATTGCCAATGATCTAAAATTGAGTCAGAACCTGATTCTCAGTACGGGTGAGCTGAAATCGGGTGGTCATCATCGTGAGTCTATACTTGCGGATACGGTCGAAGCCATCATTGGTGCGATCTATGTGGATTGCGGTGATCTCACTGTACTACAGGCGATTGTGCTAAAATGGTACGAGCCGTATTTAGACAATATAGAACCAACTGACCAGCTGAAAGACCCTAAATCACGCCTACAGGAATATTTACAAGCACGTAAAAAACCTCTCCCAGTTTACGAGGTTGTAGATATTCAGGGTGATGCCCCGAACCAGCATTTCAAAGTGGAATGCCAGGTAGAAGGCTTGCCGGTCATGGCCGGTGAAGGTTCAAGCCGACGATTCGCTGAACAGGCGGTTGCGGCAGATATTTTAAAACATTTGGAGCATAAGTCTTAATGACTACTCATTCCGATCACATTGATGCTGATCACGAGTCGCAAAGCGACAGCAATGACTTGATTAGTCAATTTTTCAGTGCACAGGGTACTGAAATTCCTTCTGATTATCGTAGCGGTTTCGTGGCGATTGTCGGACGTCCAAACGTGGGTAAATCAACCTTGATGAACCACTTACTGGGCCAGAAACTTTCAATTACTTCACGTAAACCACAAACCACACGTCATAAAATCGTAGGGATTGATTCACGTGAAAAGTCTCAGGCGGTATTTGTTGATACACCGGGGATGCATAAAAAAGAAGTGCGTGCCATCAATAAAATGATGAACCGAGCTGCGCACTCTGCATTGCGTGACGTGAACTTGGTACTGTTTGTAGTTGATGCACAGAAATGGACCCAGAACGATGAGCTTGTTCTGGAGAAATTAAAAAATGCGGATATGCCAGTCATTCTGGTGATCAACAAGCTGGACACGTTCGAGAACAAGAATGAGGCCTTACCGCTGATTCGTGAACGTGCCAAACTGATGAACTTTGCTGAAATCGTACCAGTGTCTGCACTTCGTGGTGCCAACCTCGAACACTTACGCGATACGATTGCCAAGTACCTGCCATTCCAGCCACCGCTATATTCACTGGATCAGCTCACTGATCGTTCAGAACGTTTTCTGGCTTCTGAAATTATCCGTGAAAAGATCATGCGTCAGTTAGGTGAAGAACTGCCATACGATTTAACTGTTCAGATCGAATCTTTCAAAACTGAAGAGCCGACCCTGAACGAAAAAACAGGTCGTATGAAGCCGGCATGTACTTATATTGATGCGACTATTTTCGTTGATCGTGCTGGCCAGAAAGCCATTGTGATTGGTGAAAAAGGCACCAAGCTGAAAAAAATCGGTATGGATGCTCGTGTCGACATGGAAAAAATGTTCGAGCAGAAAATCATGCTAACGCTTTGGGTGAAAGTCAAAGGCGGCTGGTCTGATGATGAGCGGGCACTGAAAAGTCTAGGTTATAGCGACATTTAAATTGGACGGGAACGGATCATGATGAAATTTCTGGTAGTCTTTGCATGTGTTTTATTCTTGCAAGGCTGTATTCATAAAGTAGTGACCGTTCCTGCCAAAGTTGCCTATAAAACCACAAAGTACGCGGTCAAAGGGACCGCGGCTGTTGTGGGCGCCGCCATTCCTGATGGGGATGACGAAGAAGACGAGAAAAAATCAAAAAAGAATAAAGATTAAAGAAGCGGCCTATGCGTAATGAAGTGCTGCATGGATACTTGATTCATCATCGTAAATATCGCGATCGCAGTCATATTGTGCATTTATTTACCCAAGAGTATGGCCGTATTGATGGGATACTGAGACAAAATCCTCCACCACAATATCAACCCATCAGCCTGCTGGCCTCGGGCAAATCTGAACTTAAAAATTTCACCAAATTAGAAATTGTTAATCAGCCGATCTTTTTTTTCGGTGATGCCTTCTTTTCTGGCTTTTATCTGAATGAAATCCTGTTGCGTTTATGTCCGCTTGAAGTGCAAATGCCGCTGACCTTTGCCAAATATGGCGAAACGTTGACCGCCTTGCAAAAACTCTCCGATCAGGAAAATCCCAATACTTATTTAAAACAGGTTCTGCGCCAGTTTGAACATATCTTATTAGAAGAACTTGGCTATGAACTGGATTTTTCAGTCGATGCCAATCAGGCACAAATCAATCCCTTGCAACATTACTATTTTCAGTTGAATGAAGGTTTTATGCCTTCGGCCAAGGCCCTGCGCTCAACCATGTCAGGCCAGCAGATTTTAACAATGCAGCACTATGAAAATGGTAGGGATTTTAATCCAGAACAGTTACAATTACTGACGAAGCTATATCGACAGGTGATCACTGCTTTGCTTGGTGACCGACCACTGAAAAGTCGACAATTGTGGATCCAAAATTCTCAATCTCAATCGTAGTTAGGAAAATATTATGGCTGCATTACTTGGTGTCAATATTGACCATGTCGCAACTTTAAGACAAGCACGTGGTACGACGTACCCAGACCCAGTCAATGCTGCATTGATCTGTGAGCAGGCCGGTGCAGAGGGAATTACCCTGCATTTGCGCGAAGACCGTCGACATATTCAGGATGAAGATGTACGTTGTATGCGTCCGGTATTAACTACCCATATGAATCTGGAAATGGCCGTAACTGATGAAATGGTGGCGATTGCTAAAGAAATCCAGCCGCAGCATGTCTGCTTTGTACCAGAAAAACGTCAGGAAGTGACGACTGAAGGTGGTCTGGATGTGGTTGGTCATTTTGAAGATGTAAAAAAAGCCACCCAGGAATTGTCTGCAATTGGCTGTGATGTGTCGCTATTTATTGATGCAGACATTGCCCAGATTGATGCAGCAGTGGCTTGTGGTGCACCTACAATTGAGCTGCATACAGGTGCTTATGCCGATGCAGCAACACCTGAAGCACAGCAGGCTGAACTAGAGCGTATTATCAAAGGGGCAGAGTATGCGGCTTCTAAAGGTCTGGTGGTCAATGCAGGTCATGGTCTGAACCTAGATAATGTCACTCCAATTGCTGCAATTCCTCAAATTCATGAATTAAATATTGGTCACTCGATTATTGCAGATGCAGTTTTTGTTGGTCTGGCGCAAGCTGTGCAACAAATGAAGGCTGCAATTAAAGCTGCGCGTTAAGATTGCAAAAAATATATGTCAAATATTGATTATGATGAACTGATGAAGCCTGTCATCGGCTTCTTAGGTTGTGAAACTCCAAAAGCCTGGCTCGATGAGGCATTACAGAATCTGGAGATCCTGATGCAGGATCATGCCAACTGTGAGAAGAAAGCAGCCAGTACAGCAATGAACTTGATGTTCCGCTATAGCTTCTTTGTAGATTTACAGGTGAAACTGGCGCAGCTGGTACGTGAAGAAATGCTGCACTATGAGCAGGTGCTGGAATTCATGAATAAGCGTGGCCAGCAATGGATTGGACTCAGTGCAGGGCGTTATGCGGGTGGTTTGCGTAAGGAAATCCGGACCTATGAACCAGAAGCATTAATTGATGTGCTGGTGATAGGTGCTTTTGTAGAAGCACGTTCTTGTGAGCGTTTTTATGCGCTTGCACCGCTGGTGGATGACGAGTTAGGGCGTTACTACCGTTATCTACTAAAATCTGAATCTCGTCATTTTGAGGACTACTTGGCCTTAGCTTTAGATGTGGCTAAAACTGAAAAACTGAAAAATCCGCAAGAAGATATTCAAAGCCGAATTGAGCATATCCGGGAAGTGGAAAAGAATCTGATTCTCAGTCCAGATGAAATGTTCCGTTTCCATAGTGGTGTGCCTGCAAAAGTAGCTTAAAAAGCTACTCAATTAAGACATCAAAAAATATCCTCCAAATCGGGGGATTTTTTATAAATATAAGAGTCTCTGCCTAGCTTATTAATCTATTGAAAGAATTTGAAATAGCCTAAGCATATTATAATTTGATTAGAAGGAAAAACTTGAAGTGCAAGATAGCAAAGGCTGTCGTCAATTTTAGAATAACGACTTATAACAACACATTTGATCAAACGAAAATATAAGCTAATCTAACCAGATAAATAAAAGGGCAGGGTGAGAATATATATGAGATAAGAAGAATTAAATCATTTTATAAATGAAATTTCAGGCAATAAAAAAGCCCGCTTTAATGCTGCGGGCTTTCTTGAATCTGGCTCTCCCACCTGGGCTCGAACCAGGGACCTGCGGATTAACAGTCCGTCGCTCTACCGACTGAGCTATGGGAGAATCTGAATGCGATTATAGAGAGATTTTACCAAGGGTCAAGCAAAAACTGTCATATTTATTACAAATTGCACTTATCTGATTTTAATTTAAACGATTGCATTAAATTCTTAAAAAATGCTTGTCAGAATAAATTTCACTTGCTAGATTGAAAACATAAAGTCGTTTGACCAAATGGTCAAACAGTGTGGATTTAAACCTACTTGCCAGCACAAAAATGGCTAAACCGGAGAAAGCGAATGAATACGCTCACTATCCCTCAAATTTTCTCTCAACTGTCTTTTTATCAAGATCATTATCTCGATATTATTCAAGATTCAGCTCAATACTTTACCCCTGTGGCTGGTGCAGAAATCCGTTTATGGCCCTTGGCGACCAAACAATTGTATCTGGGCGACTTGTTGCAATTATGGTTTGCAGAAAAGTGGCTGGTCGAACAAGAACGCCAATTTAGTTTTGAAATATTCCTAAATACGCCTGAAACTCAGCAAAAAGATTTTTATATTTATGCGCTTGCTGGTAATCTTCTGACCGGATCGAACCAGTCTAAAGTGTGGCAAGCTTCTGCTAAAGAAACTCAGGTACTGAGTGTAGCGAATGTTTCTAAGCATTATTTCGAATATCGGGCATTGACCCAACCAAAACTGGTAAAAGCACCGCAAGGGAAATGGGGCGTACTTTAAGCCTTAAACACCTTAATGATCAGAATTGCGAAAAATCATGCAGGTTGCTGTGGCATGGGCATAAATACGACCTTCGTCATCCAGAATTCGACCTTCGGAAATACCTAGGTTTTTACTGAGATTAATTGATTTTCCGATCGCTTTTAGCTCTTGGTTGTGAGGAATTGGACGGCACATTTTTACATTCAGATCAATTGTGCCATAACCGACACCGGCTTCAAGTAAAGTATGAATCGCGCAGCCTGTTACCGTATCTAAAACAGTTGCGGCAAAACCGCCATGTACACCTCCCATAGGATTCAGATGGCGTTCATCAGCTCTTACAAGAAAGGTCACTTGTCCCGGTTCGACTTCGTTTGCAGACATGGGAATGGTGGTTGCCATAGAAGGCATAGGCAGGTTGCTCTTAAGCATCTCTTGCATAATCTGCAAACCGGAAAGATTCTTGAGATCCATAGTTTGTCCTTATTATTTTAAATACTGAATTTGAATGACAAGTTTAGGCAGATGGTGCTTCGATCAGCAATAAAAAATTGTATAAGGAAATGTACAAAGCCTTTTACTTATAATGAATCCGGTAAAATGATTAAAAATAATAATACCGAGGAAGAATAATCATGAAAGCGAGATGTTTATGCGGTGCAACTCGATTTGAAGTGCAGCTTAGAAATCATGAAGTGGCCGCCTGTCATTGCTCAATGTGTCGCCGCCAGACAAGTGGGCCTCTCATGTCTATTGATATAGAAAATATTCACTTTATTGATCAGCAGCATTTATCTGTCGCGAGCACTTCTGAATGGGCTGAGCGTGGTTTTTGCAATGCTTGCGGTACTTTTATTTTCTGGCGGACCAAAGATCATTCCTTTGCCAATATTAATGTATTTACTTTGGAGCAACTTCCAGAGGATCTGGATTTCAATTTAGAGATTTATGTAGATCATCAGCCAGCTTTTTATTCATTCAATAATCAAACCAAAAAAATGACAGAAAAAGAGGTTATTGCGATGTTTAAGCAACCTGATTCCTGAAAATGAGCATAATGTCTGGTTCCTCTTATTTAATTAAAGAATCCTATATGTTTAAAGCAAAGGTATTATCAGTATGCTTTTCATGCAATAGAAATACTATTCCTGTCATTATCATTTTTTCTTTTTTATATCATTATTAAAAAACTTAAGGAGGGAATTTCAATTTTTGGACTGGTAAATAGTCTGAAAATTGAAAGCATGTGAGTAATTTTTTTATAAAGGATAATAAATATAATGATTTATGGCACAAGGATTGTATGTAATTTTCATTGTATGTCGAAGCCTCAAATAATTCAGTTTGAAAATAAATTTCGAGAAAAGAATTAATAATAGAGTGATCTTGCAATGAAACAGTTTTTGCATCTTTGGGTGCCTATTTTTCTGAGTAATGCCATTATTATGCTGGGTGGTTTATTCGATGTGATCTTCCTGTCACATTTTTCACCCCAGCATGTTGCTGCTATGGCTGTGTGTGTTTCAATTTATTCATTGTGTTTTGTTTCAGGGGTCGGAGTTCTGCAAGGCATGATGCAAGAACTGGCTGAAGCCAATGGGCGTCAGGCTTTTTCTGAAATACAGCAGATTGTGAAACAAAGTATTTTGATTGTACTTACACTATCTGTTTTGGCAGCTTGGTTATTTACCCATGCCACACCCTTATTGAATCTTTTAAAAGCTGATGCTGAACTGCAAGCCCTGATTACACCCTGTTTGTGGTTAATGGCATGGGTAATTCCAGGACATCTTTTATTACGTATTCTATATATTCTGACGCAAACTTGTGGGCAGGCTAAACGTGTATTTTATGCCAATATTTTGTATTTAATCATCAAGGGGTTATTAGGGTATTGCCTGATTTTTGGTGTTGAAGGTTATATCGCTGCTTATGGTGTGCAAGGTGCTTTCATTTCAAGTTTGGTTGCACAGTGGTTATTGTTATTTGTTTATTATTTTGTATTTCTAGAGAAGAAATTACAAATACAGTGGTCAGGCACATTTTTACATTGGGCTACCTTGCTCAAAATTCTCAGAATTGGTGTGCCTAATGGTGTTGTCACGTTTGTGGATGTATTTGCCATAAGTGCGATTGCATTGCTGATTTTACCCTTGGGGGACATCGTTATAAATTCTCATCAAATTATGCTGGGCTTGACGGGATTGATGTTTATGGTGCCGATGTCAATGGGGTCTGCTTTTAGTATTTTGGTATCGACAAAAATTGGCGCAGAACATATTGATTCAGCATGGCAATTAAGCAAAAAAGCAGTTGTAGTTGTTGTGTCGATTGGATTCTGCCTCGCTAGTTTTGTATGGATTTTTCAGAGTGGGATTATTACTTTATTTAGTGGTGATCAGCAGGTATTGGCTGTGGCATTCAGTTTGATGATGCTCGTGTGTTGGATGCATATCTTTGATGCCATTCTGGTAATTAGTGTCAATATGCTGCGCTGCTGGAAAGAAGTGGTATTGCCCATGTTTATTTTTACAGGTGCAGTTTTGGTACTTGGTTTAGGTGGAGGTTGGTATGTTGCCTATCATCCTATTTCATTTATGAATATTGGTTTCAATGCCTTGGGAATTCATGGCTTTTGGTGGATGCTGGCTATTTCATATACCTTCGCTGCATTGATGTGCTTGCTGTGCTTGGCACTTAAATACCGTAAGCATATACAAACTGCATAAAAAAACCCGCGATCATCGCGGGTTTTTTCATCTAATCAATTAGATTATTTTGCAGCTTTTTCAGCTTCAATCGAAGCAATTGCTTCGTCTACGCCTTCGATAGAATCAGCAGCTTTTTTGATACGTGCAAGTGCATCAACTAATACTTCGTCAGCAGTTGCGTAAGAGATACGCATGAAGCCGCCTAGACCGAATGCATCACCAGGAACAACTGCAACACCAGTTTCTTCCAGTAACCAAGCAGAGAATTCTGTGCAAGAGTTCAGACCTTTTGCACGAATCAATGGTTTGATGTTTGCGTATGCATAGAATGCACCGTCAGCAGGTAGGCAAGAAATACCTTTAATGTCATTCAAGCCATTCACAACCAGGTCATGACGACGTTTAAACGCTTCAACCATTGGTACAAGAACATCTTGAGGACCATTCAATGCAGCTTCTGCAGCAACTTGTGAAATAGAAGTTGGGTTAGAAGTTGATTGAGACTGGATTTTTTTCATCGCACCGATCAGTTTAGCAGGGCCCGCTGCGTAGCCGATACGCCAGCCAGTCATTGCATAGGCTTTAGACACACCGTTTAATACGATAGTGCGGTCGTACAGGTCTGGGGCAACAGTTGCGATGTTGTAGAATTCATCTTCCCAACGGATTGGTTCGTACATGTCATCAGATGCGATGAATACTTCTGGGTATTTACGCAGTACTGCTGCTAAAGCTTCTAATTCAGCTTTAGTGTAGATCATGCCAGTCGGGTTAGAAGGGCTGTTTAATACCACTAAACGAGTTTTGTCAGTGATCGCAGCTTCTAATTGCTCAGGAGTAATTTTAAAACGTTGTTCTTCACCACATTTCACGATTACTGGTGTACCTTCAGCAATGATCACCATATCTGGATAGCTTACCCAGAATGGAGCAGGGATGATCACTTCATCACCTTTGTTTAACAAAGCAAGTGCCAAGTTAAAGAAAGACTGTTTACCACCACAAGAAACCAGGATTTGGTTCGCTTGATAATCAAGGTTATTGTCACGTTTTAATTTAGCAATAATTGCTTTTTTAAGACCTGGCGTACCATCAACAGCGGTGTATTTGGTGAAACCGTTGTTAATTGCTGCAATTGCTGCATCTTTGATGTGTTGAGGGGTATCAAAATCTGGCTCACCTGCGCCCAAACCAATAACGTTGTGACCAGCAGCTTTCAGTTCAGCAGCCTTGTTTGTCACAGCAAGCGTAGGGGACGGTTTGATGGCATTCACACGATCAGAGAGACGTACGTCCACGGCAGTATTCCTTCTTATAGGGATTAAAAAATAAAAAGCACATTATCTTAGCCTAAAATGGTGCACATTGGGCAAAAGAATTTGGAAAAATATACGAAAAAAATGCTGAATCAGTGCAACCTTATCTTGAACATCGATAGGTAGTTTAGATAGACATGAACTAAGAATATGCTTTGAGGATGAGAATAATAGGGGAAATATAAACTAAAAATGGCCACTTTAAAGTGGCCATTTATGTGAGAAAGTGTTGTTGTTATGCACTAAAACGTGACAAATCTTCTTCAGGACGGGCAGTCAGCACTTCAATGCCATTTTTTGTTACCAAAAGAGTGTGCTCATATTGAGCCGATAATTTATGGTCTTTAGTGACCACAGTCCATTTATCACCCAGCAGTTTGGTTTGCCAAACACCGGCATTCACCATTGGTTCAATCGTAAAAGTCATACCTTCTTCAAGAACCATACCGGTATCTGGTTGACCATAGTGCAGAACTTGTGGTTCATCATGGAAAGTCGTACCGATGCCATGGCCACAGTATTCACGGACAACGCTAAAGCGTTCAGATTCAACATATTTTTGAATCGCATGACCAATGTCACCAATAGTAGCACCTGGTTTCACCACAGCCATACCACGATACATGGCTTCTTGAGCGACTTTGCACAGACGGTTTGCCAGGATTGAAGTTTCACCACCCACGATGTACATCATATTGGTATCCCCATGGAAACCATCTTTGATGACAGTGACGTCAATGTTTAAAATATCGCCTTTTTTCAGGATCTTGTTTTCAGATGGGATCCCGTGACAGACCACATGGTTTACAGATGTACAGATTGTATGCTGGAAAGCAGGGCGGCCAGGCGCTGCACCATAACCTAAACATGCAGGAATGGCATTCTGCACATTTACAATATAGTCATGACAAATCGTATCCAATTCCAGTGTCGTTACGCCGGGTTTGATATGCGGTTTGATCATATCCAACACTTCTGCAGCCAGTCGTCCAGCGATACGCATCTTTTCGATATCTTCAGCGGATTTGATTAAACGACGGGGAGCTTGATAAGTAGTGTTCATGATCTCTAAAAACTTTTGGAAATTTGTATGTGACTATGGTATAAATAGCCGCCCATTTTATCAAATGCTTTTTCGTGAATATATTTGCGAGGCTGATTGAATGGTGTATTAAAAATCCGCACATATATCGTCACATTACTCTGGGTGCCCGCAAGGGTGGAGAATGCGGATATATGGAGGCCTAACCCAAACTTTAAGGTAAAGAAAATGGCAGATTACAACGTAAGCATGCGCGACCTTCTACAAGCTGGCGCGCACTTTGGTCACCAAACTCGTTTCTGGAACCCAAAAATGCGTCAATACATCTTTGGCGCGCGTAACAAAATTCACATCATCAACCTTGAGCACACTGTTCCTGCGTTAAATGATGCTTTGAACTTCGCTAACCAATTGGCTAGCAAAAAGAACAAAGTTTTGTTCGTTGGTACTAAACGTGCTGCTTCTGCAATCATCCGTGAACAAGCTCAACGCGCTGGTCAACCATACGTAGATCACCGTTGGTTAGGTGGTATGTTGACGAACTGGAAAACTCTTCGCCAATCTATCAACCGTTTAAAAGACCTTCAAACTCAATCTCAAGACGGTACTTTCGCTAAACTTACTAAACGTGAAGCTTTAGAACGTAGCCGTGAGATGGAAAAACTTGAACGTGCTTTAGGCGGCGTTAAAAACATGGGTGGTTTACCTGACGCATTATTCGTAATCGACGTTGATCACGAAGCGATTGCAATTAAAGAAGCTAAAAACCTTGGTATTCCTGTAATCGGTATCGTTGATACTAACTCTAACCCAGACAACGTAGACTACGTTATTCCGGGTAACGACGATGCGATCCGTGCAGTAACACTTTATGCTTCTGCTATGGCTGATGCGATTCTTGCTGGTAAAGAATATGCTCAATCACAAGCAAATGCACAAGCTAAAGCAGAAGAAGCTCCTGCTTCTGAGGCTTAATGCGTTAGACGCTAGCTTGTCATTTTTGCGACACGTGATGGTGGCAAAGTAAGCGTTATGTATGCAGGCGGCCCATGAGAATCCTCTGGGCCGTTTCTGTTCTAAAAAGAATTCATTTTCTACCGAATTTAGGAGATAAACATGACTGCAGTTACAGCAAGCATGGTTAAAGAACTGCGTGATCGTACTGGTCTAGCAATGATGGAATGTAAAAAAGCTTTGACAGAAGCTGGTGGTGACATCGAATTAGCGATCGACAACCTTCGTAAATCTGGTCAAGCAAAAGCAGCTAAAAAAGCTGGTAACATTGCTGCTGACGGCGCGATCACAATTGCTCAAGAAGGCAACAAAGCAATCCTTCTAGAAGTAAACTGCCAAACTGACTTCGTTGCTAAAGACGAAAACTTTGCTGGTTTCTCTGCAAAAGTTGCTGCTGCTGCACTTGCTGCAAACGAAACTGACGCTGCTAAAATCGCTGAACTTAAATTTGAAGATGGCGCTACTGTAGAAGAAGCTCGTATTGCGCTAGTTCAAAAAATCGGTGAAAACATTCAAGTACGTCGTGCGAAAATTGTTGAAGGTGAAAACCTTGCTGTTTACAAACACGGTCTTCGTATCGGTGTTGTTGTATCTTACTCAGGTGATGCTGAAACTGGTAAAGGCTTGGCAATGCACATTGCTGCATTCAACCCGGTTGCTGTAAATGCTGAACAAGTTCCTGCTGACCTTATCGCGAAAGAAAAAGAAATCGCTGAAGCAAAAGCACTTGAATCTGGCAAACCAGCAAACATCGTTGAGAAAATGGTTGTAGGTTCTGTTGAGAAATACCTGAACGAAGTTGTTCTTGAGCGTCAACAATACGTAATCGACAACGACAAGAAAGTTGCTGAAGTTCTTAAAGCGACTGGTACTACTGTTGCTAACTTCGTTCGTTTCGAAGTGGGTGAAGGTATCGAGAAGAAAGCTGAGCTTTCTTTCGCTGAAGAAGTTGCTGCTGCTCAGGCTGCTGCAAAATAATTCGGTAACGAATTAGAAAAAAGCCCCGAATGGGGCTTTTTTTTATGACTAAATAAAGAATGATCAAGGGGGAATTATGGCAAATAAAACCCATATGGGGATCGGGGCTGTCATTGCACTTTTGTTGGCTGCTTATTTAGGTCTGGATTTATCAGAATCTAAACAACCGACCAATACTTTTGTACCTTCAGCAGAAGTTGCGTTTCAAGAGCAGACTCATGTTCAAAAAAGTACCCATAAGGTTTCTGATGATACCCAGCGTATAGAGCAAGCTTACCAGCAAAGACAAAGTGATCTTCAGGTTCAGGCGAGCGGTAAGGTGGTAGTGTTATTAAAAGATGATAATGAAGGTTCCCGTCATCAGAAATTTATTCTGGAATTATCCACTGGTCAAACTGTATTAGTTGCGCACAATATTGATCTGGCGCCATGCATCCAGAATATGCAAAAAGGGGATCAGGTTGAGTTTTTTGGTGAGTATGAATATAGCGACAAAGGTGGGGTGATTCATTGGACCCATCATGATCCATCTAATAAGCACATCAGCGGTTGGTTAAAACACCAAGGAAAAACCTATCAATAAGGGAATTTTCCTTGGTTTTATAAATGTAATGATATTACATACGCTTTAAGCGCACTGTATTGCCTCAGATTGACGAGATTTCCATTTAGGTAGGACTTTGCCTAAATAGGCATCCATGCACCATAACGGGCCAATGAGAAGGAATTGAAGGTCTTTGAAGAAAGAAGGCTTTTTACCTTCGACTTTGTGTCCATAAAATTGCCCAATCCAGGCAAAAACAAACAATGCAATAAAGAAGCCGATACCTACAGGTAAAACCCAGATGAACCAGGCCATCATCAGGGTTAGCGCTGCCATTGCCACAGCCAGTACAATATCTAGACGTGCATAAAACACAAAAGCCAGAACCAAGAGCAGGGCAGTCAGTAAAGCGCTAAAGTGCGCCATGATGCCAATAATGGAAAAGTAGATGGTAGGCACGCAGACCCAATGGATCAGTTTGTTGGTTTTGTTTTGATGACTTTCACTATATTCATCTAACCATTCGGATATTGTTTTCATTCTATCGCTCCCATCCATGAACGTACTGTCAGTTTTCAAAATATAAAACAGTTTGGAGGTATGGTCAAAATGAAATCGATAGCGGGTGAGTAAAAGCTAATGAAGGCTCATACCTGAATGGAATAACATCGACAGTAGTATAGGTAAAAGCAGTTTGAACTCTTGCTCTACATCACCAAATAAAAAAGCCACATGACTGTGGCTTTGAGTTAAATGTAGAGCGGTCAAATCTTATGAGTTTGGACCATCTACACGCTCAATATTGACATGTGCAGTACCAGCATTGGTAATACCAAGCTGTTTAGCAGCACCGTAAGATAAATCTAGAACACGGTTGCCATGGAATGGTCCACGGTCATTAACCTTCACAACCACACTCTTACCATTGTTTTTGTTAGTCACGCGGATAAAGCAGTTTAATGGCAGGCTACGGTGTGCAGCAGTCATTGCATTCATATCGAATGTTTCACCACTAGCAGTTTTACGGCCATGGAACTGACGACCATACCAAGATGCTGTACCTGTCTGACTGAATTTACGAACTGTGTTTGAAGCAACATTGTTCAGTTTCTCAATCACTGAAGGCTCTTCTGCAGGAATTGCAATTTTTGCTGCAATAGTTTGACGACGAACTTTATCGCCAGAACGCTCAGTGATTGAAAGGCTGTTCAAATTTGTGAAATTTGAATTGAAGCTTTGAGCTTCTTTGTTTAATACACGCGCTGCAAGACGCGAATTGTCATGATCATTATTGAATGATGATGACTGAACCATATCTGCTTGCGATTGCGTTAGGGTAACGGTCGCGACGATGGCCATAAAATACTTCAGAAAAGAAGAATGCATTGAATCAACTCCTAACAGCATGTTTCATTAGATTGGGCCTAAGTAGCTGATAACCCTATAAACATGCCTGATATTTAACTTATGCAACTACATTTAACGAATTGGATAATATTCATGCTGGCAACTGGCTGTCTAGTGTTTAATTAAAATAGTTAAAAAAAGTACGCAAAATAAACAATGACTGATTAAAAAATAATCAATATTGTAACAAGTCGTAAAAAATGCCTAAAAAATAGGCATTTTTTTTAATAAAAATCTTGACTTTAGTGGTTGGTAGGAAATTTTACTGTTATCGGCTCGTAATTTCTGTACCTAAAAGCCACAATGCAGTGGCATACATACGACTACGATTGTACGTGGTAATCACTTGAAAATTCGGATAAGTAATATAGTAAATCGGTCCGTAATTTTCTTGTAATTGAATAACATTGACCATATCAAGATCATCAATACGAACAATCGGATTCATCGGACTGATCCCTTGGGTTTTGATTACTCCATAAGGCGTTGGCTGAGTCAGATCTTTTGCGATGACAGAATCAGGATTCGAGCCGGTATAACGGGCAGGGAAAGCTATTGGCTGATCACGTTGCCAGCCATTTTGAGCCAGATAGTTTGCAATTGAACCAATCGCATCTACCGCAGAATTGCGCAGATCGATATGGCCATTGCCATCATAGTCGACCCCATACTTTGGAATATTACTTGGCATAAACTGCGGATAGCCCACAGCACCTGCATAAGAACCCACGATCGAGGATGCTGACACACCATCTTTATATGACCATGCGATCAATGCCGCCAGTTCATCCTGGAAGTATTGCGCACGACGTTCATAACCAAAGCCAAGAGTTGCCAGTGCATCACGGGTCACAAATGAACCCTTGTTGCTGCCAAAACCGGTCTCTACCCCCAAAATACCCAAAATGATCGATTGTGGTACACCAAACTGCTGCTCAGCGCGATTTAGTGTTGCAGCATATTGCTGCTTGAAACGTACACCACGTTGAATCGTGCCTTCAGACAGAAAATTGGTCTTATAGGCATACCAAGGCTTACTTTCACCTGGACGATTCATGATATTGATAATATTTGGAAGATTTTTTGCTCCCGTCATTGCACTGTCTACTTGCTGGGCACTTAGACCATAGGTCTGCATAGTGTTTTGCTTGAAACTGGCATAAGAGGGATGATATTGAAAATCGTTGGCCAGGCTTAAACTACTGAGTCCGAATGCACTGACAAGGATCGAAAGCTGCTTCAATTTTTTATAAAAATTCGATTTCAACATCTTGGTATGATTTCCAATTTTTTGATAGGTTTGTGGCTATGTCATTTGAATCGTGCCATGAAAAAGATCAATTCACTTTTCTCAATTTTCTGGCATTAGAGGCAATATTAAAGATAACATTCTGATGAATAGGAGTCATATAAACTCCCTTAAAAACAGGAAAGGATTGGTTGTTTTTTCAGCATTTTGTATTTTAGTTCACAATAACTGTAACAAGCTATTTCTTAAGCCACAAAAAAGCCTGACCGAAGTCAGGCTTAATCTGCATTATTTGAATAAATATGCGGCTTTATTCAGTAAAGAATAGGGTGTCGTGATATTCTGCCATTGCCTGAAGTTCATCCTTATTTAAATTCAGGATGATTTTATCTGCTGCAATATTAATCGCCTTGATTACTGCTGAAGCACCAATATCAGCAGCCTTGCGTTTAATCATGCCTAAATCTAAGGTTTTATTAAAGTCGACCATGAAATGACGTACAGTCGCTTCACCAAACTGTTTGTACAGATTGCTGAGACTCTGCTTATCGACACTTTGGCCAGCTTTTAATTCTGCATAATGGTGTTTTAGATTGGTGACCAGATTGGCATCCAGAGGCTCACCAATACGGAAATTTCCTTCCGGATCTTTAAACAGGCTGCGCTCAGAAAAAGCAATCGACTCCTTGACGACTTCATTTGGTGCTTTACCCAGCAACTGTTTCAGTAACACTGCTACAGTGGACTTGATATAGCCCGCCAGTTTTTCTGCCGTATCGCGTTTTTCGCTTGCAGGAAAACGGCGTACCAGTTCCGTGAGAATCGCATCAATAATTTCATCATTAATCATTAATGCGGTTTTATCACGCAGTGGATAAAGTGGTTCACTCGAGTTTTTATTTTTCTGTGCAGTCTGAATTGTATTTAATAGTTCTGCAGAAGGAATAAAACCAAAAAAAGGCATTCTTAAACCTCAATGTTTTTTATTGTCGCGCTAAACGAATAGGGCGAGGCATCCATGTGGAATCCGATACACGACAAGGGTTGATATCCAATCCACCACGGCGTGTATAGGTCGCATATACCATCAGCTTTTCCGGTTTCAGATTTTGCCAAATATCGGCAAACATCTGTTCCACACATTGTTCGTGAAAACCGTTGTGCTGACGATACGAAATAATATAAGCCAAAATACTCTTATAACAAGGTTTTTTGCCCTGATAGCGTATAAATACTGTACCCCAGTCCGGTTGTCCAGTGACTGGACAGTTACTTCTTAATAAATGTGAATAGAGTTGCACTTCGATATTTTCATCGCTGTACTGATCTAAAGACAATAAAGAAGCATCCGGATGATTTTCCAGGCGTTCCGGAGTCAGGTCATCAATACAGATACCTTCAGGCTTGGAAATTTCCAGTTCATCGACATGGAAAAGATCTAAAGTAATTTCAGCATCGGCAGCTTTTGAGAGATCTTTTTCTACAGTTGCAATAAAGGCCTCTTTCGAATCAAACTTGGTAAAGTTCAGACTATTGAAATACAGCTTTAAAGACTTTGATTCAATGAGATTTGGGGAAAATGCTGGCAGGGTAATCCGACCAATCGCCACTTGAGGCACACCGGCAGCATTTAACCAAGAAATTTCAAAAACATGCCACCAGTCTTTACCTTGCTGAATAGCTTCAACATGGGCATATTTTTCACGGGCAGGCGCACGGGAAATCGGGAACAAAATATCGGGTTGATACTCTGTTGGGTAGTTGGTGTCTTTACCAAGGAGAGAATGTTCTACACTCATTATTCACGCATTCCTGAACCACGAGACAATAAATAGTAAGCAATACCGTAAAGCACGGCACACCAGAAAGTAATCACGACCAATGAAATGGAAACATTGACATCGCTATGACCTAAAATGCCGAAACGGAAAGCATTGACCATATACACGATCGGGTTAACCAAAGAGAGATTTTGCCAGAACGGACTTAAGGCTGAAATCGCATAAAACACACCGCCTAAATAGGTCAGTGGTGTGAGTACAAAAGTCGGGATGATCGAGATATCATCAAAAGATTTGGCATAGACAGCATTAATAAAACCGCCTAGAGAGAATAATAGCGAGGTAATGAGTACTGTATATATAGTCACAAACCAGTTGGTAATATAAAGGTCTGCAAAAAACAGGCTCATGGCACTGACAATAATCGCAACCAACAGACCACGAATTACCCCACCCAATACATATCCCCATAAAATGGCATGTAAAGGTACTGGACTCATGATTAGCTCTTCAATGCTTTTCTGAAATTTTGAGCTAAAGAAACTGGAGGAGACGTTGGCATAACTATTGGTAATCACCGCCATCATGATCAGACCGGGGACAATAAACTCCATATAGCTATAGCCGCCCATTTCCCCAATACGTGAACCGACCAGATTACCGAAGATCACGAAATATAGACTCATGGTAATGGCAGGTGGCAGTAAAGTTTGCGGCCAGATCCGCATAAAGCGGCGAACTTCTTTATGAACGATGGTATATAAGGCGACGCCGAGCTGATTTATATTCATTGTGCAGCTCCATCCAGATTTTTCTCGACCATTTTCACAAATAGTTCTTCTAAGCGGTTTGACTTGTTACGCATACTGCGTACCTGAATGTTCTGTGATTCCAGTAACTTGAACAGATCATTCATGGAATGGGCTTTATCCAGTGTCACTTCTAGGGTCATTGGATCTACTAAATTAAATTTCACACCAATAATTTCAATATTTAATGGCTCAATAGGTGCAGCCAGATCGAAGATAAAGGATTCTTCATTAAGCTGATTCAGGAAGTTCTTCATAGTGGTATCTTCTTTGATCACACCACGGTCGATAATCGCAATCCGACGACATAACATCTCTGCTTCTTCCAGATAATGAGTCGTTAAAATAATAGAAGTACCATTACCGTTCATTTCATTAAGAAAATCCCACATGGAACGACGCAATTCGATATCTACACCGGCGGTCGGTTCATCCAGAATCAATAATTTTGGTTCATGCATCATCGCACGGGCGATCATCAGGCGACGTTTCATACCACCTGAAAGCATACGAGCTTGAGTAGAGCGTTTTTCCCAAAGACCCAGTTTATTTAAATATTCTTCAGCACGCGCTTGGGCAATTTTTTTAGGAATACCGTAATAACCGGCTTGAGTGACCAGAATATCAAAGGTTTTTTCAAACTGGGCGAAGTTAAATTCTTGGGGTACTACGCCTAAACATTGTTTGGCTTCAGAAGGGTGAGTATCCAGATTGTGACCAAAAATTTCAACGGTTCCAGAGGTTTTTCTTGTTAATGAACTGATAATACCAATAGTAGTGGACTTGCCCGCGCCATTAGGTCCTAACAGGGCATAGAATTCACCTTCAGGTACAGTTAAGTTGATTCCTTTAAGTGCCTGAAAACCATTTCTATAGGTCTTCGACAAATCCCTTAATGTCAGCGCATCAGTCATAGAGATCTCAAATGGTGAAAAGTTGAGATATTGTGAGTGATCTTGCAGAATAAACCAAGTCATTCACATGGAATTCTCTGTTGCTGTTTTGGCACACTGTATAAAGGATAGGCATAAAAATAACGAAGTTATAGATAGTTGCTTTACCTTATGCATTTTTTTGTTATGATGTGCATCGCGCGCTCATAGCTCAACTGGATAGAGTACAGGTCTCCGAAGCCTGTGGCGTGGGTTCGAGTCCCGCTGAGCGCACCATCATTTTATAAATTCACTTTCCTCATTAGACTAAAAAATCAATTCTAGATTTATAAAATAAATTATGGATTCTCTTCCTCTTCATCCTGATGTTTTTGACGTATTTGATCTCTTTTCACCTGAGGGTCTTGATCTACACCTAACTGACCGCGTTGAATCTCTCGATCCTGTTTCTCTTGCGGATCTAATTCCTCTTCTGGTAATTCTTCATTCAATTCTTCATCTGGTTTAACCATCGGGAATTACCTCTTGTTGAGAATATATATGTATAAGTCGCCTTAGTCCTTTAATTCTATAAAAGTGGGTGAATTACATTGTTGTATTTATAGTTTGTTTAATCTCATAAATTGTTGTTCCTATAAATAGATGTGCTGAGTAGTTTTTCTCTTAAAAAATTAGTATCTTATGCTCACAATAAAAATGAGACATAGATATGAAAAAATTAATATTCATTGGGGTAATGATTGGGGCTTCTTCAGTTGCTGGAGCAAATACGCCTTTAGCTATTCAACATGGTAATCCTGCTCCAATAGATAAAGCAGTAATTCCGACTACGCCTTTTCATGCTCAAGAAAACCTAATAAGTCAGTACTCTTTAGCTTTTGGCTACGCCGGTTCAAAAATAGGATCAGACAGTTTTTTTGGTACTGAATCATTCGATGGGCTGTTTATTAATGGTGAGTATCAATCCCATTCGACTACCAGCTTATGGGCCGAATACAAATTTCAAAGTTCAGATATTGATTACAATCAAGTTGCAGTTGGGATAAAAAATAAATTTCTGGAAAATGATCAGTTTTATTCAGCAGTTTCTATAGGTCTGGGAATGAGCTGGGTAGATGAAAGCGAAACAGATGCAGATCTTGGTCGAATCGATCTTGAATTGGATTATTTTACAATTCCCGTTGCATTGGAAGTCGGTTATAAAGTTGCTCCTGAAGCAGATTTATTTGGATCTTTTGGTTATCAATGGATGTTTAACCGTGACGCCAAGATTTGTATGAATGGCGCATGTGTCTCTGGTAAGAGTGATGATCTGGACTTAAATGGGGTTACTTATCAATTTGGTTTTCGCTATTACTTTTAGTGGCTAATCAATCGCCTTAATAGCGAACTCTTTTACTTAAGACTTGAAATTGTATTTAGATGAAATTATTCATTTTTCACATAAATAAAGAATATTTTTTATTGAAATTTAAATAGATAGGATGTAGAGATAGAAAAGAATAGAATTGTTTGTAGTGCTCTATTGAGCCAGCCAAAATATTTTAATCTGCTTTTGAAAAAGCACAATTTAAATATTGTATAAGTCTTCTTTTAGAAGTGTAAAAGCGTATTGTAGGTAAAAAAAATCCTGCTATATTGAACTCATGGTAGGTTATAAAACGAAACGACGCTACCAATAAGTTGGACGGATCAATGACAGTTAGTTGAGTTCGAACTTCGGTTCAGGCAATAGATCTAGCACTAGCCATCCAACACAGAGCCCGCAGCGATGCGGGCTTTTTAATGCAAAATTTTAAGCGTGAGTTATTAATAATTTTGACTCTTTTATTTGTATGGCACATTCTTCATTAGCGACAATATATAGTCAATAAAAGGTGCTCGCTAAAAAATCTTACATATTCGTTTGAAAGCCTTTCAAATAACTATGTTATAAGAATTCAGACAAGCAAATTTAATAATGCCAATAAAGGGAGGTATGACGATGACAAAAGATTTAATTGAAGTGCAAGTCAAAAACCAGTATGGCAAAATTCTGAATGTAAAAGCATTATTACGTGCTGGCGCTCAGCATAGTGATCCGTCCCAGCGTTTGGAACAGCAAGTCGACTATATTGTCGTGGATGATGAAATTATCCGGCCAACGATTGAACTGTTATTTGCCAGTGAGCAGACCGACTGTATCTATCGTGTTTTAGAACCTAAATAAGGATCCGGGATTCATTATGCTGCTTTGCGACCCTTAAAAAAAGATATAGCTCATCCAATGATGAGCTTGATTTTGATATCTGAGTTCAGCTTCTTTATAAATATTTGATGCAGAATAAAAACTGATAAATTTAATTCAAAGAGATTGGATAAATTCCTATCATTTCTCAGTTTCTTAATTTTTTATGTTATATAGCATCAAGCTATCTACATAGATGATCTAAATGAACTTCTTCAAAAATACGCTCTGAGAAAAGCATTATTTCAGAAATTTTTTAATGTGACATTTACATCATAACGGTCAAACTCATCCAGAATTTGATACAAGGTTTGCTGTCCCAGTTCATCTGCCGGCCTGATATGAACTTCCTGATTGGTTCCGCTGTCAAAACATTCAATTGTTTGAATTAGCCAATGATGTTCGATTGAACTCTTTTGAATTAATACCCGTCGTGGCTGTAATGCGTCACTGATCTGGCGGGGCAGTACATAAGTAATCGCAAGTTGTATAGTGTCCAATTCTTCAGCTGGACTCAAAAAAGTGATTACCCAATTGCCCACTTTACTGAGCTGCATGGGATTATCAAAGGCATCGAATTCGAGATAATATTGCATGGGAAGAAAGAGGATTAATTTATATTATTTCCTATATGCACCTGTTTAGAGGGGGTGTTCTATCACGCTAAAGTATAAGAACAGCTAGATGCAAGAAGTGATTAAATATTAAATTATTAAAAATCAATAAATTAATATTGATTTGTATCTGTTTTTATTCTGAATATCGATTAGTTAAGAGCTTTAAAGACTAAGATAGTCATCTATAAAATACTTTATTTCACTTGCTGAATAAAACAAAACATGATTAGTTAAAAATCCCTCTCCATATTTAGAGAGGGAAGAAAAGATTTCATTTATAGCGTAAGGATCGCGGTATTTTCCAATGCTTTGCGTAGATAAGGATCTAAGTCGTCCTGGCGAAGTAACCACTGAACATAGTCAGCAGGAAGATCGGCAATCGCAGTGCCACGGTGCTTACCAAAATTGATGGTCCGTGGAATACGCGCATCTTCAGATGCCTCATAGAGTTCTTCAATACTGCTGATTTTCAGGTGATGCACAATATGCATCAGGATATTTGCTGTCAAAATGATATCCATATCGGCGCGATGGGCTTTACGGATCATTTCCCGGGCGCGCTCGCTGCCTTTGGTAATCATATAGATTAATGCAGAGATATTATGTGCTTCAGCCTCTGGCCAAACACGGCGGGCGAGGGCAAGGGTACAAATTGCTTTAATATTCGATGAATCGACGCCACATTTTTCTAAGGCACGAATATCATAATCAATATTATGGCCAATGATATAAGTGGTTTCTTGCGGGAGTTCAAAGCTGCTGTAATGCGGTTGTCCTTCCAAATCGGACTGCAGAATATGATGTACGGCCATTGCGGCAAAGGAAATCGGTTCGTCGCATGAATAAAGCTGATCAAACAAGCGACTTTTATCCAGACTGATTTTATGGTCTATGATCTCTACAGGCGCATAGGCAATTTCAATGGGTTGACCATTCAAGGTATGGGTTTCAGTATCGAGAATGATAGCCTGCATGACGAGAATATGCCTGAAAAAAAAGTGGATATCAAAATCTAACATTATTGTTTCGATCCTGACAATTGAAATGCCGGATTTCAACTTTAATTGCAGACTTTTTGACTGATATAGAATATTTGTAATCTACACTTATAAATAAAAGTTTTCAAAGTTTCTGTAAATATTTCCAAAACTTAAATTTATCGTGTTGGAATGGTCATAAATTAAATCGCTATTTATTAGAAAAATAACAAAATAATCTCTTGTATTTAATGAAATAACTTGGGAAATTATTGTCTAGTTTTATCAACTGATAAAGATAAAACTATAAAAATTATGAGAGATAATAATTAAGACAAGGATAAGATCGATGAAACGTCATGTATTGACTGGTTCTCTACTCGCGCTAAGCGTAGCTTTAACTGCCTGTAATGATAGCGATGATGATCGTTATTATGAATCCAAACCCGCTATTCCCGTAAATAATATTGACAATCCAGTCGTAACCACACCTGTAGCCTATACCAAAACAGATCTGACTGCTGTTGCCGATGAGAGCGTGGTCATGACCTATAAGATGTTAGGTATTAATAATAAGGAAACCCAAGCGACGGCACTGCTTTTCACTCCAAAAGGAACGCCTCCTGCAAAAGGTTGGCCGATAGTGGCATGGGCACATGGTACGACGGGTGTGGCCGATCAGTGTGCACCAAGTCGCAATGAAATAAATTCTTATATCAAAAATATGATTGCCGGATTCCTTCAAGCGGGATATGTGGTCGTTGCGCCTGATTATGAAGGTTTGGGTGAGCCGGGTGGAAAAGAACTTCATCCTTTCCTTAATCTTAAGAGTGAAGCCTATTCCATTACCGATGCTGTCGTCGCAGCAAAAGACTATTTAGGTTCGGAAGCCTCTAATCAATGGATGGCTGTCGGTCATTCTCAAGGTGGTCAAGCGGCTTTAGGCGCTGCCCAATATGCAGCACGTGCTTCTCAAATGACTTATAAAGGTACGGTAGCTTTAGCACCTGCTTCTAATTTCAGTCTGATTTTGGCAGGTGGTGAGGCTCAAGCTGGACAAGAACCAGATCTGAATAAAAAGATTCAAACTCTAGCCTCTTTAGATACTTTTACCGCGCTGATTGTCGCGGGATTGCGTAATCCGAATCCAAATCTGCAATATATTCAGGTCTTTAAAACACCAACAGACGAGATTGCCAAGAATGCCGAAACAGATTGTTATGATGTATTAGGCAACAAATTCGGTACGGCAATGGGAGCTTATGCCCAAACCAATGGGAATCTGGAAGAATATCCGCGTACTCAAGCTAATTTTATGAGTATTCCAGTAGTGAAGAATTTCCTGGATAAAGACTCTCAGCCTTTACAGGTTAAAGTGTCTACACCTGTGATTATTTATCAGGGAGAGGCGGATTCTACTGTTCCAAAGGCTGCAACAGATGTTTTAGTGAGCTTAGCGAATCAGAAACAAACCTCGGTACGATATATTACGGACGGTTCATGGGATCATGGTAGCGTCTATGCACTGAATATCGCTAATATTATTTCAGATGTAAAATCTCTAATGCCAATTCAATAACTTATTTTTATCTCTATAGCTCATGTTTTTTTAAGCATGAGTTATTTTTATTGCAAACTGAATAAAGTTCATGATCGAAATTGGCAAAGTTCATGTTACAATACGCGCCAATCTTAGCACGGCTTAAAAGCCCTAATTTAATAGGACCTCGCTAATGTTTGCCAATATCTCTATTGCTGAATTTGATCCAGAAATCGCTCAAGCAATCTCTAACGAAGATGCTCGCCAAGAAGCGCACATCGAGTTGATCGCTTCTGAAAACTATTGTTCACCAGCAGTAATGGAAGCTCAAGGATCAAAACTCACTAACAAATATGCAGAAGGCTACCCAGGCAAACGCTACTATGGCGGTTGTGAATATGTAGATGTCATTGAACAATTGGCAATTGACCGTGCTAAAGAATTATTTGGTGCTGATTATGCTAACGTTCAGCCACATGCTGGTTCTCAAGCAAACTCTGCAGTTTATTTAGCGCTGCTTAACCCAGGCGACACAGTATTGGGTATGAGCTTGGCTCACGGTGGTCACTTGACTCACGGTGCGAAAGTAAGCTTCTCAGGTAAAACTTATAATGCAATTCAATACGGTCTGAATCCAGAAACTGGTGAGATCGATTATGAAGAAGTTGAACGTCTAGCTGTAGAACACAAACCACGTATGATCGTAGCTGGTTTCTCTGCATACAGCCAAATCGTAGATTGGCAACGTTTCCGTGACATCGCGGATAAAGTTGGCGCTTACCTGTTTGTAGATATGGCTCACGTTGCTGGTCTGGTTGCTGCTGGCGTTTACCCAAGCCCAGTTCAAATTGCTGACGTAACAACAACAACTACTCACAAAACTCTTCGTGGTCCTCGTTCAGGTCTGATCCTTGCAAAAGCAAACGAAGAAATCGAGAAAAAACTTCAATCAGCTGTATTCCCAGGTAACCAAGGTGGTCCTCTGGTTCACGCGGTTGCTGCTAAAGCAATCTGCTTCAAAGAAGCAATGGCACCTGAATACAAAGCATACCAACAACAAGTGGTTAAGAATGCTCAAGCAATGGCTGAAGTTCTAATCGAACGCGGTTACGATGTTGTATCTGGCGGCACTAAAAACCACCTGTTCTTGTTGTCTCTGATCAAACAAGACATCACTGGTAAAGATGCTGACGCTTGGTTAGGTGCTGCTCACATCACTGTGAACAAAAACTCTGTACCAAACGACCCACGTTCTCCATTCGTGACTTCAGGTATCCGTATCGGTACACCTGCTGTAACGACTCGTGGTTTTGGTGAATCAGAAGTTCGTGAACTTGCTGGTTGGATCGCTGACATCCTTGATGCTAAAGGCGATGAAGCTGTGATCGCTGCTGTTAAAGAAAAAGTTGCTGCTGTTTGTGCTAAATTCCCTGTTTACGCAAAATAAGCCTAACTTGAGAAAAGCCCCCTCAAGGGGGCTTTTTTATTGGGTGATATTTTTTCTGACTCATCTTCTGCTGCTAGCTTTTACGATGAGTTAAAAGGGAAGATAAGATCAAAGCTTAATCAATCCTATATAGAAAATACTTATCCTTTTATAAAACAAAGTTGAGAAATACAGATCCTATAAATCTGATTTCGAAAAGAGTATTGAGTTTTTCTAAAACTGGTTACATTCTTTGAAAAACAGCTTTATAAGTTGAGTTAAGACACAATTTTTTAGCAGCTAAAAATAGATTTTTTATATTTGAACTTAATTTAATCTGATTAACCACTTAGAACCTAGATTCATTCGCTTTTTAAAGACTATTCAATCATTCATTAAACAAGGTAGTAAGAATGGCTAAACCAAAAATTATTTTATCTGAACAGGATGTGGAGCGTCTCGAAACCATGCTTGAAAATCAGGACAAGCTCAGTGAGACCATGCTTCAACTGGAAGATGAACTGGCTCGTGCTGAAGTGGTCAAGCCAGAGGACATGCCAAGCAATGTAGTGACCATGCATGCGCGTGCATTGCTGACGATTGCACCATCAACGGAGCCTGTAGAAATCACCTTAGTCTACCCGCATGAGTTTAAAGGTGAAAAAGGGCAAGTGAATGTCGTAGCACCGATTGGAACTGCAATCTTGGGCCTGGCAGAAGGACAGACCATTGAATGGCCACAACCTGATGGTCAGTTGATGAAAGTCACGATTGAAAAAGTGCTGTATCAGCCGGAACGAGAAGGTGACTATCTATAATTTTTTAGTTAATTCGCCAATATAAAAAGGCCCCTATAATCGGGGCTTTTTAATATCCATGTTTTAATGCTTTGTGAGTTTATCCAGATAACCCATAATAAATGCAGAAATCACAAAAGTCAGATGCATGATGATGTACCACATGATTTTGTCATTCTCGACGTTACGAGCATCCATAAAAATACGTAGTAAATGAATCGAAGAAATAGCTACGATGGAAGCCGCAACTTTGAGTTTAAGCGAATTGGCATCCATAGTGCCGAGCCAGTTCAGGCGGGTTTTATTTTCATCGATTTTGAGTTGTGAAACAAAATTTTCATAACCTGAAAACATCACCATCACAATAAGTCCACCAACCATGGTCATATCAACCAGGGAGAGAATTACCAAGATCAGGTCAGCTTCAGTATATTCAAAGATATGCGGCAGGACATGAATGACTTCCTGAAAGAATTTTAAGGCCAGTAATAATAAAGCGAATGATAAACCAAAATAGACAGGTGCCAAGATCCAGCGTGCGGCATACATCGTATTATGAAAAAAACGTTCCATTTTATTCTCAGGTTACCTACTTTATTGTTGATCTTGATCATAAATAATTCATGCTTAAAATTCGAGAATTATTTATGTTTTATAATGCCTTATAAGTATTCTTAAGTTTAAAAAAAGCTTAATTAAGACCATAAATTAACTTGGCATTTATTGTGCTTATCCTTATTTGGTTGATTATTAGCCTATTTGAGGCTGATGGGAAAGGTTATAGAGAGCAACAGCAGGCTAGAAGCAAAATGATTCATACAAGAAATGACTGTAGGCCAAACTTAATTCCAACAATATCTTCAACGTATATAAAGAAAATTCTATGGCTTGAAGCATTCCTTTGCAAAATGCTACATGTTATGTTGAATGAAAAGACGTACTATAAAAATCGAATTCATTGAGTTTAAAGGGTTATGTCACAGATAGATGTTTTGATTCCAATCCAAGACATTGCAGTAGAGCAGAGCGAGATTCTAAGTATCAAGCGCAACGAACTTGTGCCTTTACTCCACGATCAATACAAGCTGAATCATTATGCGGACTCACTTATTCAGGCGCAGGCAGTACTATTAAATGGGGTAGATCCCCATCTGACCCAACAACTGAGCCATACTATTGAACAGCTGATTCACATGCTGGCTCAATCAAAAAAATATTTTAAAAAACGTAAATTTAATGCCTTGCAGAAATGGCTGGGTATTGATCTGGACTATGGCTCAAGTCAGGTTGAATACTATAAAAAACTGGACTATTTACTGGATCAGGCAGATCACCTTAGCCGTAAGTTGCAAATTGAAATCCAGAAATCCCAATCGCGATTCCAGCAGCTGATCGGTTTACGTGAGCAAATGGCCAAGCATATTGTGGCAGCAAAAGAATTTTTATCTGAATATCCGCAGTTTGTAAGGAATCAGCATCCACTGGATAATTTTTCTGAGCGGCTGTCAAAAAAGGTGCATACCTTAAGAACCTTGCAAAGCAGTAATGACATTGCCATTACCCAGATGCAATTGTCCCAGCAACTGTCTTATAGCCTACTGGATCGGTTTAAAGAAGCGCAACAGGTGCTGATTCCGGCCTGGCAATATCATGTCAAACAAAGCCAGACGAAACACTCGACAAGTGATCTGGAAAAACTTGATAATAGCCGGGACAATTTGATTAAAACGTTAAAAAAGTCACTCGAGAAACCCTCGAATACATAACAATATAAGGTGAAACATGACCAAATCTGATGTAGTAAATTTACCTGTCGAAAGCTCAACTGAACTGACTGAACAGAAGTTCCAGCAAATGGATCTGAAAGAGCTGGGCTTGCAGCCTGCCGATTTTCAGGGGGTCTTGGCAGCACGTAAAGAACTGCAGAATATGAGTCATAATAGTGTGGCCGAATATGGCAAAAATATAGCCACCAAAACTTCAAGCTATACCGATGAATTGCTGAATCTGGTACAAAATAAAGATCTGGATGCAACCGGTCAAAAGCTGAATCAGGTGGTGCAGGTGGCACAGCAACTGAATACCAGCAGTATCTTGAACAAGAAAAAAAGTTCAGGATTTCTGGGCAATATCATCAGCAAATTTAAGGGCGTGAAAGATAATTTTGACTCGCATTTCAATACCACTAAAGAACAGATTGATGTACTGGTCAAGGAAATTGAAACTTCACAATCTGGATTAAAAGCCCGCGTTGATACCCTGGATAAAATGTTCGATGGGGTGCAGGAAGAATACAAGCAGCTGGGTATTCATATTGCAGCTGGACGTTTACGTGAACAGGAATTGCAGCAGGAAATTGCTGCGCTTACAGCTTTGCCACAAGATCAGAGCACCACGCAAAAAATCTATGACCTAAATCATCTAGCCAATAATCTGGAAAAACGCATCAGTGATTTACAGGTATTGCAGCAATCTGCGATGCAGACTTTGCCTATGATCCGGATTATTCAGTCCAATAACCTGATGCTGGTGGATAAATTCTATGCCATTAAAAATATCACATTGCCAGCATGGAAAAACCAGATCAGTCTGGCCATTTCACTGAATGAACAGAAGAACAGCGTACAGCTGGCCAATACCATTGATGATGCGACCAATGAGCTTTTACGCCGTAATGCAGATTTATTGCATCAAAACTCGGTCGATACGGCAAAAGCCAACCAGCGTTCTGTTATTGATATTGAAACGCTTGAACATGTGCAAAATACCCTCATTAAAACTGTTAATGATGTGATTCAGATCCAGAAAGAAGGTGTACAGAAACGTACTGAAGCAACGGTACGTTTAAGAGCCTTACAAGATAATCTGAATCATTTGGTGATTGAATCAAGTACCAGTGGATCTAAACCCAACTAAATGCAGTAGGGCCAAGATCTAAAAAAAGGAGTAGAGATTGCCGCCCTTAGATGAATATGCTGTAAATCCTCAGGAAATCAAGCAAGGGGTCGTCGCACTCAAAAAGCGTCAACGTAATTTGATGCTTTTGGGACTGACCACCTCTACGGTCTGTATTGCATCTGTGATAGGTCTATTCTTTCAGCAGGAAATGGTTTATGGCTTTTTTGGCCTGAGTACTCAGCTTCAACAGCTGCATTTACCAGTCAGTGTCGATGCTAATCTGGCCAGTATTGGGGATAGTCCGGATTATTTCTTTGCTCTATTAAGCTGGTTTGGCTGGCTGATTCTGAAAATCTTTGCCTCTTTTATTGGTGCATTTTTTCTGGTTGGATTGCTGAAGAAGTTTCGCTTCTTCTATGTGCGCTTTCAGTCTTTCATATTGAAGTTTGTAGGCTGGCTGATTTCCTTTATCGTGATCTGGTCAGGACTGACTTATTGGCAATATGACCTGAGAAATGACCGTGAAGACGCTTATCAGCAAGTGGTCTATTACGATAGTAATATCAATGATAGTGAAGTGGCTCGTTATCTGGTTGATTCCGATATTGCTTCACCGGTGAAATCTTATTTACTTGCCCAAACTGCACTCTTGCATAAGCCTGTGGATCTATCCGCAGCCAGACCTTATGTCGCACAAGTAGTTGAAGCAGAGCGGCAGGATAACAAGTTTGAACAATACGGATTTAAACCGGAACAGATCTGGACCATGCAGCAACAGGTCTATGGCAAAAGTCTAACGCCTGTGGCACAAAGTGTAGATCGTCAAGCCCAGCAAGCCGAACAAGTCAGCAAGATTACCAATGTCATCATTATTGGCATTGCCATCTTATTTGCCTTGCTTAGCTTAATCATATTTGTACTAGCTAATTCAATTAAGGGGCGTTCGCTACGTATTGAACAGCGAATCTTCTAAACTTAAAAATGCTCCTTTAAAAGGAGCATTTTTATTTTCCAATCTATATTCGGTTTCTTTGGGATAAAAGGCATAAATTCTAGCGATAATAAAAAATAAAATGAGGAGATGGTTTTTGATCTATAAAAACGATCATTAGGATAAAAACAAACTGTTTTACCTATTTTTGTTATTCACTTATTATAGCTTCATCGAATAAATATTTACTCCCTTGGAGACGTTAGCAATGTTAGATCAAAATACTTCAGCTCAATTAAAAACACTACTTGAACGTTTGGAGGGCCCGATTGAATTAGTGGCAACTCTGGATGGCTCTGACAAATCAGCCAAAATCAAAGAACTGGTTGAGGAAATCGCCCAGCTTTCTGATTTAGTGACTGCCCGTTTTGACGGTACCAACAAACGTGCACCAAGCTTTGGTGTGGCAAAAGCCGGTGAACAGCCTCGTGTGTTCTTCGCAGGCTTGCCGATGGGCCATGAGTTTACTTCCCTGATTCTGGCATTGCTGCAAACTTCAGGCTATGCACCAAAAGTCTCTGCCGAAGTTCTGGAATCGATTAAAGGTTTAGGCATTAAATCTGACTTTGATGTATTTGTCTCTTTAAGCTGCCATAACTGTCCTGATGTGGTGCAGGCATTGAACCTGATTGCCATCTATAACCCGGGTACCACAGCAACCATGATCGATGGTGCTTTCTTCCAGGAAGAAGTAGAAGAACGTAAAATCATGGCCGTACCGATGGTCTTCCAGGACAATGAACATATCGGTCAGGGTCGTATGACACTGGAAGAAATCATTGCCAAACTGGATACCAATGCTGCAGCCAAAGATGCTGAAAAACTCAATGCCAAAGATGCATTTGATGTCTTGGTGATTGGTGGCGGACCTGCAGGGAATACTGCAGCGATCTATGCAGCACGTAAAGGCATCAAAACTGGCATCGTGGCTGAACGCATGGGCGGTCAGGTCATGGATACCATGGACATTGAAAACTATACGTCAGTGCAAAAAACCCAAGGTCCAAAATTTGCGGCTGAAATGGAAGCACACGTGCGTGAATACGGTGTTGACATCATGAACCTGCAACGTGTCTCTGACATTAAAGGTGCAGATCGCACAGCCAATGGTCTGGTAGAAGTGACTTTAGAAAATGGTGCGAAACTTGAATCTAAAACTGTGATTTTATCTACCGGTGCACGCTGGAGAGAGATGAATGTTCCAGGTGAACAGGAATACAAAACTCGTGGCGTGGCTTACTGCCCACACTGTGATGGTCCTTTGTTCAAAGGCAAACGTGTGGCAGTGATTGGTGGCGGTAACTCGGGTGTAGAAGCTGCGATTGACCTTGCGGGTATTGTTGAGCATGTAACCTTGGTTGAATTTGATACCAAACTTCGTGCGGATCAGGTATTGCAGGACAAACTGAACAGCTTGCCAAATACGACTGTGATCAAAAATGCACTTTCTACCGAAGTGATCGGTGATGGTTCACAAGTCACAGCGTTGAAATACAAAGACCGTGCAACTGATGAAGAGCACACAGTAGAACTTGCAGGGATCTTCGTTCAGATCGGTTTGTTGCCGAACACTGACTTCCTGAAAGGAACCGATGTTGAGCTAACTAACCGTGGTGAGATTGTGATTAACGAGCGCAATGAAACCAATGTCAAAGGTGTGTTTGCTGCAGGTGACTGTACCACTGTTCCTTACAAACAGATCATCATCGCGACTGGTGAAGGTGCCAAAGCATCATTATCTGCCTTTGATTACATCATTCGCTCTGGTCAGTAAAAAAAAGAGCACCTGGAATCCCCACATTCCAGGTGCTTAATCTCAAACACCTATTATTATTTTCGCTTTATAGGAACTCAGGATGCTAACACCCGGGTTCCTTTTTTTAGTTATTGTTAGATCAGCCAAAAGCGTCCCCAATCGCTTTTAGCTGTTCCTTTCCTCTGGACAGTTTTTGTTTTCAACCCTTATTTTTATCTTTCCCCAAGGTTGTTCTTAGATGAAGTCATCAGACTTCATGCATCATTCAAGCTTTGAACAGATTCAAACCTTTAAATTTCTCCATTAACTGTTCTTGCGTTTCCCGATGCTCGGGATGCGGCACAATGCATTCAATCGGACAGACGGCAATACAGGTTTGATGATCATAGAAACCCACACACTCGGTACAACGATTGACATCAATTTCATAAAACTTCTCGCCCTCATAAATTGCTTCATTTGGGCATTCCGGTAAGCACATATCACAGTTGATACATTTATCGGTAATCAAGAGCGCCATTTTTTAACTCGCCTGATAAGCCAATGAAGAGGCTGAAATGTCTACAGATGATGATGGCAGATTACGGATCAGCAGGGCATACTGCATATCGACATCTGCAGGCACTGGAATTTCAACGATATGACCTGAACCTTTAGCATCTTCAATCAGATTGCCTTGACAGTCTTTGATCTCAGTTAAGGTAAAAGTGATGTTGCCTTTAGTGGTCATCAGCTCTAGTGAGTCACCAACGACAAAACGGTTTTTCACATCAATCTTGATATAGTCACCATTACGCTCTAATACTTCCCCACAGAACTGCTGATGATCGAAACTCGATGAACCATTTTCATAGTTTTGATATTCACTATGTACATGACGGCGTAGGAAGCCTTCGGTATAACCACGATTCGCCAGACCTTCTAATTGAGTCATCAATGAAGGGTCGAATGGCTTACCAGCAAGCGCATCATCAATGGCTTTACGGTAAATCTGCGCAGTACGCGCACAATAGAAATAAGATTTGGTCCGACCTTCAATTTTCAGGGAGTGTACGCCAATCTTGGTCAGGCGTTCCACATGCTGTACAGCACGCAGGTCTTTGGAATTCATAAAATAAGTGCCGTGCTCATCTTCTTCAGCAGCAAACATATCTTCGTCATTACGTTGCAATAACACGGGTTCATCAAACTGATGTTGTACTTGCATATGTGACTCATCAGCATCTTTTGAACAACAGCCGGAATCAATATTTTTAACCGGGATCACATCGCCCGTTTCATCTTCTTTAGCTTCAAGTACCTTGTATTCCCAGCGGCAAGCATTGGTACAGGCACCCTGATTGGCATCGCGTTTGTTCATATAGCCAGACAGCATGCAGCGGCCAGAGTAGGCCATGCACAACGCACCATGTACGAACACTTCGATTTCGATATCTGGAACTTGCTGTTTGATTTCTTCGATTTCTTCGATGGACAGTTCACGTGACAAAATTACGCGAGTAAGTCCCATATTCTTCCAGAACTTTACAGTTGCCCAGTTCACAGCATTGGCCTGTACAGACAGGTGAATGTCCATGTGCGGGAAATGCTCACGCACCAGCATGATCAGACCAGGATCGGACATGATCAGCGCATCTGGCTGCATTGCCACGACTGGTTCAAGGTCACGAATAAAATTTTTCAGTTTGGAGTTATGTGGCTGAATATTCACCACGACATAGAATTTTTTGCCAAGCTTATGCGCTTCCTTGATGCCAATCGCCAGATTGTCATGGTCAAATTCATTATTACGAACACGCAAGCTATAACGCGGCTGGCCGGCATAGACTGCATCTGCACCATAAGCAAAGGCATAACGCATGTTTTTTAGGGAGCCAGCAGGTGAGAGAAGTTCGGTAACGTGAGAAATGCTCATGATGAAATCGAAAGACATATAAAAAGTACGTCTTTATTCTAGTCATCTGAAATCAGGATTCAACCTAGTAAATAACTCGGAATTGGCATAATTTAACTCAATTTCAAGTTAAAAGATAAACAGTAAACGATTTAAAATATCCATAAATATTTCAGCTATTTTCAATAGATTCCAGTGTTTTTAAAATCTGGCAATGATTAATCGTGGTTGGGGTATTACAGCTTTCGCGAAGCGCCATTAACTGCTGTTTAAATAATTGTAATTCTTTAATTTTATTTGAAATATCTATAAGGTGCTGATCAATCATCTGGTTAACTTCACAGCAATCCTGTTCAGGATTCTGTTCCAGCTGAATCAGGTATTCAATTTCTTTTAAAGACATGCCTAAAGCACGACAGCGTTTGATAAAAATCAAGCGTTTTAAGGTCTCGTCGCCATAATAACGATACTGGTTACTTGCTCGAAAATTCGGCTGAATCAAACCTCTTTTCTCATAAAATCGAATGGTATCAGTGCTTAAATCAGTTTTCTTGGCTATATCAGAAATCAAATAATGTGACATAAATACCTCAGGCTTGACCTTGGAGTGACTCCATAGTTTCTAATGACTTTATCGCATTCAGGATAAAAAATCATCGGAGAATAATATGGCCTGTAGTTGTAGTCATGAACCCGCGCCGCCCAAACCTAATAGCAAATTTAGAACAGCTTTATGGATTGCATTATTGATTAACCTGACCTTATTTGGTGTAGAGCTAATCGGCGGTGCTTATGCACATTCATCGGCCTTATGGGCAGATGCGTTAGATTTCTTTGGTGATGCTGTGAATTATGGTATTTCTCTGGCGGTGATTGGTGCAAGTCTGTATTGGCGTGCAACAGTTGCTCTGATTAAAGGATTGACCATGGCAGTATTTGGTCTGGTCGTCATTGGCAAAGTAATTTATGCCTTTATGCAAGGTATTCCACCTGAAGCCATTACGATGGGGATCATCGGGGTATTGGCCTTAATCGCAAACGTTGTCACAGCCATAATTTTATATGCTTTCCGGGATGGCGATGCCAATATGAAATCAGTCTGGTTGTGCAGCCGTAATGATGCGATCGGCAATGTGGCCGTCATTTTTGCAGCAGTGGGAGTGTTTGGCACTGGCAGTCTATGGCCAGATGTTATTGTTGCATTCATTATGGCAAGTCTAGGCTTAAGCGCTGGATATCATGTGGTGAAACAGGCTCTAGCTGAACGAGTATTGCAGCATGAGTCAGTCTGATCCTTAATATTAAATTTAATTATGAAAAAGCTGCTGATCAGGCAGCTTTTTATTAGCCTTAAGTCTAAAAAATAGATGAAAAATAAAGCTTTACAAATGCGATAAATTTAGGAAGAATCATGCGCGAAATTTAGAAAAGATTCATATAACTAAACAATTTAAATTTTTTAGTGTTTTTGAGGGGGAGCAATGAGCTTCATAAAACTACTTTCACTTTCAACTATTATACTGATGACTGGGTGTAGTTCTATGGTCGTCACTTATGATGCATCGGGTCAGGTGATTGGATCATGTAAAGCTACACGTGGTCTGCTTTCAACTGCTAGTGCTCATTGTAATGGATCAGGCAATGCAATTGGCGTGAACTACAATACGGTGGATGCCAAGACAGGTTTATTGCCAGTACCACCAAGTCAAAATCAGATTCATTTAGCACCATAAATCATAGAGGGGAATATCATGAAATTATCAGCACTTATTGCATTAGCAGCGACTATCGTACTAACTGGTTGTGCATCAACAGTGACTACATTTGACTCACATGGCCGTATGATCGGTTCATGCAAAGCAGAAAGCGGTTTTATTATCGGTGGTGGTGCAGGCTGTTCAGGTTCTGCAAATCAGGAAGGTCGCGATCGTTAATTTTTAATGACGATTGCAAGAAAAAACCGAAGCCTAAGCTTCGGTTTTTTCTTTATTCATCAAAAAATTATTTTTGATCAGGTAAAGCAAAGGCAATAATATAGTCGCCAACATCTTTAGAGTGGCTTGCACCACCTGCAGAAATCACAACATATTGTTTGCCAGTTTTTGGAGATTTATAAATCAGCGGTGCAGCAACAGCAGCAACAGGAAGCTCAGCTTTCCACACTTCTTTACCAGTTTTTGAATCCAACGCACGTAGGTAATAATCCTGAGTACCTGCGAAGAACACCAGACCAGAAGCGGTTGAAGTAGGACCACCCAGTGTAGGCATACCTAAAGGAATTGGCATATGGGTTTTCACACCTAATGGACCTAATTCTTTGGCTGTACCCATTGGTACTTCCCAAACGACTTTTTTAGATTTTAAGTCGATGGCAGTCATGGTACCAAACGGTGGTTTGTTACAAGGAACACCCAGTTTAGACTGCATGATGTCAATTTTCACACCCGCATAAGGACCAGCCAGTTGCGGATGTACTGTACCCATGAATCCTGGTACTTCGTCAGTTGAGATATGATATTTACTCATATCTTCTTTACGAACCAATGACATACGAAGTGGCATACGCATATCGTTGACGTACATCATGCCAGTAGATTCATCAATGGAGATCCCACCCCAGTTGAAACCACCAAGCAGACTAGGCCATTCGATATATGGTTTTTCACCAGGTGCAGTGTATAGACCGTTATAGACAGAATCTTTAAAGTCGATACGACATGCCAGCTGGTCAAAGGTTGAGATGCCCCACATATCCTGCTCAGTCAATGTTGCATTACCAATTTGTGGCATGCCAACAGAGAATGGTTGGGTAGGAGACAATTTTTCGCCTTCAGCACCATTGGTGTCGACTGGACGTTCTTCAACTTTAGTGACTGGTTTACCAGTACGGCGGTCAAGAACGAAGATTTGACCCATTTTGGTGGTTTGAATCAACGCAGGCACTTTTTTGCCATGATCATCAGTCATGTCGTAAAGCACAGGTTGTGACGGCAAGTCATAATCCCAGACATCATGGTGAACAGTTTGATAAGACCAAACAGTTTTACCAGTCAAAGCATTTACCGCAACAATTGCAGAACCAAATTTTTCTTTGGCTCCGTTACGGTCGCCGCCCCAGTAGTCAGGAGGACCATTACCTGTAGGTAAGTAAACCAAATTCAGGTCTTTGTCATAGGTTGGGATAGTCCACATGTTCGGTGTTTCTAAAGTAAAGCCTTTGCCATCTTTAGGTTCACCAACCAGTTCAGGATTACCAACATCCCACGCCCAAGCCAATTTACCAGTACGAACGTCATAAGCACGTACAACACCAGAAGGTTCGCCATGCACAATATCACGTACCCAACCGCCTAATACAGCAACATGGCCGGCAATGAGTGGGGTCGATGTTGGGTGGTAACGTTTACTTTGCTCAGTTGGGCCCATGTCATGCAGAACATCGACTTGACCATTAACACCGAACTCAGGACATAAAGCACCTGTTTTGGCGTTCAAAGCAATTAAACGGCCATCAACAGTAGAAGTCAGGATACGTTGTAGACAAGCTTTAATACCCGGTGCTTGTAAGTCTGCTGCAGTTAAAGATTTGTCTTTAGTTGCATCATAGTAACCAACACCACGGCAAGTGATATGCTCTGCAGTTTTTGCATGTGGATCATATTTCCAAAGTGCTTTACCACTGTCACCATCAATTGCTGAAATGATGTTAGTCGGTGTACATGAATATAAAGTACTACCAATTTGAATTGGTGTATTTTCATCGACACCGGCAGAAGTATCACGACCAGTGTGATAAGTCCAAGCCACTTTTAGATCTTTGACATTTTCAGGGGTAATGTCAGTGTACGGTGCAAAGCGGGTACCGTTACCATTACGACCGAAATATTCCCAGTTGTCTGGGTTTTCTGCATTCGGTTTAGCCAGTGCAGGGTCTTGTACGATATCAACAGGATTGAGGATTTTGCCGTGTGGGAAGAACGCAGCAATCAGGGCTGCGACACAGGCAAAGAAACCGGCAAAGCCAACAAGATTGGCAGCTTTGATTTTTGCAGCATTGAGTGCTGGCAGGCTTTTGCTTGCCCACATGCTGAGGACAAACAGAATAGTTGGAACCACCAGACGTGGGATATATTGCCAGAAGCTCAAACCTTGAACTTCAGCAATAGACCAGAGGAGGGTTGCAATAAAAGTAACAATAGAAAGCCAGAAACCAAAGGCTTTTTTCATCGCATATAAAATGGCGATTGCAACATAGGCAATCCCTGCGATGAGATAATAACTTGTACCACCGAGGCTGAGTAATTTAGCGCCTTGAATGATCAAGTACAGCGCAACAAGTAAAGTCAGCACGACAACAAAATATCGATAGACTTTAGACCCTGTACGCTCGATAGAGGAGGGTTGTTCAGTGCTCATACCTTGCCTATAAAAAAACGGCTTGGTTGCATAAACGGTGAAACAGGAGAATGGGATCAAAACAGATCGAATTTAAAGTTTACAGAGTTTATGTAACTCAGTCTTTAGCGAGGATAAATCCTCAGGAGAAATCAATTACAGTTACATATTCTAACATTTAAGAATGAATTTTTGACTAAAAAATATAATGTGAGTATTGATATTTATCATTTATTTTATAGTTTTAAACAATTGTGTTTTTCTAAGTGTCCTAATTATAAGAAATTTTAAATAAAGAATAGCTTGGGTTAATTCTTTTAAATTTAAGACTTACTGGATATAAAAAACGCATACTTTAAGCATGCGTTTTAGGATTGCAAAAGAATTTTTGCAGATTATTTTTCTACGAATGCACGTTCAATTACGTAGTCACCCAGAACACCCATACGAGGAGATTCTTTCAGACCGTGTTGATCCAGCAGTGCAGCAACATCGTCAAGGAATGCAGGAGAGCCACAAAGCATTGCACGGTCAGTTTCAGGGTTGAAACGTGGCAGTCCGATTTTCTCGAATAATTGACCAGATTCAATCGCAGTAGTTACACGACCTTGAGTATGGAACTCTTCACGGGTAACAGTTGGGTAATACACTAATTTTTCTTTAGCACCCAATTCACCGAAGAATTCATGGTTTGGAATTTCGTTAAGAATCAAATCTTGGTAAGCCAGTTCTGAAATGAAACGTGTACCGTGAACGACGATGATTTTTTCAAAACGTTCATAAGTTTCTGGATCACGAATCACAGAAAGGAATGGTGCAAGGCCAGTACCCGAAGAAAGCAGGTACAGGTTTTTACCTGGGTTTAAATCATCAAGAACCAGCGTACCTGTAGGTTTTTTAGAAACCAGGATTTCGTCGCCAACTTTAACTTTTTGTAGAATAGAAGTAAGAGGACCATCTGGCACTTTAATAGAGAAAAACTCTAGCTCTTCTTCATAGTTTGCACTTGCGATTGAATACGCACGCATTAAAGGCTTGCCATTGACCTCAAGGCCGATCATCACAAACTGACCGTTTTTAAAACGTAATGCAGTGTCACGAGTCGTTTTAAAAGAGAATAAAGTGTCATTCCAATGGTGGACGTGAGTAATCTTTTCGACGTTAAAAGCAGCCATTAAAGGTCTCAATAAGTTATCAAATTAGAACAGGTTGCTATTCTAATCTAAATTCATTCTCTATAAACTGAATATATTTAATTGAGCTTATCAAAAAAAGTGATTATGACCGAACTCACTCTGCCGATTATTGGCTATATGCATTCTCCCTATAAAGAAAAGTTTGGCATCCCGCGTCAGCCTAATTTGGTACAGGTTGAAAGCTATATTGAAATGACCGGTCCATATAATGATTTACTCGCATTTGAAGGCATCGAAGAGTTTAGTCATCTCTGGTTAGTCTGGCAGTTTCATGATAATAAAAATCAGCAGAGCCAGCAATTTCGTCCGCAGGTTCGTCCACCCCGTTTAGGCGGAAACCAGAAAATCGGGGTGTTTGCGACACGTAGTATGTACCGTCCTGCACCCATTGGTTTATCAGTCGTGAAATTAAATCGTGTCGAAAAAGTCGGTAAAAATGTCCGGGTTTATGTCACAGGAAGTGACCTGTTAGATGGAACGCCGATTATAGACATTAAACCCTATATTCAGTATTCAGATGCCGTGATTGAGGCACAAAGTGGTTATGCACAGGATGAGCCACAACGTAAATCGGTAATTTGGACAGAAGAGGCGGAGCAGCAAAAACAGCAGTTCATGAGTAAGGGAAAAGTTTCTCCACAAATACTGCAAGAACTCGAAAAAGTTCTCTCTTTGGATCCGAGACCTGCTTATCAGGATGATGAGGAACGGGTTTATGGAATGAAGTTTGCGGATTTAGATGTGAGGTTTTTGGTAAGAGAGTTATCTGTTTATATATCAGAAATAGAATATACTGAATTGTGATTGAAGAAACTAAGATAAGCGTATCTTATATACGCTTATCTCTAGTCATATTTTTACTTCAATTTACGATATTTATCAATTTCTTGACTAGCAGTAGAGTTGAAAACAGTACATTCTTTTTGTAAAGATTGAATATATAACTCTTGTTCTAAAATATCCTCTGCATCTGTAAGGTTGTCAGACTTAAGTTCTTTTAAAATTTGTCTTTCAATTTCAATTTCTTTATTTAAAGAGTAATAGGTACCTGATTTATTGTATTCACCCATTCGATATTTATTATCAATTTGCACAAGGGCACTAACATATTCATTTGGGTAAATTGAATTCGAGATGAAAGCGTTATATCCACCTAAGTTTATAGTTTTATATCCGTCAGAGAATATGTCTGGGAAACTATCAAAAGTATCGTATGGATTTTGATACATCATAATGAAGTCTTTGCTCGAAGATAAACTTAATCCTCTTAAGCATTTTGAGCCACTTGGAAATGTCTTGCCTTTAAGTTTTGAAAGATAGAGTTGTCCGAAATCCCCATAATTATTTAGCTTGGGTTCGGAAGAGACTAGATACAGATGAGTGTCTATGTATTCAATCAATGGTTTACCTGATAGATCGACTAACTCATATTTTTCAGTTAATTGAAGGCCTGTATGTCCAATTTTAGAGGATGGAATATAAGTTTTCTCAGTCACCGAGTTTTTTAGAAGTGATCCAATTTTATAGCCTAATTCAGGATCTTTATTTAACTCTAATTCGTACAGACCTTCATTGGTTAAGTAATCACCAAAAATATACAGTTCATTTATATCAAGATTTTCCATATCTTTTAGGTTGCTTAAATAGTCTACACGGACATACTGCGTATCTCCTTTACTCGTAAAAGTGAGTTTGTCGAATAAATAATCGGAGCCAGTAAAATATGAAGGAGAATAGGCAGACCATTCGGAATCATTTGTTGTAGTATTTCCAGTTCCAGTTCCAGTTCCAGTTCCAGTTCCAGGGTTTGAATCAGAAGAAGAGGAGCCCCCACCACAAGCACTTAGCATGAATGCACTAAAAACTGCGAGTGATAAATTCTTAAATTTCATAAAAATCCCTATAAAAAATCGTAGTAATAAAATTGTTTTTTAAAATAAAGCAGACTAATTATAGCGAATAAATATCAAAATTAAATTTGCAAAATATATAAAAATTAACTATTTAAATATACTTAACAATCAAAATGTCATCCACCACAAAATACCAATCAACACCGCCATATGCAAAATCTGTACTGGCGCAAAGTACAGGGAAAATTTGAAACCACCTGTTACAGCAGCATTGACTGACTTGGCTACAGCATGTGCGCCCAGCCCCAAAAGCAGGGCATAGATCAGCCGGGTATTGGATGGATCTCCTTGAATGACCACACTGGCCATTGCGGCATGAATTTCAAATAAGGACGCAAATAAAGTACCCGCCAGAAGACCAGCATTGCCCAGTAATATTTCCAATCCATAAACGCCAGCCTGAATCAGGGTTAATGCGGCAGCGATAATCACAGCTTCCTTGAGACTAAACATTTTACTGTCAGAAGATTCCGGAGACTCCTGATTTTTGGCTGGTTCGGCTTTATGTAATAATATAAATGCACATGCAGCCAGAATAACCATAGCGACCAACGACGGTAGAAGAAGAATTTTTAGCCAATCCCAGGAAACGCCTCCCACTACAATAAATAATAGAACCAGTGTCGAAATGCATGACATCAGGGCAGCGCCAGCATTGGATTTTGCATCCATTTCACCTTTGCGCACCTGTATCCCCAGTTGAGCAATAGTTGCGGTACTGGAAACAAAACCTGAAGCAATTGAAGACAGCATCAAAGCATTTTTAGTTGAAAAGAAACGTTTAGCGATATGTGCCAAAGCTTGAACTACCAGTATGAGAGTTACTAATTTTAAAATCAGATAAGGGTTCAGCACTTCACCCCATAAAGGCTGGTCAGGGGTTAGCGGTAAACCAATCAGAATCAAGGCTAATAATAGTAATCCATCCCTAAATTCAGCCTCAGTAATCCACTGTCCGGCAATATTATGCATAGAGTGTTTGGCCATTAAAATTATCGTGATCAGAACTGCTAGCCCTGCAGCCAGAGGAATATTCCATAAACAAATCGCCCCTATGAAATAGGTCATGATAAAGGCCAATTCAGTGGTAATTCCCGGATCTTCTATCTGGTTTCGGATAGAAAAAATGACGATGCCGCCAATAATGAGTGCACCGGCCAGACCCATTGCCATTCCGAATAAAAAGCACAATGCGCCTAATAAAGCACAGATCGCAAAAGAGCGTAGCCCGGCAAAACTGGCCTGTTCTTCACGCTGTTTGTGCCGTTCACGTTCCAGTCCGATTAGCAAACCACATCCTAAGGCAGCAGTCAGGATGGTAAGCAACTCATGAAAGGAACTACTTTCACTTAAGGGAACCACGCTTAAATCCATACCTGGCCTCAGCGATTGAATAAAATATCCTGATTGAAATATAGGCGAAAAATTGATACATCGACAAGCAGAAAAAGGTTATGAACTCAAACCCAAGTGATGTGCTTAATGTTCATGAAAGATAAACCCGCTTTCTAGTTTGAGAAGTCGCGATGGAATGCGAAAAACAGGAAAAACTTGTTATAGTGGAGGCAGTTTTGGGGACCATCAATCATGAAATTCGATTTTGAAATTGATACAGGCTGGTGTTTGGATCAGCTTTTAAAAGACGGAAAAATAACTGAACGTGACCGGATGCGAGTTCAGACCACACATCGTCAGCGTGAACAAATAAAATGGCATCCTTTACAATGGATCGCACACTTTAGTCTGGTTGATCAGTCCCATCCTCAAAGTACTTTGACACTCAACCGTTTATGTCAGTGGCTGGCAGAAAAAACCGGTTTAATGTTCTATATCATCGATCCGCTCAAAGCTGATGTGCAGGCCTTGACCAATGTCATGTCACAGGAATATGCACTGCGTAACCGTATTCTGGCAGTAGAAATTCAACCAGATAAAGTTCTGATCGCCACAGATCAGCCTTATAAAACTGAATGGGTCTCAAACCTCGAACAGAATATTGCACCAAAAAAAATTGAACGGGTATTGCTCAATCCGGAACAGCTCCAGCGTTATATTGTTGAATATTATCAGGTCAGTCGTGCAGTCAGTGGCTCGCAAAAATCATCTGCTTATGACCGGGAAAATAAAGGTGTAGAAGCCTTGCTGCAACTGGGTGATTCCCAGAATCCGGATGCCAATGACCAGCATATCGTGAAACTGGTAGACTGGGTGCTGCAATTTGCCTTTGAGCAGGGTGCCAGTGATATTCATATGGAACCGCGCAAAGACACCGGCAAGATCCGTTTTCGGATTGATGGAGTATTGCATACCATCTATAATATGCCAGCCAATACCTTGACCGCAGTTATTTCCCGAATCAAGATTCTGGGCCGGATGAATGTGGCAGAAAAACGTAAACCACAGGATGGTCGTTTAAAAACTCGGACTCCAAAAGGGCAGGAAACAGAACTGCGTTTATCGACCTTACCCACCGCATTTGGTGAAAAGCTGGTAATGCGTATTTTTGATCCGGAGGTTCTAGTCAGAAGTTTTCAGCAGCTCGGTTTCGAAGGACATCTGCTCAATGACTGGAATAATCTGACCAGCCATAGTCACGGTATTATTTTGGTCACCGGACCGACCGGCTCAGGTAAAACCACCACACTGTATTCCACTTTAAAGCAGCTTGCGACTGAGCAGGTGAACGTCTGTACGATTGAAGATCCGATTGAGATGCTGGAACCAAGCTTTAACCAGATGCAGGTCAATAACGGGATTGAGCTGGGCTTTGCAGATGGTGTGCGTGCACTGATGCGTCAGGATCCGGATATTATTATGGTGGGTGAGATTCGTGACCAAGATACGGCCAATATGGCGATTCAGGCTGCATTAACCGGTCACTTGGTGCTTTCTACCTTGCATACCAATGATGCGCCGTCGAGTCTGACCCGTTTGCATGATCTGGGTGTACAGCCATTTTTAACAGCAGCGACTATCCTGGGGGTTCTGGCCCAACGTCTGGTGCGTAAGCTATGCCCACACTGCAAGCAGGAGAGTTTTCTGGATGAGCAGGAATGGCAACATCTGGCAGTGGACTATCCTTTACCACGTCCGGAATTTGTCTTTAAAGCAGTTGGCTGTGAAGAATGTCGTCATACCGGTTATAAAGGCCGAATCGGGATTTATGAGTTTATGCCGCTTAGCCTGACCACCAAGCAATTAATCGGAGCGGATGCTAACCTGAATCAGTTACGTCAGCAGGCAAAAAAAGAAGGGGTAGAACCTTTACGGATTGCCGGTGCTCGCAAGATTCTGGAAGGGGTCACCACGCTTGAAGAAGTCTTGAGAGTTGTGCCATTAAATTAATTCTGAAGATGAAGCAATCTTAAGATTTAATTCATCTTCGGCTGTTTTAATAGCATCATCGAAACAGGGCAAGACTTTAAAAAGAGGTAACTGCAATGAAAATGATGATGAATACTGTTTTAGCAGCTGCATTAATGGGTTCAATTGGGACTGTCGCAGTTGCGAGTAGTGAAACTGCGGTGAATCAGGCTGCATTTGCTAAAACGACTACAGTTAAGCAAGTGTTGACCATGAAAGATGACAGCAAGGTTCAGCTGAAAGGTTATGTGGTAAAAGCTGTCGGTGATGAAAAATACCAGTTCCGCGATAATACCGGCACCATCACTGTCGAAATTGATGATGAACTTTGGCAGGGTAAACCTGTATCAGCTAAAACACCTGTGGTAATCATTGGTGAAGTAGACATTGACTATAAACCTGCGAAACGTGTTGAAATTGATGTCGACCAAGTTCAGTTCTAATTTCAGCATAATTTCCTGAACTGAATCTGAAGACAGCAACAAAAAACCACATGCAAGTTACCAAAAAGCATGTGGTTTTTTTTTGAGTCTTGAACTTTTTCAAGGCAAGATAGAAAGATAAAATAAGCGGAGCATAGCATGCGTATTCTTTTGGCAGAGGATGATGAATCTCAGGCGGAAAGTATTCAAACCTGGCTGGAAATGGACGGTTATGTGATTGATCGGGTTGATCGTGGGGATCATGCCATTCTGGCGATTCAACAGCATCAGTATGACTGTATTTTGCTGGATCGTGGCCTGCCGAATGCAACTGGAGATGACATTCTTAAAAGCTTGCGCAATAAACAGAAAGATACGCCCGTTATATTTATCACCGCCAAGGACAGTATTCATGATCGGGTTGCAGGACTCGATCTGGGGGCCAATGATTATCTGGTAAAACCTTTCAGTCTGGAAGAACTTTCCGCTCGCGTACGTGCCCAGCTCAGACAAAAACAGCAAACGCCAAATCATATCCTGGAATGGCAGGATCTTAGTCTGGATACTCAGGCCAAGACCGTAATGAAGGCGGGACAGAGCATTAATCTGACTGCAAAAGAATTCCAGATTTTATATAAGCTGATGCAAAAACCAGAACATATCATTACCCGGGAGCAGCTGGAGGAATCACTCTATGCCTGGGGAGATGAAATCGAAAGCAATGCGATTGAAGTCTTTATTTATCAGCTACGTAAAAAAATTGGCAGTCAGATGATTAAAACCATTCGTGGCTTGGGCTACCGGATGCATAAACCCGAGGCCTCCATATGAAGGCACCCATTTCCCTGCAAAGCCGGCTGATTCAACATGCCATGTTCAGTTCCATACTGGCAGGATTTCTGGCGTGGCTGCTGTTATTGGGAATTTCCAGCTATCAGGCGATTGATTTGCATGATGACCTGATGGAGGAAATTTCAGAGTTACTTTTAGGAGATGTGAACCAGGCCAAAAATACGCAGGTTGATGAAATCAGTGAGCAGTTTGATATTCAATATGCCTTATTGCTGAATCAGCGGGTACTGACCACTTCAATTGATGATGAACTGATTAATGAGATACCACTTGCACAAAAAAACGGGTTTCACTTTGATTATGAAAAAGGTCATTTTATTCGAATTCTGATTGCTGAAGATCAAGATTTGAAAGTGAAAGTGGTACAACCGCTTTCGGTACGCTTTGATGAGCTTTGGCAAACGACTTTAGGTTTCGCCGGGATTTTATTTATCCTATGGATATTACAGTGGCTGATTTTACGTTTTGCCATTAAGCGGCAATTAAGACCTTTAAATAAAATTTCCCGAGAAATCGGTTCTAAATCTGCACAGGATCTCACTCCGGTTCAAAGTCCTGATCCTGAGATTACTGAATTGCAACCGATTATCCGTCAGCTGAATGCCATGTTGAGCAGGCTGGAAAAGTCATTGGCTGCCGAGCAACGTTTTACTGCCGATGCTTCACATGAGTTGCGTTCCCCATTGTCTGCCATTCAAATGCGTTTACAGGTGCTGAAACGTAAATATCAGGAAGATGCTCAACTTAGGCAAGCGTTACAGATGATCCAGAATGATGTCAACCGTGGTACGCAGATTCTGGAAAACTTACTGTTATTGGCTCGGCTCGATCCAGAACATGCAGAGCAGTTGCCCAAACAGCAGGTGAATCTTAAAGTATTGGTTCAGGAGGTCTTACAAGCTTTACAACCTTTTGCTCAGGAAAAAGAGATCCACTGGAACTTAAAACTTGAAGATGCAGTGATTGAAGCAAATGCAGAGCTGATTTTTAGCTGTATCCGCAATCTGGTTGATAATGCCATTCGTTATACGCCGATGCAGGGACAGGTCGAAATCAGGACGATAGTTGAAGGTCAGAATCTACAACTTATGATTGAAAATTCGGGAGAGGGAATTCAGAAAGAAGTTGTTCAACGTTTAGGTGAGCGTTTTTACCGCGCCTTGGGCACGCGAACACAAGGTTCAGGTTTGGGATTGTCGATTTGTCAAAAGATTATGCAGTTACATACGGCCAAGATTGATTATGCGCCGTCAGTTTTGGGTGGGCTTAAAGTTTCATTAATTTTTCAATCTGAAGAATAAAGATATTAGATATAGCAATTAAAAAAAGCAGTATGCGCTGATTCATACTGCCTGTTCCCACGTTTATTATTTTTGGAGTATTTAAATTACTTAGTCAGGATGAGACGATTGTTACGAGTCAAACGTAGACGGTATTCTTCACCCGCATGCATGATCCGGATTTCTCGTCCTAGCGCAAATAAATTGTTCGAATGCAACATCGGTAGCGCATGCTGAGTATCATTATTGCGGGTAAATAGGCTAAATGGTGCGTTCATTCCGTCGACTCCGTGGTGTGTTTTGGATTGATTTAAATGATAATCATTATCGAATAGATCTGTCAACGAATAATTGCTGCATTTATAAAAAACTCTAATTTGCTTACAATCTGTAAAACTTCAATAGTTCAGAACATTATGTCTAAAGCCACAATTCATGTCGCAATCGCTATTTTATTTCATCACAATCAGGTTCTGGTCGGTTGGCGTGAAGCTAAACAGCATCAGGGCAATAAATATGAGTTTCCAGGCGGAAAAGTAGAACAGGGCGAATTGCCTATAGAGGCATGTCGACGTGAAGTGATTGAAGAAGTCGGAATTGACATCGAAAAATGGCAGGCTTTTGATTTTATTTCGCATGAATATGAAGATGTCATCGTCAATCTGCATATTTTCCATGCTTCGGTTCAGCCAGAACAATTAGCTGGAATCAAGCAGCCTTGGCGCTGGTATAGCCGGAATGAACTCAGTGAACTAAATTTTCCTAAAGCCAATCAGGCCATGATTCAAAAGCTGCAATGGCCGAGAAAGATCAAAATTTCTGAAGACTTGAGTCACCTGAATAATCTGGAAACAGACCAGATGCTGTATTGGCGAGTAATGGCCAGCCCTGAACACATTAGCCAGTTACAGCAGATTCCAGTCGATCAGTTATCCAGATTGATCATTAATCAGGAACTTTGGTCACAATTGAATGAATTGCAGCAGCAAACCATTCGTACGCTTCACCTGAAACAGTCTCAATTGATGCAACTGCAAAAAGGGGAGTTAGCTGGTCGCTATCGTTATCTTGCAGCCTGTCACGATCTGGAAGCATTAAAACATGCAGAAAACATAGGCTGTGAAGCAGCTTTACTCAGCCCGGTACTGGCAACAGAAACACATCCTGATACCGCAGCTTTAGGCTGGGAAAAATTTAAACAGATGGCTGAACAGGTACAGATTCCTGTATTTGCCTTAGGCGGTATAAAAGCTGAAGATCTAGACCATGCTCAAAACCAGCATGCTTATGGGATTGCAGGGATCCGTTATGTTTAAGTCAGAAACTTATTATAAATAACCGGGCTCACGCCAGGGCCTTAAAATTTCTTTAAGGCCTGCTGAGCTTGCTGAATGGCTTTGGTGTTTTTTTGCAGTTGAGCTGCTTTCAGGCGCACCTGCCAGAGCTGCTTTTTCATTGCATTGGTCTGCGCATAGCTCAAACCACGTAAGGCGAAAGCATCTGCACGGGCCGGCTGGTTTTTACGGTTTGCGATCAAGCCAAGATACAGATAAGTTTCTGAAGCTTGGGGCGCCAAACGCTGAGCTTGTACTGCAGAAGTTTCAGCTTGATTATATTGCTGCTTGCTATAGGCCTGCTGAGTTTGCTGCATCAATTTTTTAAATGCAGGTAAGTTACGTCCATCATCAAACTTTTGTGCCTGAGGCTTTTGCTCAGGGATCACAATCTTCTGACGTTTAATCTCCGGTCGATCATAGGGCGTAATCACTACACCATCAGGTGTAGAGGATTTTGGTTTCTGCTGAACCGGAGGTTTAGTAGGAGCCGCAGGCTGTTCTGGATCCGACATGCTTTGGCAGCCCACCAGACCGAGGATGAGCAGACCAGGAATCAATTTTCTTAACATAAACATAGACTCAATTATTGGCTATAACTTCCACTCGCGATAATACGGGTTTGTTTAGCAACTTCGCGTTCTATTTCTGTTTCACTTTCTTGTATATAACGACTGAGATCATCATCTTCCTCATCTTCTGGTGAAGGTTCTGAATCAATCGTATAAGGTTCAGTGGCGTAATGCGAGATGCCACAAGCAGTTGCCTGATTAGGCAAGGCATGACGTGAAATCGGAATATACATGGCACCATCACAGCCTTGGGCAGTCAGTTTACCTGTATAACGGTCCAGCCAGTGCCATTCGATTTCATTAGGCTGTGCCAGATTCACCGGCTTCTGACGGAGCTGTTTCATGACATTGGTCCAGACCGGAAGTGCACCTGAAGAACCGGTTAATCCAGTGACTTTGTTGTCATCCAGACCTAACCAGACCACTGTCATATAGTTGCCAGAATAACCTGCAAACCATGAATCACGGGTATCGTTTGTCGTACCCGATTTACCCGCCAGATTCAGGTTGCGTGGCAAACTGTTATAGGCAGAACGACCAGTACCACTCGACATGACCTGTTGTAAACCATAATTCAGAGCATAGGCTGATGCTGGATCAATCGTCGGCTGAACACTTAAGCTGTAACGTTCAAGCGAGCGGCCATTCGCATCGACTACAGAACGAATCGATTTCACCGGATATTTAAAGCCACCTGTTGCGAAGTTACCGTAAATATTCATCACTTCCATCGGTGACATGTCTACTGCACCTAAATAAATAGATGGATAAGAAGGAATGTCAGAAGTCACACCGAATTTTTGCAGATGGTTAATAAAGGTCGACAGGCCAAATTCCTGTGCCAAACGTACCGCAGACAGGTTATAGGATTGTGACAGGGCAAGAGACATCGGTACTACACCATGTGCGCTACCACTATAGTTTTTCGGTGTCCAGGGTTTGCCATCACTTTGAATGGTGATCTGACTGTCTTCAATTGGACTGGCCCAGTGATAACGATTCGATTCTAGCGCTGTCAGATAAATCACCGGTTTGAGTAATGAACCCACCTGACGCTTGGCATCTAAAGCACGGTTAAAACCGGTAAAGTCCTGGGTAGAACCTACCGCTGCAACTAGTTCGCCATTTTCAGGGTGTGCGACCAGAACAGCGCCCTGCAAATCTTTTAGACGGCCTGGATTGGCTTTGCTTAAACGGGCTACACTTTCCTTAAAGCTGTCTTGAATTCGGGTTTGTGCCAATGGATCTAAGGTTGTGAAAATACGCAGACCCTGGTTGGTTAAATCAGTTTCCTGATATTCGGTACGCAACTGACGGCGAACGATATCCAGAAAATCCGGGAAGCGAGCAGGGCCTAAAGTTGGCTTGGAAATGACGTTCAGCGGACGGGCAGTTTCTGTTTCATACTGATCTTGGGTCAGATTACCCATTACCAGCATATTATTCAGAACCACATCACGACGTTTTTTTGCAAGTTCAGGATTACGCCATGGGTTATACAGGCTTGGACCTTGGACCAGACCGACTAAAAAGGCCTGTTGGGAAATATTCAGTTCACGTAGTGGCAAGCCAAAATAAAATTGTGAAGCCAGACCATAACCGTTTACAGAATAGTTGCCATTCTGGCCCAGATTCACTTCATTTAAATAAGCTTCCAGAATCTCATCTTTGCCATAATGCAATTCAATCAGCATCGCCATAAAGGCTTCATTCACCTTACGTTTTAAAGTGCGTTCTGGTGTTAAGTAGAAATTCTTGACCAGCTGCTGGGTGAGGGTCGACCCCCCCTGACGCTTACCACCAGTAATGTTGCTCACTACTGCACGTGCGATCCCGCGTGGAGATACGCCATGGTGATTGTAGAAATTGCGGTCTTCGGTAGCAATTAACGCATCAATTAACGGTTTAGGCACTTTATTGAGCTTAATCAGCACACGGTCTTCATTATGCTGTGGATAAATACCACCAATCAATAAAGGTTCCAGACGGGCAATCCCGCTAGAAGAGGGTTTAGTCGCACTTACTTCAGCAATCTGATCGCCATTAAAGCTGACTTTCAATACCTGTTCAGGTTCAACGCGATCGCCAAAATCAAAGCCACGGGTATGCACATACATGGTATTGCCAGTGCTGACAAAGCTGCCCGATTTGGTATAGCTGTCTGAACCTTTATAACCCAGTAATTTTAATTCTTGTTGGAAATCCTGCTGGCTGACCGGGGCATTTACATACACTTCCATCGGGCGTGCGAAAACCTTGGCCGGAATATCCCAGCGTTGACCTTCAAATTTTTCACGCACAATATTATCTAATTTAATCAAATAGATACTAAATGCTACAAATGCAGAAATGACTAGAATGGAGAAGATTAAGGCAATGAACCCCATACCTCGTTCAGATTTCATAAATGACGATAAGACCCTGTGAAATTGTGCTAATCATGCGAAGCTTTTCATTATTTTGCAATATTTAATCAATTATTGAGATTAAAATTAAAATTAAACTTCACATTTTCTCCTTAATTTCAATCTATTTCAATTCAATCCTGCACAGCTTTGTCATGTTATAAATTGTCATCCTATTCAAGCTTAATGTTATGATAAGCAGGATTCGAAGCGGAGCGACGACACTGGTGCAAATTTCCCACAAGACATTTCGAAATATCGGGTTGATTGGACGCCCGGATAAATCTTCAGTGGTTGAAACCTTATGCCTGATCCACGATCATCTGCTCAATTTAGGTCTACATCCTGTTTTTGATGCAGATACAGCTGAACTGGTTCCTTATCAGAATACCCAAACAGTTAGCCGCGCCTTGTTGGGCGAAGTGGTTGATCTGGTGATTGTGGTAGGTGGGGATGGTTCACTGTTACATGCAGCGCGGGCATTGGTAAAATACAATACGCCAGTGATCGGGGTGAACCGTGGTCGTTTGGGCTTCCTGACCGATATCAAGCCAACTGAAGTCATCTTTAAACTAGATCAGGTATTAAAAGGTGATTTTCAGGCAGAACGCCGTTTCCTGCTGGAAATGGAAGTTCGCTCCAAAGGTGAAATCATCTATGATGCGATTGCCCTGAATGATGTGGTCTTGCACTCCGGTAAATCGGTACACATGATTGATTTCGAGCTGAATATTGATGGACAATATGTCTATCGCCAGCATAGTGATGGTCTGATTGTATCTACACCGACCGGTTCAACAGCCTATGCGCTTTCCGGTGGTGGGCCGATTGTGCATCCAAGTATGGATGCAATTGTGCTGGTGCCGATGCATCCGCATACCTTGTCTTCACGTCCGATTGTGGTCGGAGGGCATAGTGAAATTAAACTGATGATTCGTGAAAATCGCGTACTGCCGATGGTGAGTGCGGATGGACAACACAGTGTGTCTTTGAATGTTGGCGATAGCGTCCATATTCGTAAGCATCCCTTTAAACTGAATCTTCTGCATCCGCCAGGTTATGACTTCTATAATGCATGTCGAACCAAACTGGGCTGGAATCAGGACTTCGACTATCTTAAGCAGGATTAAATATGAATATTGAACAAATGCTTGCCGTACTCAATCCTGAGATTGTAGAACGCTTAAGAACAGCCATTGAAATTGGCAAGTGGCCAAATGGTGTAGCACTGACTCAGGAGCAGCGTCAGACCTGTATGCAGGCTGTCTATGCCTGGGAAATGAAAAACCTGCCAGAAACCGAACGTAGCGGTTATATCGATCGTGGCACTAAAAAAGGAGGCGAACAATGTGATGATGATCATCACAAAAATGAGCCGGAATTCAAGCCGATCCGTTTTGTTTAATTGAAACCGAAAAAAAGACCACAAATGTGGTCTTTTTTAATATCTGCCATAGGAATTTGATTAAACTGAAAGACGGGTATTCCAGAGTTCTCTGGCTTTTTGCATCGCTGCTTCATAGCTGTCACATTCGCCCATGGTATACAGTGCAATGCCCATAGTTTCAACCACTGCGATTTCCCCATATTCATGTAAGCGTTGACCTTCCCACACTTGCTTAAATACAGCCAGATCCAGCTCTTCTTCAATCGGACTACGGTTGTCAGTCAGTTTTGGTAATTCGTGCTCATAAAGTTCGCCATTCTTAATTCCGCAGATTAAAGTTTTGGCATCTGGATTACGTTCGAACTCACCACCTTCACCCTTAATGACCGCACTATTTTGATAACCTAACTTGTAAGCGGACTGTTGGTGTGAACTACGATAAGCAGGGTGGAAAATAGCCTGTAAAGTTGCTTTGGCATTAAATGGATTAATCAGACGTGCCAGCGTATGAATCGGGGAGCGTAAGCCCATGACATTACGTAGCCCGATCAACTCAGCCAGAATTGGAGAGATCACCTCCAATGGCAGGTAAGCAAAATGTTTGTCTTTAAGCTGCTGTTCCACCTCAACATCATTCTGGCAGATCGGATAGCCTAAGTAGTTAAGTACCTGTTCTGTATAGACCCGATTCAAGGTATGACCTGAAGCACCATGCATCACGATATTATAGCCATGCTTAGCAAGGGTAAGCGCAGCCAGAATGAACCAGGGATAATGTTTGCGTTTGCCTGCATAAGAAGACCAGTCCAGATCAACATCAAGAGCCTTAAAATTCAGTTGGTCACGGGTCGCCTGCACAAAGCCTGCGAGTTCATCAACAGATTCTTCTTTGACGCGTAATAGCATCAGAAAAGCGCCCAGTTGTACGTCCAGTACTTCATTTTTCAGGATCATGCTAAAAGCCTGATAGGCTTCTTCATAGCTTAAAGAACGTGCACCATTTTTTCCCTTGCCAATAATACGAATAAACTGGGCAAAAGGATGTTCGGCATCTTTATAAATATTTCGCTTTGTGGTCATGGGCATAGATCAATCATGTTCATCAAGTATTGGCATATTTTACGCTGATATTGGTATTTCACCTTCTTATTTTGCAGAATTATTAGAGTTTTATAAGACTATAGTCTAAGAGTTGTTGTTTAGTATTTAGGCAAATTTAACATTTCGGGTTAAACAAAAGTCTAAAAAGCGGTTAAAATTTCACGCAATTCTTGTGTTTGCTTCATCTCCTGATCAATGCACTGATTTTTCTTAAAGATCGGTGTTCCTGTGATTGTTAAACGTACATACACATTCTAATTTCAGTATCAGATTAATTTCTTGATACATAGGCACTTTTTTGTTTCAGACAATGAAGTATTGGACGCTTGTTTTTTAAAAATAAGTGAAAACTGAATATTGCTTCTGGTTAGAAGTATATCGTGAAGTAAGGTTATGGCTAAAAAACCAATTTATAAGTCGCTTTATTTTCAAGTGATTGTAGCCATTATTGCGGGTATCCTCGTCGGACATTTCTCGCCAAGTGGTACACAAATCATTAATGGTGCAGAACAATATGTTCCAGGTCTGGGCGAACAACTGAAGCCGCTGGGTGATGCATTTATCCGTTTAATTAAAATGATCATCGCACCTGTGATTTTCTGTACCGTAGTTAGCGGGATCGCAGGCATGGAGAGCATGAAATCAGTCGGTAAAACTGGTGGTGTTGCTCTACTTTACTTCGAAATCGTGTCAACGATGGCGCTGATCATTGGTCTTCTGGTAATTAATATTGCCAAACCAGGCGTTGGGATGAATGTTGATCCGGCATCGCTGGACACTGCCGGGATTTCTAAATATGTAGAGTCGGGTGCTTCTCAGTCTACCGTTGATTTCTTTATGAATATCATTCCAAATACGGTGGTTGGAGCATTTGCTGAAGGCGAAATCCTGCAAGTCCTTTTATTTGCGATCCTGTTCGGTTTTGCATTGCACAAACTGGGTGCACAAGGTAAGCCAGTTCTCAAACTGGTAGATCAGATTTCACATGTGTTCTTTAACATCGTGAACATGATCATGAAACTTGCGCCTATTGGTGCATTTGGTGCGATGGCTTTCACGATCGGTAAATATGGGATCGGTTCTCTGGCGCAATTGGCCCAGTTGATCATCTGTTTCTATATCACCTGTTTGCTGTTCATCTTTATTGTGCTGGGTTCAATTGCACGCTTTACCGGCTTTAGCATTGTCAAGATGATTCGCCTGATTCGCGAAGAGCTGTTGATTGTACTCGGTACTTCATCATCTGAATCTGTATTGCCACGTATGTTGAAAAAACTTGAGCTTGCAGGTGCTGAAAAGTCAGTGGTAGGTCTGGTCATTCCAACCGGTTATTCATTTAACCTGGATGGTACTTCAATTTACCTGACAATGGCAGCAATCTTCATTGCACAGGCGACCAATACGCAACTTGATTTGTCTCACCAGATTACCTTGCTTCTCGTATTGCTCATTTCTTCTAAAGGTGCAGCGGGTGTAACTGGTTCAGGCTTTATCGTGATGGCAGCAACCTTAGCGGCTGTAGGTAATATTCCGGTTGCAGGTCTGGCCTTGATTCTCGGTATTGATCGCTTCATGTCTGAAGCCCGTGCCTTGACCAATCTGGTCGGTAACTCTTTGGCAACTCTGGTTGTAGCAAAATGGGTCGGTCAGTTAGATATGGACAAGCTGAACTATGCATTAGCAAATCCGGCTGAAATTGATGAAAAAATGGCGCAAGAAGGCAACAATGCTCATTAAGTTTGAGTTTGTCTTATAGGTCATAAAAAAGGAAGCTTCGGCTTCCTTTTTTATTTTTATCTGACTGTGAAGTTAGCAAAAAAATAAGTCAGGTACATGACAGCCTTTCTAAAAATAGTTAGCCTGTGCACAGGAAATAAAACGATAAACACGATAAGGATAAAAGAATGCTGGCTTACGATGCTGACCTGGAACTTTTCCGCGACAATTTCAAACGCTTTATGAATGAACATGTAGCGCCTTACTATGAAGAGTGGGAGCGTGAAGGCATGATGCCGCGTTCAGTCTGGAATGCCATGGGCGAAAATGGCTTTTTGTGTGTCGATGTCCCGGAAGAATATGGTGGCTATGGTGTTCCGACCCACTATTCCCTGATGTTGATTGAAGAGTCAGCTCGAGCAGGCTATAGCGCCATCTCAACCGGCCTGTCTTGTCACTCGGATATCGCAGCGCCGTATATCTTGCATATCGGTACAGAAGAGCAGAAAAAATACTGGCTACCGAAAATGGTATCTGGTGAAGTGGTCGGTGCGATTGGCATGACTGAGCCGGGTGCAGGTTCTGATCTGCAAGCCATGCGAACCAATGCCATCTTGCAGGATGACCATTATTTATTGAATGGTTCTAAAACTTTTATCTCCAATGGTCAGCATGCTGACTTAGTCGTATTAGCCGTGAAAACCGATCCACAAGCACGCGCCAAAGGTGTGTCTTTGATGCTGGTGGATACGCATCTGGAAGGCTTTAAAAAAGGCAAGAATCTGGACAAGATTGGTCTGCATTCACAGGATACTTCAGAGCTGTTCTTTGATAATGTCAAAGTACCGAAAGACCAGTTGCTGGGTCAGCCAGGTCAGGGCTTCGTGTATCTGATGCAGGAACTTCCACGTGAACGTACTGCTATTGCTGCTACTGCACTAGGCGCCATTCGTGGCTCGATTGATGTAACGACTCAATATGTCAAAGAGCGTCAGGCCTTTGGTCAGGCGATTGGCCAGTTTCAGAATACCCGTTTTGTACTGGCACAGGCCAAGATTGACGAGCTGGCAACAGCAGCTTTCTATAACCAGAATGTTGAGTTGTATATGCAAGGCAAGCTGGATGTAGAAACGGCAGCAGCGCTAAAGAGTTTCTCTACTGATATGCAGATGAAAGTTGCTGATAATCTGCTTCAGCTCTTTGGTGGTTATGGCTATATGACTGAATATCCGATTTCGCGTTTCTTTGTTGATGCCCGCATTCAACGGATCTATGGCGGTACCAATGAAATCATGAAAGAAATTGTTGCACGTGGTCTGCTTGGACGTTAAAAATCAACAGATAAAAAAGAGTCCTAAATGGACTCTTTTTTTATGGAAAGAATATTCTTGAAATCTAGATGTTTTAAGATTTTAGTACATCCAGACATTCATGAATAAAAATTGGCAAATCATTGGGTACTCGAGATGAAATCAGCTGATTATTGTCATTGACCAGTTCAACATCATAATAAGTCGCACCCGCATGTTGTACCCGAGGAGCATGTGCACGGATACTGGTAATGATGCGGTTTTTTAAAACATCAGCTTCACTGAGTAATAAAGATGCATCACAAAAACTGAAGATGGTCTTTTTGGCCTCATTAAAAGCCTGGATAAAATGTAAGACTCGCGTATCGTTGGCGAGGGAAACTGGTGATTCACCGCCCGGAATGAGTAAGGCATCAAAATCATCAATACTGATATGATCAATTCCCCGATCAATGGTTACACTCGACTGGCCATGTAGTCCATGTACGACTTTTCCGGCATGCAGTTCAATATTACAGACACTGTGCTCTGCAGCAAGTAAGGCCGCAACAGGCTCAGTATATTCAAGATCTTCAAAATTATTCGTTACAAGTACCGCTATTCTTTTTGGCATTATAGGCACCCCCAATATAGTTTTAAATTAGACTAGCGATTTAAGGTTTAAAAAACGTCTCTGCTTTGTAACCAAATAGTGATTTAGTGTAAAAAATCCAATTAAATCAAAGGAAAATGATCAAAAAAACAGTTTTCTATGTGCATTTTATTGTGAACTGTCACTCAGATTTTAAGTAGTTAAACTAGAGGAATCGAGATGGCTTTATTTTTATTTTCTTATGCTTAAAATCGTTATGTAGATTAAGAAATAGTGATATTTCATCTTGATAAAAATCAGTTAAGATGGGCGGGCAAAGTTTACAATTTGATAATGTAAAACATGCGAAAATGCTGAAAGAAATGTTACCAGATATGACTAAAGCGATGAACGGTTAAAATCAAATCCCTGTTTTTAAGAATTAATCTACTAAAGTTATATTGTGTAACATTTGCAGCGCACTAATTGTTATACTGCACAGATAAGGTTTATGAAGGGCGACATCACGATGATCAACGACGATCAAAACACAACGGCTTCTTTAGATTTGGCTAAAATTCGTGAAGATATCGATTCAGTTGATCAACAAATCCAGCAATTGATTAACCGTCGTGCACGTTTGGCTGAGGCTGTAGCAAAAGCGAAATTCGCATCTGAAGAAAATCCGCTGTTTTACCGTCCGGAACGTGAAGCACAGGTTTTGCGCAATGTTATGGAGCGCAATGAAGGACCATTGTCAGATACGACGATGGCACGTCTGTTCCGCGAGATCATGTCGGCTTGTTTGGCGCTTGAAGCACCGCAAAGTATTGCATTTTTGGGACCTGTTGGTACCTACACACACTCAGCAGTATTGAAACATTTTGGTCATGATGCTGTGGTTCGTCCATTACCCACCATTGATGAAGTATTCCGTGAAGTAGAAGCGGGCAGTGCACATTATGGTCTGGTGCCTGTTGAAAACTCCTCTGAAGGGGTAGTGAACCACACTTTAGACTGTTTCAAGACTTCGCATCTGAATGTGATTGGCGAAGTAGAATTACCCATTCATCACCAGTTCCTGATCTCTGAAAATACCCGTAAAGACAGTATTAAACAGATCTATGCACATCAGCAGACTCTGGCTCAGTGCCGTAAATGGCTGGATGCCCATTATCCAGGTGTAGAACGTGTGGCACTCAGTTCAAATGCTGAAGCGGCACGCCGTATTCAGAATGAATGGCATTCTGCTGCGATCGCTTCTGAAATTGCTGCGAATATTTATAATCTTGAGATTATGCACAGCAATATTGAAGACAACCCAGAGAACACGACACGCTTCCTGGTGATTGGCCGTGAAAAAGTGCCACAAAGCGGCAATGATAAAACTTCATTACTGGTGTCTGCACATGACCGTGCCGGTGCATTGCTGGAAATTCTGGCTCCATTTGCCAAACACAACATTAGTCTAACCAGTATTGAAACTCGACCTGCACTTCCTGAAAAATGGGCTTATGTATTCTTTATCGATCTTGAAGGTCATATTGAGCAGGAAAATGTTAAAGCTGCGATCGAAGAAATTCGTCCGTTTGTGAAAGAAGTCCGCGTGCTTGGTTCATATCCTGCAGCTGTTTTATAAAAGCAGCCTTTCGTGGTTAGTGCGAGGGTGCTAACCACTGTTTCATCTGTAAATCGGAAGTATAAAATGTCGTTTGTCCCAGCCAATGAAGGCATCTCTAAATTAAAGCCATATCAACCAGGTAAACCGATCAGTGAACTTGAGCGTGAGTTGGGCATCACTGATATCGTGAAACTGGCTTCAAATGAAAACCCGCTGGGCTGTTCAGATAAAGTCAAAGAAGCAGTGGCTGCGGAACTGGCGGAAATTGGCCGTTATCCTGATGGCGGTGGCTTTATCCTGAAAGATCAGATCAAGACACAATTCGGTTTTGATCATAACCAGATTACTTTGGGTAATGGTTCAAACGACTTACTTGAAATATTTGCCCGCGCATTTGTTTCTGAAAAAGATTCTGTGGTGTATAGCCAGCATGCGTTTGCGGTATATGCACTGGTGACTCAAGCGATTAACGCTGAAGCGATCGAAGTACCTGCTAAAGGTTTCTCACATGACCTTGAAGCGATGGCGGCTGCGGTAAAAGACAACACCAAGCTGATCTTTATTGCAAACCCGAATAACCCGACAGGGACCTGGTTTGAAGAAGCTGAATTTGAAGCATTCATGCAGAAAGTTCCTGCGAACGTGATCGTGGTGCTAGATGAAGCCTATGTGGAATATTTCCCAGAGAACTTCAATAGCCTAAAATTCCTGAAACAGTATCCAAACCTGATTGTCAGCCGTACGCTGTCTAAGTGCTATGGTCTGGCTGCACTGCGTGTTGGTTTTGCCCTGGCTTCTGTTGAAGTGACTGATTACCTGAACCGTATCCGTCAGCCATTTAACGTGAACCACTTGGCGATGGTTGCTGCGGTGGCTGCACTGAAAGACGAAGCATTCATCGAGAAATCTCGTGAAGTAAATAAAGCAGGTATGGCACAGCTAGAAGCCGGCTTCAAAGCTTTAGGCCTGAACTATGTACCTTCACGCGCAAACTTCATCTTGGTTGATGTACAGGCTGATCCAGCTGAAACATTTAACAAGTTGTTGAAAGAAGGCGTGATCGTACGTCCAGTGGGTATTCCAAACCACCTGCGTGTATCGATTGGTACTGAAGCTGAAAATGCCAAATTCCTTGCTGCATTAGGTAAAGTACTTGGCTTAGAGGCGAAAGCGTAAGTTATGTCGCAGCCACTGTTTGAAAAAGTTGCCTTTATCGGACTTGGACTGATTGGTTCAAGTCTGGCGCGTGTCATTCAGGCCGAGCATTTAGCCAATGACATCGTGGCATCGACCCGCTCACAAAAAACTTTGGAAGATGCCAAGGCACTCGGTCTGATTTCCCACGGCTATGCAGATCCCGTAGAAGCTGTTAAAGGGGCTGACATGGTGGTGCTGGCTTTACCTGTTCGTGCAACGCAAAAGGTATTGGAAACCGTCAAGCCATATCTGGCTGAGGGCGCCATTATCACCGATGTGGGTAGTACCAAGGGTAATGTGGTAGAAGCAGCCAAAGCCGTATTTGGTGAAAATCTACCAGCCGGTTTTGTGCCAGGGCATCCGATTGCGGGTGCTGAACATACCGGGGTGCATGCGGGTAAGGTGGATCTGTTCGCTAATCACAAGGTAATTTTGACACCGTTGCCAAGCAGCGGACAATGGGCGGTCGATAAACTGATTCAACTGTGGCAAGCGGCCAAAGCGGAAGTGATTTGTATGGATGTGGAAAAGCACGATGAAGTGCTGGCCCATACCAGTCATCTTCCGCATCTGATGGCCTTCAACCTGGTCGAACAACTGGCCAAACGCGAAGACAATCTGAATATTTTTCGTTATGCTGCCGGTGGCTTTCGCGACTTCTCGCGTATTGCCGCCAGTGATCCACAAATGTGGCATGACATCTTTTTTGCCAATAAAAAGGCGATTCTCAATGCCGTGGACGGCTTTGAAGCTCAACTCGCGATTATCCGCAAGCTGATTGAAGATGAAGATTCACAAGCCTTAATGGGCTTATTGGGGCATGCGCAGGCTGCGCGTCAGCACTTCAATCATATGCTCGCCAAGAAACCTTTCATGGAGAAAAATAAAGTGACACAACAATTTACCATTCAACCAGGTGCCAAGACGTTCCAGGGTAAATTTACCGTGCCAGGTGACAAATCTGTGTCACACCGTTCCATCATGTTTGGTGCCATCGCTGAAGGCACAACGCATGTAACGGGTTTCCTTGAAGGTGAAGATGCGCTTGCGACGCTGCAAGCCTTCCGTGACATGGGCGTAAGTATTGAAGGTCCTAAGAATGGCGAAGTGACCATTCATGGCGTGGGTATGCACGGCCTGAAAGCACCGAAGTCTGCACTGTATATGGGTAACTCAGGTACTTCGATGCGTCTGCTGTCTGGTATGCTGTCAGCACAAAAATTTGACTCGGTGATGACCGGTGATGCTTCGCTGTCTAAACGTCCAATGGAGCGTATTGCTAAACCATTACGTTTGATGGGTGCACAGATTCAAACTACGGGTGAACGTGGTACACCACCAGTATCGATTACCGGTAATCAAAACCTGAAAGGTATTCAATACGACTTGCCAATGGCATCGGCTCAGGTGAAGTCTGGGATTTTGCTAGCGGGTCTTTGGGCTGAGGGCGAAACTTCAGTGACTGAACCTGAACCAACCCGTGACCATACTGAACGTATGTTGCGTGCGTTTGGTTATGACGTAAAAACTGAAGCTAACCGTATTTCCCTGCAAGGTGGCGGCAAACTGGTGGGTACCAATATTCAAGTCCCATCGGATATTTCTTCTGCTGCTTTCTTTATGGTCGGTGCAGCGATTACTGAAAATGCTGACGTGACTTTGGAAGCGGTAGGCATTAACCCGACCCGTACTGGTGTGATTGAAATCCTGAAACAGATGGGTGCGGACATCGCTGTTGAAAATGAACGTATTGCGGGCGGTGAACCGATTTCAGACATTCGCATTCGCGGTACACGTACCTTAAAAGGCATTCATATGCCGGAAGACCAAGTGCCACTAGCAATTGATGAATTCCCGGCATTGTTTATCGCGGCAGCTTGTGCTGAAGGCCAAACGATTCTAACTGGTGCTGCTGAGCTGCGTGTCAAAGAATCGGATCGTATTCAGGTGATGGCAGATGGTCTGAAAACCATGGGCATTGATTGTACGCCAACTGATGATGGCATTATCATTGAAGGTAAGGGTAAGGCAGGTGACTGGTCACCAATCTTCACAGGTGGTGAAATTGAATCACATCATGACCACCGTATTGCAATGAGCTTCTCGATTGCAGGTCTGCGTAACTCAGGTGAAATTAAGATTGTCGGGACTGAAACCGTCGCAACCAGCTTCCCAACCTTCACTGAATTGACTTCTCAAGCCGGTCTGGCGATAGAAGTGACAGAATAATTCTAAAATTTACATGAAACAGCCAAGCTTTTGCTTGGCTGTTTTGTTTATATTGGCTTATGCTAAAACCATACAACAAAAAAGCCATTTGGATGTAGCAATGCGAAAATTAAAATTTATGGCCAATCCTCAGAGCCAGCAACAATTACAGGGCAGTCAGCAGACTCAAGAATATGTGGCACATCTGCTGACGGAAGAGCTCGGTAAATATGGCTTTAAAACCTTGGCGCAAAGTGGCGCACAAGTGGCCGTAAGTGTCGATGAACACGAGTTGCCATTATCAGTGAGCTGTGAGACACGAGATCAGGAAGGGCAACTGATTTGTGAAATTGCTTCTTATCCGGATGAAGAACAGGACTGGCTGGACCGGATTACAGAACAAAGTTTATTAAATCAGTTGGCACAAGCCGTTGAAGCATCATTGAAAGAACAAGAAAGTTTTAGTGAGTTTGAGTGGAAGAACTAGTTCAACAAATGCAAAGGGTTTTGCCCATACTACAAAGTGAACGTCTTGTTTTAGATTATTTTAAGCCATCTGATGCTGCGGAAGCCTATGCCTCGATTACCCCGAGTCTGACCCGTTTTATGGCATGGGATGCACCGGAATCTGAACAGATATTTGCAACAGTCTGACAAAACTGGCTAAACAATATGGCTGATCATAAAGAATACATCTTTGTGATCCGTCATATTGAAAGACATGAATTTATCGGACTATGTGGTTTACATCGACTGCATGATGAAATACCTGAAGTGGGTATCTGGATTCGTGAAAAGGCGCATGGTCATCATTATGGACATGAGGCAGTACGTTGCATTGTGGCCTATGCTTTCAATACATTAGGGATCAAAGCTTTGAGCTATCCGGTAGCCGAAGAAAACTGGGCTAGCCGAAAAATTGCAGAACGTGTAGGTGGAAAAATTACCAACCACCTAGATAAACCTAAATATCGGGCTGTAATTTATGAAATTCATGCTAAAGATTTTATTTCTGAATAAAAAAACCTCATCATTCGATGAGGTTTTTTTTGATCAGCTTAATGCGAGGAAACGGCTCATCGCAATCCGAAGCTGTTTTAAATAACCGGTAAAGAAATGATTTGCGCCAGGCAAGATCGTGACCAGATGACGTTGAGGCTTGGCCCATTCAATCATGTCGGATAAAAGCGTGACATCATCCGCTTCACCATGGATAAATAAAATATCACCTTTGATCTGTGGAGTAACATAGTGACGTAGGCCAGCTACGGTCGCAGTCGGTAGGCCACACAAAATCACTTTTGAAGGTTGCAGTTCAACGGGCAGGGCAGCGTAACACTTGGCCATGACATGTGCGCCAAAACTGAAACCGCCTGCAAAGAAAGGCAGGCCAATATGTTGGCGACGCGCATATTTAATGACTTCAAGTATATCATCCGTTTCACCAAAGCCTTCATCATGCAGACCGGCACTTTGACCAGAACCACGGAAACTTGGACGATAGACAACACAACCACGCTCTAAAAACATTTGTGCCAGTAACACCGGAACCTTATGTTGTGGTGTGCCACCTTGTAATGGATGGGGATGACAAACAATCGCGAATCCTTTCACTTCACCCTGAGGATAATCCACAAAAACCTCAAGTTGGCCAGCAGGGCCTTGGAGGAAGATTGGTTCGGACATAGAAAACCGATAAATTGCAGGAGAATTTTCTATTTTAACGATTATGATAAATAAAAACATGAATTGGAATTAAAATAAGTCTACTGATATAGTTTGATTAATCATTTTTTAACCAGGTTGCTATGCTTGCTTTAATTTCACCAGCCAAGACTTTAGATTACGAAACACCTTTACCTACCGATCAATTTACTCAGGCAAGATTGCTGGAACATTCCCAGGAATTGATAGAAGTTGCCCGCAAGTTATCCGCAACTGAAATTGCCAGCTTAATGAGCGTCAGTGAAAAAATTGCCAATCTGAATGCGGAACGCTTTAGAGACTGGCAGCCAGATTTTGATTTTTCCAATGCTCGTCAGGCAATCTTTGCCTTTAAAGGGGACGTTTATACCGGTCTGGATGCTTACCAGTTAAAGCAGGATCAGATTCATTACGCACAGAACCATCTGCGTATGTTATCCGGCCTATATGGCTTATTGCGTCCGCTGGATCTGATGATGCCTTACCGTCTGGAGATGGGAACCAAATTGACTAACCCACGTGGTGCTCATCTCTATGAGTTCTGGGGACATACCATCACTGACCTGATCAATCATGATCTGGCAGCAGCAGAGTCTGAAATTCTGGTCAATATTGCCTCTGATGAATATTACAAGGCAGTGAAAGAAAGCAAAATTCAGGCTGAAATCATCAAGCCGGTATTTTTAGATCAGAAAAATGGCAAATATAAAGTCATCAGCTTCTATGCCAAGAAAGCTCGTGGATTAATGGCGCGCTTTATCATTGAAAACCAGATCAAACGAACTGAAGACTTAAAAGCCTTTAATACCGATGGGTATTATTTTGATGCTGAAAGTTCATTAAAAGGTGAGTTGGTATTTAGACGTGATGAGCAGCTAGCTGCTTAAGGTAAAAGATTTACCCAAGGCTGAATGAAGAAATTTTCTTAAAAGTCTTGGGTGAATTTAAGTTTAGCAATATTGAATTGAATAAAAATTAAAAAAAAGGGAAGGAACTTCCAAAATATCATTTATTTAGAAGAATTTTTAACAGGAAATGGATAAATTTTTTAGAAGAAAAGCTAAATAAAATAATGAAAGCTATAGTGAGCTTTAAAAGATATTTTTCACTCGATAAATTTATATAGTAAAGACAAATTTCTAAAAAAATAAAAAATAGAATCAATCAATTAATTTCTTTTAATATTCAAAAGATGACTAAAAAATAAAAAAATATGGCTCAGAAAATTATGATTAATTGAATAAGAAGTATAAAAAAATGAAGAATATAAAAACTCTAAATAATTGAAAAAACTGCATTTTATCGGGTTATTTGTAAACTATGTCACAATTTTATTGTTATTTTGTTAGCATAACTTCAATGCTGTTACATAACTCAACTACAAAAATGAAAATTTATACAATTCCTATTTTTGTGCTGATGGTGGGTTTACTCGGTTATTGTGTTCACCAACAGGCCGAAACAAAAAAATATGAAGAGCTTCATCAGATTCTGAAAGAAGTACAACATTCAACTAAATTGCTGAATGCAAATCGGCCCCGACCTTAATAGATTTGCTCTAAGCTCTTTGATTAGGGAATCAGGTACAAAGATAAAAATAAAATTATAATAAATAAAAGAAAATTTAATAATAGTAGAACTAGATTATATTAATTTTTAATAAAATATAAATTCTAAGAAGCAATCAGAAATCAATGTGTTATAATTTGCAAAAGATAAAGTTAGATCAAATTTACTTAAATTAAGTATTTGATTCTAATGATGAAAAAAGCTGCATAGGGGTTATGCAGCTTTTTTGTTTAGATTGTTTTTTGAGTTTTTCTAGCGCAGTTTTCTTACTGTTCGCTATTGAAACATTTTGACCCGCTAAATGGCGAAGCTGGCATATTCGTTGCTAACAGATCCTTAAAATTCATGAAGTTTTCTATAAAATTTCCTGGATTCGGCGGCATGCTTAAAGCATAAAGTTTACTCAATAGGGGCTAGGTCATGACGACTCCTAATCCATCTTCAGAAAATATGCTGGAACGTCTGTTCAAACTGAGTGAAAACAAAACCAGTTTCCGTACAGAAGTTCTGGCAGGTGTAACCACGTTCCTGACAATGTGTTACATTATTATTGTTAATCCGATGATTTTATCCGAAACAGGGATGGATCATGGGGCTGTCTTTGTAGCCACTTGTCTTGCAGCCGCAATTGGCTGTCTGGTAATGGGGCTTATTGCCAATTATCCAATTGCACTTGCACCGGGTATGGGCCTGAATGCCTTCTTTACCTACTCAGTCTGTCTGGGAATGGGTGTGCCTTGGCAAACTGCATTAGGTGCAGTATTTGTATCTGGTCTGGTCTTCATTGCCATCAGTATGTTCAAAATACGTGAGGCGATTGTCAATGCCATTCCAATGTCACTCAAACTGGCGATTGGCGGTGGTATTGGCCTGTTCCTGGCCCTGGTTGCACTGAAAAATGCTGGCATTATTATTGATAATCAAGCGACCTTGGTGGGTCTGGGTGATTTGAAACAGCCAACTGTTATGCTTGCGCTACTTGGCTTCCTGTTAGTGGTAGTAATGCATCACTTCAAAGTCCGTGGTGCGATCATTATCAGTATTTTGGTAATCACTGCCATTTCTACTGCTTTAGGTTATAACCAGTTCCAGGGTGTAGTGGGTCAAATTCCTTCACTCGCACCAACCTTCCTGCAAATGGACTTTCAAGGTCTGTTTACAGCCAGCCTGATCGGTGTGATCTTCGTATTCTTCCTGGTGGATCTGTTTGACTCTACTGGTACGCTAGTAGGTGTTTCACATCGTGCAGGTCTACTGAAAGATGGTAAGTTGCCGCGTCTGAAAAAAGCATTATTTGCCGATTCTTCTGCGATTGTTGCTGGGGCGGCGTTAGGTACTTCTTCAACTACTCCTTATATTGAATCATCAGCGGGTGTTGCAGCAGGTGGTCGTACCGGTCTGACTGCCGTCGTAGTTGGCTTGCTGTTCATTGCCTGCCTGTTCCTGGCTCCATTGGCTCAATCTGTACCAGGCTTTGCAACTGCTCCAGCATTGCTATTTGTCGGTGTATTGATGATTCAGGGTATTGTCCATATTGAATGGGATGATATTACTGAAGCGGTTCCGGCGTTCCTGACCATTGTATTCATGCCATTTACGTACTCAATTGCAGATGGTATCGCAATGGGTTTTATCAGCTATGCGCTGATTAAACTGCTGACAGGTAAAGCGAAAACTGTTCCATACATGGTATGGATCATCGCAGTACTGTGGGCATTGAAGTTCTGGATGTTTGGCGGCTAATTTTTGTCGAATATCAAAAGGGTGTAAACTCAGTTTGCACCCTTTTTTATTTTTCTCAGGTTTAATCAGGAGTAGCGATGAACCGTCTTGAATTGATTCAGGCCTTGCCAAAGGCTGAGCTGCATGTGCATATCGAAGGTACCTTTGAACCTGAGTTAATGTTTGCAATTGCACAGCGTAATGAAATTAGCATTCCTTATAAATCAGTTGAGGAAGTGAAGCAGGCTTATAATTTCCATAATCTGCAATCTTTCTTGGATATCTACTACGCGGGTGCCAATGTTCTGATTCATGAACAGGACTTTTATGATCTGGCTTGGGCATATTTTGAAAAATGTGCGGATGATAATGTCGTGCATACTGAAATGTTCTTTGATCCGCAAACGCATACTGATCGTGGCATTGCCTTTGAAACCGTGATTAATGGCTTGCAGAAAGCCTGCGATGATGCGAAAGCTAAATTAGGCATTACTTCACATCTGATTATGTGCTTCTTACGTCATTTAAGTGAAGAGGCAGCATTTGAGACATTAGAGCAAGCGCTGTCTTATAAAGATCAAATCATTGGAGTAGGGCTGGATTCAAGTGAAGTCGGGCATCCACCGTCTAAGTTTGAACGTGTCTTTGCCAAAGCGCGTGAAGCCGGTTTTCTGGTGGTTGCACATGCGGGTGAAGAAGGTCCGGCAGAATATGTCTGGGAAGCTTTGGATTTATTAAAAGTAAACCGTATTGATCATGGGGTACGTTCTGAGGAAGATCCAGAATTGATGCAGCGTTTGATTGCAGAGAAGATGCCGCTTACAGTATGTCCACTTTCAAACCTGAAACTGTGTGTGGTAGATGATATGCAGCAGCATAATATCCGTCGCCTGTTGCAGCACGGCGTGCATGTCACAGTGAATTCAGATGATCCATCGTATTTCGGTGGTTATATGAATGACAATTTCATTGCCATTGCTGAAGCTTTGGACCTAAGCAATGATGAGCTAAAACAGCTGGCGATCAATTCTTTTGAAGCTTCATTTATTTCTGATGCTGAAAAACAGAAATGGATCAGCCTGATTCAGGCACTCGTTTAAAATATCATTCCAGTAAATTTGTTAGCCCAAAGAGGGTGGAGTTCGCTCTGCCTTTTTATTTAATCTGATCTGTGAACCAAAGATGAAATTAAAATTCCTGTGGCCTGTTCTGGCTGTTAGCTTAATCAATCCTGCTTGTGCAGATACCTCAATGACTCAGAAAGCCCTGAAACCTCTGATTGAATATCAGTGTGGCCAAGAGCTGAAAGATTCCAAAGTCTGGAAAATGGGTACTTATTTCATGGCTGAAGCCAATAAACAGCATTTACAGCAAAAAGTATGTGGCTGTGTAGGTGAGCATGCCTTGGAAGGTGTTCCGGCTAAAACCCTGTTAAAAGCAACCGTTGATGAAGAAACTAAAAAAGAGCTGACCCGTAAAGCAATTGCCAATAGCTTAAAAGGCTGTATGGGCGAGTTTATCAATTAAGGATTTTTGGGTGCTGGCTTATTCAGGCCTTACCCTTAAATGAGTAGTGAGTCTTCTTTCCTGTGATGGCTGTGAATCTGGATGTGCGCAGATTAGACATCATGGCGCATTTTTAGATTTCTTATTGCGATAAACTTCGGCACAATAGCTGCATATTTTAAAAGTTGAAAAAGGATAAAATCCGTGAAAAAATTATTGGCTGTTGTTGCTCCATTAGCACTTGTTCTTTCTGCCTGCGTAGCACCCCAAGGTACAGGCACCCCAACTCAAGCAAGTACAGGTCAGCAACTCGGTTCTGCAGCCATTAAAATTGCCATCAATGCAAAATGTGTTACTGAACTAAATAATATTCCGGCTTGGCAAACTGCAACACGTTTAATGACAGAAACACAAAAACAGAATATCCAGTCTGAAATTTGTGGTTGCGTGAGTGAAAAAGCACCACAAAACGTGACTGCGGTAGATTTGGCGACTGCAGCAATTGACCCAGCAGCACGTGCAACTATTGTAGGCAATGTCGTTGCAAATACTATTAACGCTTGCGTGGCTGAAGCGGTAAACTAAGTCAAAATCAAATTTGAATAGGCTGACTGGTTCAGCCTATTTTTTATGGGAAATAAAATGAATATTGCTGGTGTAGATGAAGCAGGGCGTGGGCCATTAGTAGGATCGGTGGTCGCTGCGGCTGTGATATTGGATCCGAATAACCCGATTGAGGGCTTAAATGATTCCAAGAAGCTAAGCGAGAAGAAGCGCGAAAAACTTTTTATTGAGATTCAGGAAAAAGCACTGGCTTGGGCCATCGCTGAAGCCTCTGCGGCAGAAATCGACGAGCATAATATTTTGCAGGCCTCTTTGCTGGCAATGCGCCGCGCTGTGGAAGCATTAAGCATTCAGCCGGAACATGTACTGGTCGATGGCAACAAGATTCCTCAGGGTCTTGCGATGAGCTGTGATGCGGTTGTAGGTGGGGATGCTCTGCATCCTGAAATCTCGGCAGCCAGTATTCTGGCAAAAGTGACCCGGGATCGCCAGATGGTAGAGATGGATCAGAAGTATCCACAATTTGGCTTTGCCAAGCATAAGGGTTATCCGACCAAAGCACATTTTGAAGCGATTGCCTTACACGGGGTGATTGATGAGCACCGTCGTAGTTTCGGACCGGTGAAAAAAGTGCTGGCAGCGTTGCTTGATCAGCAGCAGGCAGGATAAAGTCTGATTATTTTGCTATGCAGTTGAAAATTAGACAAATTAAAAGCGGCTTAAAAGCCGCTTTTATATTCATACAAAATTAACGGTTAAAGTTATTTTGTGTCTGGTTATCATCTTCATAAGAAGAAGGCTGATAATCCTGGTCAATATGCTGAAGATGTTCATGCATTGCACGTTCATGCTGGATACGCTGGTAAATCTCTTCACGGTGTACAGAGACTTCTTTCGGAGCATTTACCCCAATACGAACCTGGTTGCCTTTTACGCCAAGTACAGTCACGCTGACTTGGTCTCCGATCATTAAAGTTTCCCCGACGCGTCGAGTCAAAATCAGCATGTTTCTCTCCTTGCAAAATGCAAAACCTGCAATCTATTGAATGTAATAAAAAAACACAACCTAAAATTATATAATTAAAGTTTGAATAGAAAGTCCTGTCCATGAAATGAAGAGGTTAACTATCCAGACTGTTGAAAATCCTTAGGCTTAATATAACAGAGCCACTATAAAAAAAACTATAGTGGCCCTGCATTTTTGTAGAGATTTAATGAAATACTGTCAGACAATGACGGTATTTTGTAGTTCTCTTAAGCGCGTGCGCTAGATTCACCATGTTCACGGTCTAAACCAAACGCAGTGTGAAGTGAGCGAACTGCAAGCTCAAGATAATTCTCTTCGATAATTACTGAAATCTTGATTTCAGAAGTAGAAATCATCAGGATGTTGATGCCTTCATCAGCAAGGGCAGTGAACATTTTGCTCGCTACACCAGCGTGAGAACGCATACCTACACCTACGATAGACACTTTTACGATGTCATCACGAGTTGCAACTTCACGTGCGCCAATCGCTTGAGCAGTTTCTTCAAGGATTTTTTTGGCTTTAGCGAGTTCACCGCGGTTTACAGTAAACGTGAAATCAGTTGTACCATCTTCTTCAACGTTCTGGATAATCATATCCACTTCGATATTGGCATCACCAATTGGTTTAAGAATTTTAGATGCAATACCTGGCTCATCTGGAACACCCAGAATAGTCAGTTTAGCTTCGTCGCGGTTGAACGCGATACCAGAGATAATTGGCTGTTCCATGTTGTCTTCCAGTTCAGTAGTAATAAGAGTTCCGACGTTGTTTTTGAAGTCTTCGTCAAATGCGCCATCATTGTCATTATCGAAGCTTGAGAGTACGCGTAAAGGCACTTGGTACTTGCCTGCAAATTCTACAGAGCGAATTTGAAGAACTTTAGAACCTAAAGATGCCATTTCCAGCATTTCTTCGAAAGAGATACGGTCTACTTTTTTCGCTTTAGGCGCAACACGAGGGTCAGTCGTATATACGCCATCAACGTCTGTGTAAATCTGACATTCATCCGCTTTAAGCGCTGCAGCAAGTGCGACACCTGAAGTATCAGAACCACCACGGCCTAAAGTTGTGGTATTGCCATCAGCATCAAAGCCTTGGAAACCAGCCACCACGATCACGCGGCCTGCATCCAGGTTTTCAGTCAATACATCGGTATCAATAGATTCGATACGTGCTTTGGTGAATGCACTGTCAGTTTTAATACCAACCTGGCGACCAGTTAAAGATTTAGCTTCAACGCCAATTGAATTCAGCGCCATAGCTAACATGGAAATCGTTACCTGTTCACCCGTAGAAACCATTTGGTCAAGTTCACGTGGGTCAGGGGTTTCGGTAATGGCTTTCGCGAGAGCAAGCAAGCGGTTGGTTTCACCACTCATAGCAGATACGACTACAACCATCTTGTGGCCATGGTCATGCCAGCGCTTCACACGACGAGCAACATTGAGAATGCGCTCGGGAGTACCCATTGAGGTACCGCCATATTTTTGAACGATTAATGCCATAGTTGTTCCATATAAACCATGACCCTGATTTTCCGATCAGGGTCAGTTACACAAAATGAAGTTTTTATTTTGCTTCAAGCCAAGCTGCTAAATCAGCCATCACTGGAGCAAACTTCTCGTTAAGTGGCGCGCCACCTTGTGCCAAGTCAGGTTTACCACCACCTTTACCACCTAGCTCAGTTGCCAAGTGTTTGATGATGTCACCCGCTTTAATAGAAGCAGTAAAGTCTTTAGCTACAGATGCAATCAAGCTAACCTTGTCACCCTCTACACCTGCAAGAACAATGACTGCATTTTCTAATTTTGATTTCACACCATCGTGCAGGTTACGTAGTGCTTTCGCATCCATACCCTGAACAGTCGTGATTAATGTTTTACGACCAGCAAGCTCTTGAACCTGGCTTAAAAGTTCACCGGCTTGTAGGCTTGCCAATTTTTGATTCAGCTGTTCAATCTGTTTTTGCAATTGATGCGCAGTGTCCACCACAGCTTCAACTTTTTCGACTGTTTGATGGTTCTGTGCTTTTAACAAACCATTGATATATTGAACATCACGATCGACTTTCTGTACGGCTTCAACCGCTTTAGTACCGGTTACGGCTTCAATACGACGTACACCTGCTGCGACACCACCTTCAGAAGTGATTTTGAACAGACCGATGTCACCTGTACGTTTCACGTGAATACCGCCACACAGCTCGATTGAGAAGTTTTTCTCGTCAATCACTGAACCCATAGACAATACGCGAACTTCTTCACCGTATTTCTCACCGAACAGCATCATCGCACCTTTGGCTTTCGCAGATTCGATGTCGAGCAGTTCAGTGGTAACAGGCGTGTTGGCAATCACTTCGGCATTTACCAGACGTTCAATTTCTTGCAGTTGCTCAAACGTTACAGGCTGATCGTTAGCAAAGTCGAAACGTAATACGTCAGACGCAACCAATGAACCTTTTTGTTGTACGTGTGAACCCAGGATTTGACGTAGGGCAGCGTGTAGCAAGTGAGTTGCAGAGTGGTTACGTGCAGTTGCGGCACGAATGTCGGCTTTAACCGTTGCTTCCACGTTTTGAGTAACTTTCAAGTTACCCATAGTCACGATACCTTGGTGAACGAATGCACCACCAGATTTTTTGGTATCTTGAACTTCGAAAATACCGGTATCGTTTTTGAAGAGTCCTGTATCACCGATTTGACCACCGCTTTCTGCATAGAAAGGAGTCTGGTTAAGAACGATTAATGCTTCGTCGCCTTCAACCACTTCGTCAACCTGTTCGCCATCTTTGTAGATTGCGATGATTTGACCTTGACCTGCGGTCGCGTCATAACCTTCAAACTGAGTTTCGCCTTCAACTTTAACGACACTGTTATAGTCGATTGCGAATTTACCGGCATCACGTGCGCGTTGACGTTGTGCAGCCATTTCTTTTTCAAAGCCAGCTTCGTCAATCGTTAAATCACGTTCACGTGCGATATCTGCTGTAAGGTCAGTTGGGAAGCCGTAAGTATCATAAAGTTTGAATACGATTTCACCTGGAATCACAGAACCTTTCAGATTTGCCAGTTCGCCTTCAAGCAATTTCAGACCTTGCTCAAGTGTTTTAGCAAACTGTTCTTCTTCTTTCAGCAATGCAGCTTCGATACGTGTTTTGTTTGCTTCAAGCTCTGGATAAGCAGCACCCATTACATCAATTAAAGGCTGAAGCATTTTGTGGAAGAATGAACCAGTCGCACCCAGTTTGTTACCGTGACGAACTGCACGGCGGATGATACGACGCAGTACATAACCACGACCTTCATTCGAAGGGTTCACACCATCCGCAATCAGGAAGCAGCATGAACGTGCATGGTCAGCCACAACTTTAAGTGAAGCAGGGTATTCAACCGGTTTATTTTCAGCTTGTGCTTTCGCTTCAATATCTGAAGTATCTAGACCGATAATTTCAGCAGCAGCTTTTAACAGGTTTTGGAACAGGTCGATTTCATAGTTAGAGTTGACATGTTGCAGAACCGCAGAAATACGCTCAAGGCCCATACCGGTATCAACAGAAGGTGCTGGAAGAGGGTGCAGGACGCCATCCGCAGTACGGTTGAACTGCATGAATACGTTGTTCCAGATTTCGATGAAACGGTCGCCATCTTCTTCAGGTGTACCAGGCAGGCCACCCCAAATGTGCTCACCGTGATCATAGAAGATTTCAGAACATGGACCACAAGGACCAGTATCGCCCATTGCCCAGAAATTGTCTGATGCGTATTTTTCGCCTTTGTTATCACCAATGCGTATAATACGGCTGGCATCTAGACCAACTTCTTTATTCCAGATATCAAACGCTTCGTCATCAGTGTGATACACAGTTACGTACAATTTGTCTTTAGGCAGTGCCAGCCATTTGTCGCCGGTCAGAAATTCCCAGGCAAATTTAATCGCATCACGTTTGAAGTAATCACCAAACGAGAAGTTACCCAGCATTTCAAAGAATGTGTGGTGACGAGCTGTGTAGCCAACGTTATCTAAGTCGTTGTGTTTACCACCTGCACGTACACATTTTTGTGAAGATGTTGCACGAACGTAGTCACGTTTTTCCAGACCCAGGAAGCAGTCTTTAAACTGGTTCATACCAGCATTGGTAAACAATAATGTTGGGTCGTTGGCAGGAACCAGAGAACTCGACGCGACACGTGTATGCCCTTGCGATTCAAAGTAGCTTAAAAAAGCTTCGCGAATTTCAGCTGATGTCATAAAACGAGTACTCACAACCAAGTCACTCCATAATTTCCGATTTGGCTAAAAACATCACAGTCTGACAAGAAGGTTGGTTCTCTGCTGCAATGCGGGGCTTAAATATTTAAAAACGCCAAATTATAACGGAAAATGCCTGTTCAACCAATGATTTTCATATTTATAGATCATAAAACTATAAGGAATGAATATTGGAAAAATCAGAAAAATGCCCTGCAAAATCAAAAGCTATTGTCATTACAGCAATTTATCTTCATTCTCGCTGATAGAAAGACTGGATTGCTTCAAGTAAAGCATGAATTTTTCGATGAAATATTGGACATTCTGTGTAATTTTTAGTGGATTTAGCTGAATAGTTATCAGTCAGCTGGATAATTCCATTAATATAGGCGCATAAAGTTTTATGCCGCAGTAGGGAACGTCGATGCAACGTATCGCAATTAATGGTTTTGGACGAATCGGACGCAATGTGTTGCGTGCATGGTTTGAAAATCCGAAAGATTTTAATTTTGACATCGTTGCCATTAATGACGTTGCCGACGTTGAAACCTTATTGCATTTATTTAAATATGATTCTACTCATGGCCGTTTCCCGGGGCAGGTTGATCTGACGTATGAAGATGAGTATGCCTACCTGCATGTCACTTATCGCGATGCTTATCAGAAAGTTCAGGTGTTAAGACAGGCGAATCCGGTGGAAATGCCATGGCATGAACTGAATATTGATGTGGTATTGGAATGTACCGGCTTATTCCGTTCGCGTGAGGCTGCGACTCAGCATATTACTGCCGGGGCAAAACGGGTGATTATCGGCGCTGCACCGTTTGATACGGTGGATGCTGCAATTGTCTATGGCGTCAACCATCGTGATGTCAAAGAAAGTGACCAGATTATTTCTAGCGTGTCTTGTACTACGCAGGCATTGGTACCGCTAGTCAAAATCATTGATGATGCCTTTGGGATTGAGACTGCACTGATGACTGAAATTCATGCGGTGACTGCGGATCAGTCAGTACTGGATCATGCCCATCGTGATTTAAGACGTGCCCGTGCTTCCGGGCAAAATATTATTCCAACCACATCTTCAGCTTTGGGTGCTTTAAAACGCGTAATGCCGAAGATGGAGAACCGGATTGATGGTTATTCGATTCGCGTGCCAACCATTAATGTCGCAGCAATTGATCTGACTTTTATTTCTCAGTCACCCATTACTGATCATCAGTTGAATGAAGTATTAATGAACGCTGCACGTCAGGATTTTGCTGAAATCATGTCTGTGACAGATGAGCCTTTAGTATCTTCAGACTTTAATCATTCGCCTTACTCATTGATTGTGGATCTGACCCAAACCCTGGTAGTGGGGCATCAGGCTAAAGTATTTGCCTGGTATGATAATGAATGGGGTTATGCCAACCGTTTGCTGGATCTCTGTGAATCCTTTTATACAGATTAAGCTATTTTGAAAGCATCCCAAATGGGGTGCTTTTTTATGCAAGATTAAAAAATTAGAAGAAAATGAATAAGAAGTTGAACGTAATTGATCGAAAAGCTCTGGATTTATGCCGAATATTTCTGTGATCTGGATATTTTTTCGTTAAGATAAAGATAATTAAATGGAATAAGAGCAAGCACATGATGTTGATCTGGGGATTTATTATATTACTGACCTTGGCTGTGATTTTTTTGATCTGGCTGCAATTTAATAATAATGAGAGTTCACAAAATGTGGAAGGCGTGCCAGTTGAGGAAAAAGTGGCACATCTGGAAGAAAATTTAAAAAAGACCTTGGAAATTATGCAGGATCTGGCGAAAAAGATGCATGTACAGCAGGAAGTACTGGATCAGACTACAGCCAAACTGCAAAAAGTTGAGCTGCAAAATGCAGAACTGGTAAATCTGCTCGCTAAAGTAGTAGAACCAAAGTCATAAGACCCTTTCATGCTGGCTTAGCCTTATATAAAGGATTTAAACTAGTAAGGTTCTTAAAATAGCTGCCGAGGCCATGCTAATCAAAATGGTTGGCAGCATCCCAAAGCGTGATGCAGCGAATAGTGTCGACATTATAGCGATCAGATCAGCCGGATCATCTCGTAAAAAATATGGGGTGATCATCGAAATCAGTACACAACCTGGAATCACTTCCAGAATTTTACGCTGACGATTATTTAAGGTTTTGTTCTTCAGTAGGACATAGCCAAGTATCCGGGCGCAGTAAGTCGTTAGCGCCACCAATAAGATTGCGATAAAAGTGCTCATCTGAATCATGCTTCATCCTTCTGAATGAGCCAGAAGGCAGAGGTAATGCCTGCAAGTGCGCCAATCAGCACATACCAGTTTCCCGGTAGATAGCTATAAGCTAGAGCAGCACAAATAAAACTGATTAGCCAAGACCTCGCTTCAGTAAAGCCTTTCCACATGCCTTTCAGCAAAACCAGCATAATGGCGGGGAAAGCCATATCAAAACCAAAACGGTTAATATCACCTAGCACAGGTCCAAGCAGGGCACCGAGTGTCGTAAAGCCGACCCAAGCCAGATAAAGAACAATACATAGCCCGGCATAATAAGGCAGACTAAAAGCATATCGATAACCAAACTGTGCCAGTCGACGCTGTGCATCTGTCAGGCTTAAGGCCCAGCTTTCATCGACCATAAAAAATAATGCCGGAAAGATTTTTCGATTTGGAAGATGTCTTAAATAAGGTACCAGACTGGCACCGAGCAGAATATAGCGGCTGTTAATGAGAAAAGTAATAAAGATTAAGGTAAGCAGATGCGGTGGATCAGTCCAGGCTTCTAAAACTGCAAACTCGGAACCGCCAGCAAAGTTCAGCCCGGTCAGCAAGGGAACCTCAAGCAGGCTAAAATCTTTTTGTGCTGCTGTTGCGCCCAAGACCAGCGCCAGAGGAATTACACCCAATAATAAAGGTATGCAGTCTTTCACACCACGCTGAAACTCACTCAGAGGAGTGGCATCAGAAGGCGTTATACGTGGCTGAAAGGGAGGCATGAGATGATCGGGTTTTATTCTAGAAGGAGAAAGAAAGTTTATAAGAAATACCGGAGTCTTTGCAGCCCCTTTAAACTCTACCAGAATGATGCTGTTTTCTTGGTCATTTAAGTCTGCACATTAGGTTTTTGTATAGGATTATTTTTAAGCATCTAGTACTGATATTTTATAAATTCTTACCCTTGGATAGATGAGGATTGAATCAAGAATAAGTTTTTCGTCATTGTTTTGGTTGGGGAAATATATTAGAAAATCAAGTTGATATGTTGGTTGTTAAATTTTATTCAGCCTATTTTCTCTTGATAAGAGGGAGATGGTTTGGTTTATCTATCTAAGTCCTTTGTTCAGTCAGAGAAAATTATCAAAATTGCGATGCACAGCCTAAACGATCGTGCTAGACTAGGAGAAATCGGGTGTGCTCCCGATTTTTTTATGCGGTTTATTCCGCGCTGACAAGAATTTAGGTTTACAACATGCCCATTTCAGAGACATGGTTATTACCTGATGGTGTAGCTGATGTATTACCAGAACAAGCGCAAGTCATCGAAAGCCTGCGCCGTCAATCACTGGATTTCCTCGCATCTCGAGGTTATCAGCTGGTGTACACGCCATTTATTGAATACATTGAATCTCTATCTTCTCTCTCAGAATCGAATCAGGATTTAGACTTAGCCACTTTTAAAGTGATCGACCAGCTGTCTGGCCGCTTGCTTGGTGTGCGTGCCGATATGACACCACAAGTGGCTCGTATCGATGCGCATGTACATCCAGTGGAAGGTGTGGCTCGTTATTGCTATGCGGGTACGGTTTTACATACGAAACCTCAAGGATTTAATACCACACGTGCACCATTGCAGTTAGGTGCAGAATTATTTGGTTCAGACAGCATTGATGCTGACGTGGAAATGGTTGACCTGATGATCAGCCTGATTCAGGAAGCGGGTCTGGCCGACGGCGTCCACCTTGACTTAGGTCATGTTGGTCTGTTCCGTAGTCTGATTGCACAAGCGGGTTTAAGTAAAGCAACCGAACGCCAACTGTCTGATCTGTATCAACGTAAAGCATTGCCGGAACTGGCTGAATTTACTGCAAATCTTAAGTTTGGTTCAGACTTCTATACGCTTGGCCGCTTTGCAAGTGACCTGGATGCCTTAAAAACGAATTTAAGTGCTGAAGTATTAGAAAATCCAGCCTTCAAACAGGCATTTGATGCACTGCAAACCACCAAAAATGAAGTTCAGGTGCGCTGGCCGAATCTGCATATTGGGATTGATGTCGTCGAGTTACGTTCATACCATTATCACACCGGCCTGATGTATGCAGTTTATGCACCAAACCGTGCTGCGGCACTGGCACAAGGTGGCCGTTATGATGGCATTGGTGAGCATTTTGGTCGTGCACGTCCGGCAACTGGTTTCTCTTGTGACTTATATGCTTTAAGTGCAGGCAAGTTTGCTACAGCTAAAGTTGTGGTAGCACCTAAGGGTACAGATGCTGCGCTGTTAAATGCGATTCAGGCAACCCGTGCACAAGGCTTAAGTGTAATTCAGTTATTAGGTAATGATGATTTAAACTCGGTACCGTATGCAACTCACCAGCTGGTGAATGTGGACGGTGAGTGGACTATCAAAACGATTTAATCGCTTTAATTGTTTTACTCAGTGTTCATGTCGCTGAGTGGGACTTTCAACTTTAACAGCATGATGTAATGAGGCTATTATGGGCAAGAATGTTGTGGTACTTGGTACCCAATGGGGCGACGAAGGTAAGGGTAAGATCGTCGACCTGCTCACAGATCAAGCGGCTGCAGTAGTTCGTTATCAAGGCGGACATAACGCAGGTCATACTCTCGTGGTTGGTGGTAAGAAAACTGTATTACACCTCATTCCATCAGGTATTTTACGTGAAAACGTATTGTGCTTAATTGGTAATGGTGTGGTTCTTTCACCTGAAGCGCTCATCAAAGAGATGGATATTCTTGAAAAAGAAGGCGTGCCAGTACGTGAACGTCTACGCATTTCTCCAAACTGTCCATTGATTCTTCCACACCACATCGCACTTGACCAAGCTCGTGAGAAAAAACGTGGTAATGCGAAAATTGGTACAACTGGTCGTGGGATTGGTCCTGCTTATGAAGATAAAGTAGCGCGTCGTGCAATCCGTGTTGCTGACCTGGTACGTGGTGGCGAACATCTGAAAGCTCAGCTTGAAGAATTGCTTGAATACCACAACTTCCAATTGACTCAATTCTTCGGTGTTGAAGCAGTTAAAGTTGAAGACGTACTTGCGCTTTGCGACGAATGGCGCAAAGTGATCGAGCCTATGGTTATGGACGTGACTGGTGAACTTCACGCTTACCGTAAAGCTGGCAAGAAAATCATGTTCGAAGGTGCACAAGGTTCATTGCTTGACGTTGACCACGGTACATATCCGTACGTGACTTCTTCAAACACGACTGCTGGTGGCGTAAGCTCAGGTTCAGGTCTTGGTCCATTACACCTTGACTACGTTCTTGGTATTACTAAAGCGTATACTACTCGTGTAGGTTCAGGTCCATTCCCAACTGAGTTGGTGTATGACGCTGCAACAGATACAGGTGATGCAATTGGTAAACACCTGGGTACTGTAGGTTCAGAATTTGGTGCGTCTACTGGCCGTCAACGTCGTTGTGGCTGGTTCGATGCTGAAATCCTGCGTCGTTCAGTAGAAGTGAACTCACTGTCTGGTATTTGCTTGACTAAACTTGACGTTCTTGACGGTTTGGAAGAAGTGAAAATCTGTGTAGGTTACGAAGCTGCTGATTCTGGCTGTGTTGGTTCTTCTGATGCGCTTGCATTTGAAACTTTAAAACCAATTTACGAGACTATGCCAGGCTGGAAAGAATCTACTTTCGGTGCGAAATCACTAGATCAATTGCCACAAGCGGCAATTAACTATGTGAAACGTCTTGAACAATTGATTGAATGTCCAATCGACATCATTTCAACTGGTCCAGACCGTGAAGAAACCATTATTCTTCGCCATCCGTTTGATGCTTAATCCTTTAAGCTGAAAATGATAAAAACCCTGTGATTTCACAGGGTTTTTTATTTGGAAAAGCTTATAAAAATGATTGAAAACCTGTTTGGATTCTTTATGATGTTTTGACCTTATATATTTGAGAAGGTCATGAAATATAAAAATTTATTGGCGGGGATGGTCATTGCGACCACATTAACGGGGTGTACTACGGTTGCAGATCTGATGGGGGCTGATTCAGCGACATTAAATCTGAGTGCAGCACAAAGCTATAATCAGATGCTGACAGAGGCCAAGCAGAAACAGATTCTGGATACGACTTCTGCCACCTATAAAAAAGTAAATCGGGTTTTCCTGAAAATGAAGCCGTATGCGGATCAACTGAATCAGACTGGGCAGAAGTTTGACTGGCAAGTGGCTGTGATCAAATCCAACGAGATTAATGCCTATGTCGCACCAGGTGGCAAGGTGGTGTTCTATACGGGTATTGTCGACACACTAAAACTTACAGACGATGAAGTTGCTGCCATCATGGGACATGAAATGGTGCACGCGCTTGAGGAACATTCTAAAAATAAGGTAGGAGCGCAAGCACTTACCGATTTGGCAGTAAGTATCGGTAGCAAGTATGTCGGGCAGTCCGCTGGTGGTTATGGTGGGCTACTGCTGGATATGGGTGCTCAATTTGGTGTGGGCTTGCCATTCTCACGTAATCTGGAAAGCCGTGCCGATAAAGGCGGGCTCATGCTGATGGCACGAGCAGGCTATAACCCGAATGCAGCGATTACGTTGTGGCAAAAAATGAATGCACAAGACAGCCGTGGCAATAGCGTCCTGAATAAATTTACTTCTACGCATCCAACGAATGATGACCGAATTGCAGCCTTGCAACAGCTGATGCCTGAAGCGATGACGGTATATAAGGCTAAGAAATAATTTGGAAATTCAGGACTAAAGTCTTAACAGCAAGTGCTGTGCAGTGGCATGGCGCTTGTTAGAATAAAACAAAATAAAATATGAGTATGCAGGATGCATAAAAATATCTCGGGAACGATGTTCTATTCCTTGTTATTCGCGATGGGCGGCGCACCGACCATTGCGATGCTAATTATACGTGCCCAAACTCGGGATCCTGACATTATTTATGGGGCATTCATTGGCTTGAGCGTGATCATTGCCTGTGTACTAGTACCGGTCATCTTGTTACAGAATGCTTTTCTATTTTTTAAGCGTAAAAGTGAAATTTTAGAAGAAAAAATTAAACCTTTGTGTTATTTATATTTAGGTTTAAATATTGTCTGTCTGATTTATTGGCTTGCGATACAGTATTGGGGTTAAAATTACATAAAATATAACAAGATGAAGTAATTGTACATTTAGTTGATCCGGCCTTTAACTTATAATTTTTTACAATGTAAATTAACCTTTTGCTTATGGTGGAGTCACTATAATGAAAAATAAATTCTTGTTAGGTATGGGTGCAGCCGCAGCCATTACTTTGTCTGGTTGTACAACTATTGCCGATATTGCAGGTGCAGATACTGCGACTTTAAATGCTTCAGCCAGCCAAAGCTACAATGCCATGGTGGCAGACGCTAAAGCGAAAGGCCAGCTGGATACCAGTTCAGCGACATACAGTCGTATTAATGCTGTTTTTAACCGTTTAAAACCTTATGCCAACCAGCTGAACCAGACGGGTACTGCATTCCAATGGCAGTTGGCCGTATTGAAATCTGATCAGGTCAACGCTTTTGTGGCACCTGGTGGTAAAGTGGTGTTCTATACCGGTATCGTGAACAAGCTGAATCTGACCGATGCTGAAATTGCAGCCATTATGGGTCATGAAATGGTCCATGCCCTGGAAGAGCATGCGAAACAGAAACTTGGTGCACAAGCCCTGACTGATCTGGCATTGGGTATTGGTTTAAATGCAGCGGGCGTAGGACAAGGTGGTGCTGCAGTAGCACAATTGGGTAGCCAGATTGGTATCGGCTTGCCTTACTCACGTAACCTAGAAAGCCGTGCTGATCAGGGCGGTTTAACTCTCATGGCGCGTGCTGGCTATAACCCGAATGCAGCGATTACTCTTTGGGAAAAAATGAACAAGCTTGAAGGTGGTAGCACTGGCGCGACTTTCCTGTCTACTCACCCATCGAACAGTCAGCGTATCGCAGCAATGCGTCAAAATCTGCCAGCAGCAATGCAGATCTATAACAAACGTTAATGATTGCGTAATTTGAGTGATTCGCGATTTTAATGATGAAAAGCAGGGCAGTAGTCCTGCTTTTTTATATTTAAAATCTTAAGGCAATAAAAAAGGCAAAGTTTTCACTTTGCCTTTTTGTGCTAAAGACCGGGAAGTCTTAGTGGTGGTGACCACCTGCACCGTGTACGTGACCGTGATCAAGTTCTTCTTGAGAAGGTTCACGGATAGACACGATTTCAACTTCGAAAGTTAAATCTTGACCAGCAAGCGGGAAGTTAGCATCAACAACTACGTTGTCACCTTCAACTGCTTTAACAGTTACGATTTGAACGCCGTCATCAGTTTGTGCTTGGAACTGCATGCCTGCCTGGATGTTGTCTACGCCTTGGAACATTTGTTTAGGCACTTCTTGCACTAGCTCTGGGTTATATTCGCCATAGCCTTCAGCAGCAGGAACATTTACAGTGAATTTTTCACCAACAGTTTTGCCTTCTAAAGCTTTTTCTAAACCAGGGATGATGTTACCTGCACCGTGCAAATAGGCAAGTGGTTCACCTTGAGATTTGTCGAGAGTTTCACCCTCTGCGTTAGTCAATGTGTAGTGGAAAGAAACCACGAGGTTATTTGCAATAGCAGTCATATTAATTGATCCATTCAATTTTTTAAGGGTACATCATAAAGTGAAATTGTATTTTTGTAGACTAAAAATAGCAAAAAAATGCAATTTGACATGTTTAATGACGATTTTTTCATATATGAGGACAATATTTACAATTTCAATGCAATTTCAGCTTGGGTGCAATTTTTCGTGTAACAAAGTCTTTGGCAGTTAACAGGCCAGCATGGGTATAGCCATGAATGGTGGCCTGATGAATCCGGTACAGGGATACATACATGGATTTCGCGACAAAGCCTTGAACATTGACCTGACCCAATAATTCACCGACAGCGCTGTTTTGACTTAAAGACACTAATGAGCCTTTGTCAGAAAACTTGAACATCGGTAAATAGCTTTCACCATTAATGCGTGCTTTTAAGGCTCTGACCAGAAAAGCGGCCTGCTGGCTGGCGACTTGCGCACGCGGGCCTAAAACCGGTTGATCTGCTTCAGGCTGACAATGCGCACAATCACCAAAAACGAAAATATCCGGGTCTGACAGAGTTTGCAGAGTTGCATAAACTTTTAGGCGATTAATGTTGTCTTTTTCCAGCTCTTTAAGTTTTGCCAGAACTTCAGGTGCTTTAATTCCAGCAGCCCAGACTTTAATTTCTGCTTCGAGGCTTGAACCATCTGCAAAATAAATCTGGTCTTCATCGACTTTAGCGACCCTATGACTGGTTAATACCTCAATACCTAGACGATCGAGTTGCTCCATGGTGTGTTCAGCCATTTTCTCAGACAGTGCAGGTAAGATTCGGTCAGCCGCTTCAATCAAAGTGATTTTGACTTTATTTGGATCAATCTTGTTCAGACCATATTTAAAAAAGTTTTGTTTGGCGATCACCAGCTCGGCAGCCAGTTCTACACCAGTTGCACCGGCTCCAATAATGGCAATTTTAAGCTCACGGGAAGAGGTCTGATTTTGAGCATTGAGATAAAGATGTAGCAGATCCTGCTGAAAGACATCGGCCTGCTGGCGGCTGTCGAGAAAATGACAGTATTGGGCAACACCTTCCGTATTAAAATCATTGGAAGTAGAGCCTAGTGCCAGCACCAATGTGTCATAGCTGATATTTTTTTTCTGTTTAGGCTGAGCTTTTTTAGAAAAGTAATCTGTTTCCAGAACAATTTCTTTAGCCTTACGATCCAGATCAACAAATGTTCCCAGCACAAAGTGATAATGATGAGCCGCAGCATGACTAAAATAATTGGTTTCTTCTGCATGCGGATTAAGCGTACCTGCAGCAATTTCATGCAATAAGGGTTTCCAGATATGCGTCAGTTTCTGATCTACTAGGGTAATATGCGCTTTGCCACTTTTGCCTAAGGTTTCGCCCAGTTGAGTAGCCAGCTCCAACCCACCTGCGCCACCACCTACAATTACGATTCGATGTGCTGTCATATATTATTAACCTATTTATTTTTCTAATAAAAATAAGAGAAATTTAGACCAAATATACTATGGCATGGGCAGCAGGCCGTCTTGATTAGAATTGTTATACAAATTACAAAACGTAGCAATTATGTCAGGGGAGGTAAAATTGACGAGAGAAAAGGGAGAAATTTAAGGGGGGGTTAGAAGGCAAATGAGAGGCCTTCTAACTGTATTCAGTGTTTATTTCTGGATTGGATAGAGTTTGGCACTTGGTGCATTTTCTGCAAAGATGCCAAAGAAGCTAGATAACCAGCTCAGGAATTTCTGGAAGAAACCGGCTTCTTCAAGTTCCACCATATCTTCAATCTGGATGGTACGAATAAGCTGATTATTCTGATACACATGAATCGTCGCTAATGGCATCACTTTGGCCATAGGTGCAATCAACTCAGAAGCATTCATTTCTACATTAATATGGGTCTGGGTTTCATGGAGCGGTTCAATGCTTTGCATTACACCATCACCTGTATTCAACATTACCCGTTGATGGTTTTGATCGAACTGGTTCAGATCAATGGCATAATTCTGATCATATAAAGAGGTGGTAATAATCTGCGGCTGCTTGGTCTCTACCTTAAACATTTTCAAAGTCGATTTGATCACCGGTAATTCAGCGAGTAGCTGTTTGTCTTTAATGGCGACTTCATTACGGGTATAGGTATACGCCAGATTCATTAACTTATGCGACACTTCAGCGCGTTTGGCAGCACTTTTGGTACCTAGAACTACCACGATCAAACGACGGTGAGGTAGTTCCATGTCATAAGTCGGACGATTGGCAGTGAGCGCCAGGTTATAGCCGGCTGCACGAGTAAAGCCAGTTTTTAAACCATCGACGCTTGAGTCCACTTGCAACACACGGTTAGTGGCACGGTGGAAATGGTTGTTATAGCTAAAACTTGGCTGCTTGGAATAATACAGATAGTCCGGAGTCTGATTGACTACAGCTGCCGACAAACGCGCCAGATCCGCTGCAGTAGAATAGTGCTCAGGCATGGTAATACCGGCCGGATTCTGGAAATGGGTATGGGTCATGCCCAACGATTTTGCTTCCCGATTCATTCGCTCGACAAAGCTTGGAATATCACCTGAAATTTTTTCTGCCAATGTCACAGCAGCGTCATTCGCCGACATGATAATCAGACCTGCCAGAAGTTGATCAATCGAAATCTGCTCACCTTCTTTCAGGTACATTTGTGACTCATCCCACATCACTGTTTTCACAATCGGTGTTGCAGTTAATACTTCACTTTTATCTAATTTACCCGCCTGAATTTCTTTCAATGCAATATAAGCGACCATCATTTTGGTGAGGGAAGCTGGAGCACGTTGAACGTCGGCATTGTGTTCGGCAATGACCTGGCCTGACTGTGAGTCAAGAATGGTCCAGGCTTCTGCTTCAACGCTTTCAGGCAAAATATTCAGAAGGGCAGCATATGAAATTGCAGGCACAAACAGGCTAAGAACTGCAAGCAGTGAGATGATGTATTTCAAAGGTGTTCCTTAATAACCAACCGGTCGATGAACGATTTAATTTTCACGCATGCTATGCCTTTTTTTTAAGGATAGCTAGTCAGAAATGTAGACAAATGCGACAGCTAAGCAATACTGGCCTAAAAAATGCTAAGCTAAGCTATAACTCATTTATTTGTATTTTATATCGCCCATTATGTTGCATTATCAAATCGAATTTGACGATTATCGTCAGCACCTTATTCACGTAACTCTTCGCTTTTTAGCAGACCCAACACAAGTCCTTTCTTTACCGACCTGGATTCCGGGTAGTTACCTGATTCGCGAGTTCTCCAAGCATATTGAAGCAGTCAAGGCTTATGATGAGGATGGACGCCAGCTACAAATCCAGAAGTTTGAAAAGAATAAATGGCGTTTATTCAATACGGATCATGAACTGATTACTGTGGAATACGATGTCTACGCGTATGACCTGTCTGTTCGTGGTGCATATGTGGATCAAAACCGTCTCTATGTGAACCCAGCTTGTGCATGTTTGGGTCTAGAAGGTCAGGAGCATAAAGAAATTGAAGTAGAAGTATTCCTGCCGGATGAACTGAAACATTTCCAGCTTGCGACGGGCATGCAGGCCAAAAGTCTGGTGAAAGGTCGTTATACCTTAAAAGCTAAAAACTATGCTGAACTGATTGATGCGCCGTTTGAACTGGCAGAGCAGACCCGTTTCAGCTTTGAAGCCAATGGCATTCCGCATGAGTTTGTGGTGTCAGGCAAGCATGCGATGAATGAACAGCGTATGAAGCAGGACATTGAAAAAATCTGTGCGACAGAAATTTCCATGTTCGGTTCTGCGCCATTCAATGATTATACCTTTATGACCATAGCCACCGGGAACAGCTATGGCGGTTTGGAGCATCCAAACTCAACCAGTCTGATTACACCGCGTGATGATTTCCCTAAAGTAGATGAGCCTGAAGAGCCATCGAAAGATTATCAGCGTTTCCTTGGCCTATGTAGTCATGAGTATTTCCATTCATGGTTAGTGAAATTTATTCGTCCAGAAAACTTCGTGAATTATGATCTAAATAAAGAAGGCTATACCTCTTTGCTTTGGATCTTTGAAGGGTTTACGTCGTATTATGATGACCTGATTCTGCTCCGTAGTGGCGTGATTAATCAGGAATCTTATATTGCATTGCTCAAAGCGCAGATTGACCGTTATTTGCAAAACCCGGGACGTTTTATTCAGTCAGTATCTGAGTCTAGCTTTGATGCCTGGGTAAAATTCTATCGTCAGGATGAAAACTCAAATAATGCCGGTACCAGCTACTACAATAAAGGCTGTTTAGTTGCACTTTGTCTGGATCTAGGTTTACGTCTGCGTGGCTCAAGTCTGGACGCTTTGATGCGTAAGCTATATGAAAATACGCAAAATGGCATTCAGGTCAATGAACGCACTATTTTCGAATTGTGTCAGGAATTGACTGGTGATAACTGGTTAGAACAGATTAATCACCTGATCAATACTACTGATGAATTGCCATTAGATCAGTTATTACCTGAATTTGGCGTGAGCTATACGCTGAAAAATGACAAGTCATTACCATTTGGTTTGAAACTTGTAGATAAGCCTGAAGGTGTGCTGGTTCAGTCTGCACGTCGTGATGGAGCAGGGGTGAAAGCGGGCCTTTCAGCGAATGATGTGATTGTGGCGATTGATGGACTTAAAGCAACGACGAAACTTGTCGAGAAATATGCGAAACAGGAAGGTACGTATACTGTCCATGCATTCCGTCGTGATGAGCTGATGACTTTTGACGTTCAAAATGGTGGTTCTGAACTGACTGAAGTTGAATTGAAAGTTGAAGATCAAACTAAAGCTGAGAAATGGTTGAAAGCTTAATTTAGCATTTGCTGTTTTAAAAAACCGGTGTTGATGCACCGGTTTTTTTATTGCATTAAGTTTTAGAATAATTATTTAACGATCAGTCGTGAGGTTCCACGGAATTCAGCCACGATTTGATCTTCCTGATTCAGGATCTGAATATCGTAAATCCCACTGCGACCGCTACTGGCTTTATGTTCAGCTATGGCGGTAAGGGTATCACCGAGCAGTGCCGGTTTCAGATAATGAATACCACAATGTTGGCCGACTGCTGGGTATTCGCCGGTATTGCAGGCAATGGCAAATGCAGCATCAGCTAATGCAAAAATCACAGCGCCGTTACAGGTCTGATGTCCCTGTAAATGTTGTTCAGACACTTTAAGTTCAATCTTCGCATGATTGTGGTTATAGGAAATTAGATGTGCACCGAGATACTGAATTAATCGGTCCTGATTAAACATCTGGTTCACTTGCTGATCCATTGCAGAACTCCTTTTTTGGATACACTTTGTTTTAAAAATATTAATTATGTGAATCATAAATAACATTCCAGGAGATAAATAACAAGCGAAAGCCAGATGAATGATGCAATGCAGCTGTTTTACGCTTCAAAATAAAGCGCCATGAAAATGACGCTTTTAGGGATTAAGAATTAGTTGCCACGATAGGTTGAATAACCATAAGAGCTCAGTAATAACGGAATATGATAGTGCTCCAAAGCACCGTCAATCGTAAATACCACAGGTACTTCAGGGAAGAAGGTGCGTTGATTATTGGCCTTAAACCAGTCACCGGTTTTGAAGGTCACTTTATAGATGCCTTTCTGTAAAGCTGTATCTTTAGGATAAAACTCTTTGATACGGCCATTGGTATCTGTTTTTAACTCATTCAGTTTTACCCACTTGTCACCCTGCTGAGCTTCCAAAATCACCGCGACATTGGCGGAAGGCAGACCAGTTTCCTGATTCAGCACATGCACACTTAAAGGATTCTGTGCAAAAGAAAAGCTTGCTGTCGCCGCTAGAAGAGCACCAAAAATAATTTTTTTCATAGGTCTGTTCCTATTCAATAGATAGATAAAATTAAAGTTGTTTTAAAGTATGTTGAATGCCTTGTGCGGCACATTGATGATCCTGTTCAGAGCCACCAGAGCCTGCAACGCCAACAGCGCCAATGAGCTGGTTTTTATAAACCACAGGTACCCCGCCGCCCAATAATAACAATTCATCCAGGGTATTTAAATTTTGTGCATCCGGGTTCTTTTGTGCATGACGCATGAAATCCAATGTACTGGTCTTAGTCGAGTATGCAGTAAAGGCTTTAAGCTGTGATGCAGTTAAATTGTGAATTCCGACAGATTCATGCCGTTGACTGGCCAAGACATTGCCGCCTTGATCCAGTACTGTGACTGCAGCGGGTTTGCTGGCTTTCTGACAAGCTTGCATGACGTTCTCAGTAAGCTGATTTGCTGTACTCAAGTCCATAATATAGGCCGTTTTTAATTCAGCATGGCTTAAGCTAACCATTGCTAAACTCGCTAGATATAACAATATTTTTTGCTGATTCAATCTACTTCTCATGATAATGTTCAGTCATATAGAAATTGAGAAGATCATAATCAAAGAATTGAAGCCCATGGATGACAATCAGATTACCAATTTGTAATCTTTGCGCCGTATGAAATTGATTAAACTCAGCCCATGCATATTTTAATTGTAGAAGATGAAACCAAAATTGCCGGCTTCTTGGCCACAGGCTTAAATGAATCCGGCTACCAGACTACACAAGTGGGTAATGGCCTGCATGCCTTATCGGTGCTGGAACAGCAACAGATTGATCTGGTATTGCTGGATGTGATGCTGCCCGACCTAGACGGCTGGAAAGTCCTCAAAACCTTGCGTACTTTTTCTAAAGTTCCCGTACTTATGCTGACTGCCAAAGATCATGTGCTTGACCGGGTCAAAGGATCGGAACTGGGTGCAGATGACTATTTAACCAAGCCTTTCTCTTATATCGAACTCTTGGCCAGAATAAAAAGCCTGCTGCGCCGTGTACCGAAAGTTGAACATGAAATGTATCAGGTGGCCAATTTAGAGCTGAATCGTTTAACCCGGGAAGTATTTCGAGACCAGCAAAAAATTGAGCTTACCCAAAAGGAGTTTGCGCTTTTACAGTTGCTGATGGAACACCAGTCCGAAGTTTTAACCCGGACACAAATTGCTTCACTAGTCTGGAATATTAATTTCAATACCGACACCAATGTCGTTGATGTTGCCGTACGCCGATTACGTTCTAAAATTGATGACCATTTCAGTCCAAAACTTATTCATACTGTACGTGGTATGGGTTATAAGCTGGATGTGCACGCATGAAAATGCATTTGGGCACACGTCTCGGCATCGCTTTTGGCCTTATTTCCTGTATCGTTTTTTTAAGTATCGGCGGGTTGTCCTATCACAATATGCAGCAGATGGTGCAACAACAGCAGGATGAAGCTTTGGCCTTGCGGATTTCCAGAATAGAAATATTTCTGGCTGATCAGCAAAGCTTTCAGGTGCTGATCGAGCATCCGGAGCTTTATGAGAATATGCTTGGACAGGAAGATAACTTACTGATTCTTAAAAATGCTCAGAATACCTTGATTGACATTAATCCTTTAAATATCGCTATTCCTCTATTGGATTATCACACCAAGCTGAATTATCAAAATAATAAGATTGAACAACCCACGACCCGTTTGGCATTTAAGCAAGTGGACTTTAATGGACAGTCTTATCAACTGATTGCCGGTAAGCAGCTCGCAGCAGGGCAACAGGTTTTAAAACATTACCTGATAAAATTAGTGATCTACACTCTGCTTGGTATTATTTTATCTACTTTGTTAGCCTGGCTGATGGGGCACTATCTACTGCGATCCATGCGCCAATTAATTTACGCCACTCAGCAAATTAATGTGCAGCAGCTGGATCAGCGTATCGAGTTGCCATCCCGAACTATTGAGGTGCAGCAACTAACAGAGGCTATGAATGCCATGCTGGACCGAATACAGCAAGGCTATGAACAGTTGGCCCGATTTTCTGAAGATATTTCCCATGAATTACGAACGCCCCTGAATAACTTGATGGGGCAAACCCAGATTGCCTTGTCGAAGTCACGCAGTCGCGATGAATTAGAAAATTTGCTGTATTCCCATCTGGAAGAGTATGAACGTCTAACTCAGATGATTGAAAACATGCTATTTATCGCCCGAGTTGAATATGGCCACTATCAGATAGAAAAACAGACACTAGAACTTAGCCAGATCATAGAAGATTTGCTGGCATATTTTGAGTTTCTGGCAGAAGAAAAAAATATATCTATTTATACGGATATTCCGGCTCAACTGAATATAGCTGCGCATCCGGAACATCTGCAACGTGCGCTTGCCAATTTACTCAGCAACGCAGTGCAGTATGGAAAGGAAAATGGCGAGATCAGAATCACGGCGATGACTACAGAAAATAGCTGTCGGATTGATGTGCTGACAGCAGGTGTACAGATCCCCGAGCAGCATTTAGCCCATCTGTTTGAACGCTTTTATCAAGTTGATAGCAGCCGGCATCAAAAAGCCCAAACGGGTGGTTTGGGCTTGGCGATTGTGCAGTCCATTATGCAGTTGCATCAGGGGGAAGTTCAGGTGAATAACCATTCTCAAGGGGTGGTCTTTAGTTTGATCTTCCCGATCTAAGCAGTGGCTTAACGTGTACGACGGCCACGACTCTTGGTATTTGGACGGGTGGTACCATTGGTCTTGCGACGTGGTTTTTCACCTTCTTCCATTTGCCAGATACGCGGTGTGCCGGTTTTTTTCTTGGTGCCGTCTTTCGTTACTTTCTTGTTAATTGGTTTACCACCGGTACCACCCGGTTTTTTCACATAAGAGCGCGAGCGGTAAGGTTCTTGAGCAGGCACATCTTTAAAGTCTGGATAAAGTAGGGGTTCAATTTCTTTAGTTTCACCTGGCTGTAAACCTAATTGAACCAGATCAATCGAACCGATTTTGGTGCGAATCAAACGTAATGTAGGAAAGCCGACTGCTGCAGTCATACGACGAACCTGACGGTTACGACCTTCACAGATTGAAATTTCGACCCATGAAGTTGGAACAGAAGCACGGAAACGTACAGGAGGATTACGTTCCCATAACCATTCCGGTTCAGTGACTTTAATTGCTTTGGCTGGTAGCGTAATACCGTCATTCAGTTCAACGCCTTTACGAAGCTGTTCTAGAGCTTCTTCGGTTATATCCCCATCGACCTGAACCAGATAAGTTTTGAATTTTTTGCTGGCTGGATTGGTAATATATTGGTTTAAACCACCATGATCGGTCAGGAACATCAAACCTTCAGAATCCATATCCAGACGACCGGCAATACGCAGATCCGGATCGTCTACGAAATCTGCCATAGTCTGATGTTTTTCATCTGGACGAAATTGGGAGAGGACGTCATAAGGCTTGTTAAGAATGACAATTTTCACTTTAACCTACTAAAATATATAAAATAATTCTGATGTGGCAGTCATGTTGCCCATTGTGATACTCCTTTACTTATAAATAGGAGATAAGGGAAGACATAAAAGAGTCCACTAAGTGGAAGCTATCATAGCAGATTCTGATTTATCTTCCTCGAATTTATGTTTTGCATCTAATTTGATTGCGACCATACCGCTTTAAAATGATGTACTTTTTGTATTCAAATATGATCTTCCGTTTAAGAATGTTAATGACCGATGATCTTCATTTTTTACTGCACTTGTCGAGTCAGGTAAGGGAAAATAAGACAATTCAAGGCAAAGCAAAAAACTGATAATGATTTTTATAGACCTGAAATAGTTTTGACGGATTTACATACCATACAAAAAGCTTTCCAAACTGGCTTAGACCACTACAAAGCAAGCTGATATTTTAATTTCACGGTTTCTAATATTTTTAATTTTGAGGTGAACAATGAAATTGTTGACTTTAATTAGTATGGGTATTGCAGCGAGTTATTGTTATAAAACCATCAAACATAACAAGCAAAATCTTTCAAATCTAAATTTTGATGAAGTGATAAATCAACACATTTTACGAGATTTTATAGCCTGAACATTACCTATATTTACTGCCAGCTTAACCCGATTATGAATAAAGAATCTCAACATATCCTGTTGGGATTTTTTATTTTTATCGTTTGAATATTTTTAAATAAGGTGCATAAGAAAATCTATATCAAAATGAAAGTTACATGATTAATCTATTAAATAGTCAATTAATAGATTCCTTTCATAAGTCATTTTTCACTCAGCTCCAAGTTATAAATTCCAGCAATTAGATTGAATCTTAATGCTAGTCTTTTGCCTCGATTGCGATATCGCTCAGCAAGAATTTTGAAGGTTTTCAAACTGCC
>NZ_VOZC01000032.1:0-22180 GCF_013419975.1 Acinetobacter sp. YH12041 | reverse complement strand
ACGCAAAATAATTCGGTACTATTAAACATCGGGACTAGAGTTTTAAGTTTTGTGTGGTAACTCAACTGATGGCTCTAGTCCTCTTATTTTTCAAGTCAATTTTTTATCCGCGATTCGGGTTAAATTAAACTTTTACAATATGTTGAATTCCTCTTCAGGATACCTCCAGCTAGGAGGCAAAACAGAAGATCCAGACTTAAATAAGTGATCTTTTTCCAGTCCATAAAAATGCATATGTGAATATCTAATGTCTGCCCAAGATCATCAGACATGAAAAGATAAAGGTTGAAGTTCAATCAGGCTAGTCGATACCACGAAAATCATTGTCCTCGACACTCTTTAGGTAAATAACGCTGACTGATATCGCTCGAAGAACAACTGCCGCCATAGACATCAAAGGCGATGGATTTGCCACGGATTGCCGTATCTATCCCATCCTGCCGTAGCTTAAATTCAATCCGGCAAGCTGCATTGATCACGACTTTTTCAATATATTGGGTTCCGCTGCCAATTTGACGGCCTGCATCACAGTGACCATCAGAGGCAATAAATTGAGTTCGATAGCTACCTGCCTGCTCAAAAACCTCTGCTAGTTGGCTTCGCACGACATAACTGTGATAACTCATGCCTGCTACTGTCGCCAGAATGGCAATAATTGTGAGTACAATCATGACTTCAATCAAGGTAAACGCCTTTTGATACATGCTTTTCCATCTCCGTACAGTCTTTTAAACAAGTCCATACCAAAAGATTTCGCCACTTCCTGACAGGCGGTTTCTGAAGACTTGAAGCTACTATGCAGAGTCGTACTATTTGCAGCAAGGCTGTCTGTCGTATGATCAATACACCCGCCTTAATTTATTAATAGAATGATCACTTGCCTTGATATTTTAGGCACTTTAATTTTTATATTTTTCTTAGTATTTGGTTCTGCAAATTTGTTTGTAAATATCACTGCTTAATTAGCGTCTCTTATCAATTCACAGACTATTTATTAAGTTTATTAAATGAATCTAGCCTGCTGTTTAATTAGGCATATCAGTTTTTTTAATTCCAATAATCAAATAAAAGCACAATAATTTGAAACAATTTCGTGCAATTTTGTCGAGTTGCGCTAGTCCTAGAGCACAAGTCGATGTAACATATCGGGTCTTTAAATTTAACTGTGATAGGACTATGCGCGAGTACGCTGTATTTACTTCGGAATCTGTAAGCGAAGGCCATCCAGATAAAATGGCTGACCAAATCAGTGATGCTATCTTGGATGCAATCTTAAAAGAAGACCCATATGCACGGGTTGCTTGTGAAACGCTTGTAAAAACAGGTGCGGTTGTACTTGCCGGTGAAATCACAACAACTGCGAACATCGATTTTGAAGCGGTTGTCCGCCATACCGTTAACAGTATTGGTTATCATCATTCTGACCTAGGTTTTGATGGTTCGACCTGTGCGATCATCAACATGATCGGTAAGCAGTCTCCTGAAATTGCTCAGGGTGTAGACCGTCAGAAACCTGAAGATCAAGGTGCTGGCGACCAGGGCTTGATGTTTGGTTATGCCAGCCGTGAAACTGATGTTTTAATGCCTGCGCCAATTTCTTATGCGCACCGTTTAATGGAAAAACAGGCTGAATTACGCCGTAACGGTACATTGCCTTGGTTACGTCCAGACGCAAAAAGCCAGGTGACTTTCGCTTATGAAAATGGCGTGCCTGTTCGTCTAGATGCTGTTGTGCTTTCGACTCAACACGATCCTGAAATTTCACAAGCTCATTTAAAAGAAGCTGTGATTGAAGAAATCGTGAAAAAAATCATTCCTGCCGACATGTTCCATGCAGACACCAAATTCCACATCAATCCGACCGGGATGTTTGTGATCGGTGGTCCTGTAGGTGACTGTGGTCTGACTGGCCGTAAAATCATTGTAGATACTTACGGCGGTATGGCACGTCACGGCGGTGGTGCATTCTCTGGTAAAGATCCATCAAAAGTTGACCGTTCTGCTGCTTATGCAGGCCGTTATGTTGCGAAAAACATTGTCGCTGCGGGTCTTGCTGATAAATGTGAAATTCAGGTGTCTTATGCAATTGGTGTTGCGGAGCCAACTTCAATTTCAATCAATACTTTCAATACAGGCAAAGTGTCTGATGAATTGATCGTTCAATTGGTTCGTGAGCATTTTGACCTGCGTCCATACGGTATTACCCGTATGTTGAACCTGATCCAGCCCATGTATAAACAGACTGCGGCTTATGGTCACTTTGGTCGTGAAGGTTCAGATACTGCATTTACTTGGGAAAAAACTGACAAAGTCGAAGCACTTAAAGCGTCTGCTGGTCTATAAGTTTTCAAGTTTTAAAAGCTCGCTTTATGCGGGCTTTTTTTATGGCTTCTACTTTTAGCCTGACAAAAATTGAGCTGGAAATAGTTGTGTTTTGTTACATATAAAACTCATATTAAAACGGATAAACTTATTCTTTATAAGCAGTGAGAAGCAATCTATATAAGGGTTGTAAGAAAATACATTCAAATAATCAGACGATTTATATTTGGCAAAAATTGTATAAGCCTTTATAAAAATTACATTTAGTGAACAAATTCCGATCTAATTATTAGCATAAATTCAAATAAATACTCGCTAGACTGTTTTCGACCTTACAACTACAAAGGATATGACACGATGAATAAATTACTTGTTGCTTTGGGTTTAGCTGCAACCGTTGCTTTAGTGGGTTGTAATAAGAAAGAAAATCCTGAAACAGGTGCGACAACTGGCGAACATTTAGAAAATGCTGCTACTCAAGCAGGCCATGATATGGAAGATGCCACTCATGAGGCTTCTCAGGAAACTGACCAAGCCATGGATAATGCGGCTGCAAATGCTTCCCGCGCTGCTGATGAAGCCGCCGCTGCGACTTCTCGAGCAGCCGATGCCACTGCTGAAGCCGCTAAAAACGCGACTGCTGCAACTGCGGGTGCTATTGAAGAAGGTGCAGGCAAAGTACGCGAGAAAGCTGAAAATTAATTTTTAAAGCTTTCGATCTTTAAAAGCCTGCTTTGCAGGCTTTTAAACTTTTTATACGTTTTACTATTAGGCAAATGATTCTTGTGGTTAAACTGATATCTTTTGAAATAATCACGACCTTATATCATTTAAGGTCATAATTGTTATCAGTTATCAGGATGTTTAATTGACTCTTAGAAGCCCTAGATCAGCCCATTTTAGTGAGAAATTGCGTAATATACGCGACTTTATTTTTAAAGCTTGATCTCCCATGTCTGTTATTGCTGCGTCTTCCCAGCGATCGAATCTCTCGGTCTGGGTGGCTTTTATTTTACTTGTATTAGGAACTGTCGGTGCCTATCACATCGTGGGCCTGAACCAAGCTCTATTATTTCTGGTGGGTGGTGCACTGGGTATGACCTTGTATCATGCCTCGTTTGGTTTCACCTCCAGCTGGCGCGTCTTTATTAAAGAACGTCGTGGTCGTGGCTTACGTGCCCAAATGATCATGTTAGGTCTTGCTGTCTTGCTATTTTTCCCTGCTTTAGGCGCAGGTGAATTGTTCGGTAATCCAGTTCAAGGCTTTGTCAGTCCGGTTTCACTTTCTGTGGTAATCGGTGCATTTATTTTCGGGATTGGTATGCAACTCGGTGGCGGCTGTGCATCAGGTACACTTTATACTGTGGGTGGTGGTAGTGCCCGTATGCTGGTAACCCTGTTCTTCTTCTGTGCCGGCTCACTGATTGCGACTTCGCATATTGACTGGTGGTTTAACCTACCTCATTTCGCACCTATCTCTATTGTAGAAAGTTTTGGTGTCATTCCTGCACTTGTTTTGAGTTTCATTATTTTTGCTGTCATTGCGGCTGCAACTATCTTTTTTGAAAAGAAATGTCATGGCAATTTAGAAGTTGAACCTCAAAGCCAGCATCAGGGCTGGAAACGCTTTTTGCGTGGTCCATGGCCATTAATCTGGGGCGGAATCATTTTAACCCTGCTTAACTTTGCTACTTTGGCGCTGGCTGGTCGTCCATGGGGGGTTACTTCTGCCCTTGCTGTCTGGGCCGCGAAATCTGCAAGTTTTGTTGGAATTGATGTAGCCTCTTGGGCGTATTGGCAGCAACCAGCAAATGCCAAAGCCTTATCTGAATCGCTCTGGTTCGATATTACGTCTATGATGAACTTTGGCATCATGCTTGGTGCATTATTGGCCGCCAGTCTGGCAGGTAAATTTGCTCCAAACTTCAATATTCCAAAACGTTCATTGGTTGCTGCAGTTATTGGCGGTTTGATGCTTGGCTACGGCGCTCGTCTGGCTTATGGCTGTAATATCGGTGCCTATTTTAGTGGTATTGCTTCAGGCAGCCTACATGGCTGGTTATGGCTGGTCTTCGCATTCCTTGGAAATGGGCTTGGGGTAAAACTTCGTCCAATTTTCTTCCCCGGTGAGAAACCTCAACCAGAAAAATTAACTGGTTGCTAAATAAAAAAGCCCATCTTTGCGATGGGCTTTTTTTTAGCTTACTACTTATAACGCAGCTTTTAGATTACAACCATAATTCATGGTTTGTTGAACCTGACGATAAGCCGTATAACGGTCCAGAATAAAAGTATAGAACTGATCGCTAGATGCAAAATTGGATTTCAGGTCTTCATTCTCGGCTTTAGGCAATTGAATTTCGTCGACCAGATTCAGATTATAATGCCCCAAGCGATACATCTCAGCAAAATAACCATTCATCATGTCACAATAGGCCACTTTACTGGATTTTAGCGCAGTCCGGCTGACAGGATGCTGATTCAAGGTTTGCAGGTTATTCACATCCAAAGGCAACTGATGAGAAAAGGCAATGCTTTCTACTTTTTTAAATTGCTGAAAGTCCTGTGCCAACTTACTGTTTAGATCATCAAAACGTTGCTGTAATTCCTGTGCACTTTTAACCTGATATTTACCCGGATCTACTGCTATTTTCTGTTGCTCTGCTGAACATGCAGCCAATCCAGTTACCATAGCTAATGATGCCAGCCATACCTTCATATCTATACACTCGATCTAAATATTAGCTGTCATTATGCCTTAAACTTGGGCGAAGATTTTATTTAAAGTACTTTCTCATTCATATAACGCCAGTAGCGTTTAGGTACATACTGGATATGCAGCTTCATATTTTGTCGTGCCTGAATATTCACGCTTTTAAAATAATCTTTCCAAAGCTGATCATAGAGTACTTCTTCATCATCCAGTTCAATGCTAAAAGACTGACTATGTCCAATCCGGATTTGTGGATCAACTATTTCTGCATTCATCTCTATCTGGTGCACATCATTTAAATCGTAATAGATGCCGTACTGGCGCTGCTCATCATAAATTAGCCAACGCTGGTCTTGGTAACGTTCCTTAAAATGTCGGGAAATAATCGGCAGTACATTAAAATCCGGTTTGACCAGACTGAGAAACAATCCATCTTTGGCCTTTTTGAAGCGGACAAAAGCTTCCATACGATGCTTTTCACGCCCGACCTGTTTCATCCATTGTGACATTCCGATGACTGCATGATGGCCATAATCTTTATCAACCGGCCGCTGATTTTGGAATACATAGACCGCAAAATCGAACAGGTTCTGAAATGCCTGTTCTTTTTCAGAAAGAAAAGCATAATAAAAGGCTTTTAAACTACTGGATGATATTTTCTGTTTTAAGCCTTGCCAGACCCGCTGCCCATGACTTTCATTCGAGGCCACATGAATAAAATCATCGAATAGGCCATTTTGGGCCTGCGGATTAGCCGTCACTTTGACATCAAACTCTTTAAATTCAAAAGCCCGAAATACACAGCTTAATAAACCGGTCATGGTGCCATCAAAACAGTAGTGTGCCATCAGAAACCAAATCCCAGTTGAGGTGACAGTTGCTGCTGATATTTGGACTGACCCGCTTGTAAAATCTGCTGGCGAATCTGCTGGGATTGCTGCTCCTTTTTAAATTTCGGTGTATCTGCACAGCGAATAAAATGCTGCGCCCGGTTATACGCCACGCCCATCCGTTTTAGTTGATCGATATGAATCTGACCAAAACGGCGTGCCTGTACAATCTTTTTGGCAGAACGTACTCCAATGCCAGGCACGCGTAATATTATCTTGTAGTCGGCTCGGTTAATATCAACCGGGAAAGCCTCCGGATGGCGTAAAGCCCAGCTCAGTTTTGGATCAATATCCAGATCCAGATTTGGATGCTGGTCATCCACAATTTCATCTGCTTCAAAACCATAAAAGCGCATCAGCCAGTCAGACTGATATAGACGATTTTCTCTTAATAAGGGTGGCGCTGAGCCGATTGCAGGTAAGGCTTTTTCTTCGGGATTAATCGGAATATAGCCAGAAAAATACACGCGTTTCAGCTTAAATTCCTTGTAGTGCCGATCAGCCATCAAAATAATATCTTTGTCCGTTTCACTATGCGCACCGACCACCATTTGCGTGGTCTGTCCTGCGGGAACAAATTTGGGAACGGATTTGATGATCTTACGTTCATCTTTCAACTGGATTAAGCGATCCCGTACAATTCCCAGATCTTTTTGCACTTCTGTATGGGTTTTCTCTGGAGCAAACTTTTGCAAGCCTGCTTCGGTTGGCATTTCCAGGTTGATACTCATCCGGTCGACATATAAACCCGCTTCAGTAATGATCTCCTGCGATGCTCCGGGAATGGTTTTGAGATGAATATAACCATTAAAATTTTCTTCAAGACGCAGCTTTTTCACCACCTGCAACATCCGCTCCATGGTGTAATCTGCTGATTTAAAAATTCCCGAACTTAAAAACAGCCCTTCAATATAATTACGGCGATAAAAATTCATGGTCAGATCGACCACTTCCTGCACGGTAAATGCAGCACGTTTTACGTCATTGGAACGACGAGAGACACAATAGGCACAGTCAAAAATGCAGACATTGGAAAACAGTATTTTTAGTAATGAGACACAGCGACCATCTTCGGTATAGCTATGACAGATTCCGTTTCCGGTATTACCCAGGCCTTTGTCTTTATTTTTACGGTTACTGCCACTCGATGAACAGGACACATCATATTTGGCAGCATCAGCTAAAATTTGTAGTTTTTCTCGGATACGTTCAGACATGATTTCAGCAATTTGTTGGCTAAAAACCTATTATAAATTTTCCCCGCTATACACTATAGCTTTCCAGTCTTTGTGGCGACATCTCATGTCGTAAGAAATGTAATTGAACCGTTATCCATACAGCATTATTTCAAAATAAAATAACCAATATGATTTGCTTAATTTTGCGGCTATAGGCAAAGTAGATAGAGTAACAGGGAGCAAATCTATGTCTTTATTAGAAAAACTTGGAATAAAACATCCTATTTTTTTAGCCCCTATGGCAGGCGTTTCGACACCTGAACTGGCAGCGGAAGTTTCAAATCAGGGAGGTCTGGGTTCGCTTGGCTTGGGAGCCAGCAGCGTAGAATCTGCGCGCCAGCAGATTTTAAAAACTCAGGAACTTACAGATTGTCCATTTCAGGTTAACTTTTTCTGTCATGACAGCCAGCCTCTTGATGAAAACGTAGCCCAGGCCTGGATTGACCAGTTTAAAGATAAATTTGCTGAATACGGAATTAATCCACCCACCCAATTGAACTGTATTTACCCAAGTTTTAAAGACAATGATGATTTCTTGAATCTGGTTCTAGAAATCAGACCATGTGCGGTCAGCTTTCATTTTGGCATTCCTCTTCCGCACCAAATTCAGGCTCTAAAAGATGCCGGTATTCTGACGATGGTATCTGCCACCAATTTTGCTGAGGCCAAAGCCATTCAAGCAGCAGGGATTGATATCATCATTGCTCAAGGCATTGAGGCTGGAGGTCACCGGGGTATCTTTAGCACCAAGTTTGATGCCTCAGTCAAAACTTCTAATCTGGTCAAGTTGATGAAACAGCATTTTTCACTGCCGGTGGTTGCTGCAGGCGGAATCATGAATGGTGAACAAGCTCGTCAGATGATGGACTTTGGCGCTGAAGCAGTACAATTGGGCACAGCATTTGTTCAGTGTAAATCTTCCAATGCCAATGACACCTATCGTAAAGCGATACTGTCTAAGCCGCTGACTCAAGTTAGTGCCAGCATTTCCGGCCGTCCAGCGCGTGGCATCATCAATCATTGGCATATAGACATCGACACTCCTGATCGTCTGGATGTACCTGCCTATCCATATACTTATGATCTGGCCAAGCAGTTACATGCAGCAGCGTCCAAACATGGTGATCAGGGTTATGGCGCGTTTTGGGCAGGTTCAAATGTAGCGCAAATTCGTGAGATGGAAGCTTCTGATTTAATTAATCAGTTAGTGCTGGAAATGAAACAAAAATAAAGCAAAATTTAATTTTAGAACATAAAAAAACCTCTCCAAAGAGAGGTTTTTTATATCGATTCTTTAACGAGTCATACGATGCCAAGCATCTTTGATCGCAAATTTTGCTTCTTCCCAATTCAAACGGGATTCACCTTTTACCTGTTCCCATTTGGTTCGTAATTCAGGTTCGGCATGTTCGAAGTCAGTCTGACGGTCATATAGTGGACGGTTTTCATAACCCACTCGATAAGCACCACGATAGTCACGATCATAGTCTAGGTCGCTGTAAGTAGTACGTGATTCGGTATAATACGGACGGTTGGTATGCTCATTTCTCCAGTAATCATCTTCCTGCTTAATCGTGTCCGGATGCTGATAATTATCTGCCTCTGGATGATTTTCTGGATGCTCATAGTTATCCGTTTGTTTCGGATGATCAGGTGAAGCAATATCATTTCCTGCAATACCGCCTACAACACCGCCAATGATACCGCCTACTACTGCCCCTGGAGGACCACCTACCAGACCGGCAGTCGCTCCAACTGCTGCCCCGCCTAAAGTACCTGCACTGGTAGCAAGTACATTATCCTCACCTTCATTCATATCTGGCACACGAGGATTATCTTTTTGAGGTGAATTTAAATCTGGTCGAGCACTGGCATCTGTTGCATCTTGATTTAATGCGTCACTACGTTCCTCTGGTAATTCAGTCGAGGTTTTATTGCCAAAGTCTGTAACTGGACGATTGGTATTTGTCATTATAGATCTCCCTTGATCATGAGAATGAACAAGATTGAATAAACATCTTGCCATGCTAGAAATTCAGCTTAGAGCAATTTCACGTAAACAATGTCCATGTCATGTCCAGTTTCAGTGAACTTAATATGCGGCTATGTTCACTACAGTCTTTAATGTAACGGAAGCATATAAAATTTTAGCTATAAGATAAAAAAGGTACTGTATTTACTACAGTACCTTTTAGAAGAACTAGGAAATCTCTCTTTTTATTTGGTTTCTAGCAGATTCACCTGATTCACCTGTACATCGCTCATGATATGTCCATGTTCCAGTAATCCATTAAAATAGTTTTCCACCACTTTATATTGATCGGCAGTGTTTTCTACCTGATACATATTTTGACGGAATTCATTACTCGAACGTAGTCCTTTGGTATACCAGGCAATATGCTTACGTGAAATACGACAACCTGAATATTCACCATAAAACTCATAAAGCTCAGATAAATGCCCTAGTAGCACCTCTTTCACTTCAGCAATACTTGGCGCAGCCAGATGCTCTCCGGTTTTTAAATAATGTGCAATTTCACGAAAAATCCAGGGACGGCCTTGTGCAGCACGGCCAATCATGATGGCATCTGCACCTGTATAGTCCAGTACATATTTGGCTTTCTCAGGGCTATCAATATCTCCGTTCGCAATCACGGGAATATTCAGCATCTCTTTCACTTCCTTGATTAAGGAGTAACGTGCCGTATTGAGGTACATATCTTCACGAGTACGGCCATGTAATGCCAGCGCTGCAATCCCCGCGTCTTCAGCACGTTTTGCAACTCGCAGAATATTTTCATGACCGTTGAGATAGCCCAAACGGGTTTTTAAAGTCACAGGAACATCAACTGCAGCAACAACTGCATCTAAAATACGTGCAACCAGATCTTCATCCTTTAACAAGGCAGAACCGGCCAGCTTATTACAGACTTTCTTTGCTGGACATCCCATATTGATATCAACAATTTGTGCCCCATTTGCGACCTGATAGCGTGCTGCCTCAGCTAAGTCATGCGGATCAGAACCAGCAATCTGCGCTGAGATTGGTGCCAGCTCACCATCAAAATTTGCCCGATATAAGCTCTTTTTGCTCATGCGCAAGGTCTTGTCAGAAGTCATCATTTCACTGACCGCATGACCCGCACCGAAGTACTTGCATAAGGTTCTAAATGGACGATCGGTGACACCTGCCATGGGAGCGACAATCAAATTATTTGACAGTTGATAGGGACCAATATACATATAAATTCATCACTTTTCTGATGGGCATAGTATACTGCATCTGCCTTGTTCACTCATCTTTTCAATTTATTTACGACACCATGAACAAATATTTTGCTCAAGTTTTTTCTCTTAAGTCCGTATCCATACTTGCTTTATCTATTAGCCTTGTAGGGTGTGGCAATGGTTCATGGTGGTCAAATGATGAACCAACTCTTGAAGTTGAACATATTCGTAAAGCCATTCCAGGTCGTGTCAGCCAGCGTGAATCCTGGGCACAAGATATTTATGACATCACTGACCAGCTCGGTATTCCACAAACCAAAGAGAATATCTGTTCAATCGTGGCAGTTGTCGATCAGGAATCTAACTTTAATGCAGACCCGGTAGTTCCTGGTCTTGGTGAAAAAGCCGTTAAAGAAGTTCAGGAACGTCTGGAAGAAAAATTTAAAGATAAACTTGGTGAAAGTATCGGTGGAACAGTTGCAGGATATTTCCAGGATGTACTGAAAAACCAGCCAAGTCCAGAAGACAATTATCTCAGCCAGATGCGCCGGGTCAAAACCGAACGTCAATTAGATGAACTTTATCGTGAAATCTTTGATTACATGGCCAAGCATTATCATGTAAGTGCACTGACAGGTGCAGCCAAACTATTTGGACAAAATATTGGCGAAAAAATGAATCCGATTACAACTTTGGGTTCTATGCAGGTTCATATCAGCTATGCCAAGGAATATAAACGTCAAGGTGGCAGTATTGCTGATTTGCGTAGTGACCTGTATAGTCAGTACGGCGGACTCTATTACGGGATTCATCGATTGATGATGTACCCTGCGGATTATGAAAAACCGATTTATCGTTTTGCGGACTATAACTCGGGCATGTATTCCAGTCGAAATGCCGCTTTTCAGAGCATGTTAAATGATTTAACTGAAGCCGAACTTGATCTGGATGGCGACTTATTGCTCTATACTAAAGATGGCGCGATTCGCTCACAAAAGAGTCAATCTGAACGAGAGCTCATCAGCGTTTTTGCAAAAAATAATTTTATTATTACTGAACGTCAGATTCGGGCGGATTTAAAGAAAGAAAAAGTTAAAGATTTTGAAGATACTATGACTTATCGTGGTATCAGTAAACTTTATCAAGAAAAAACCGGTAAAGATCCTATCTATGCCATCATGCCTGAAGTGGTCATTTCCGGGCCAAAATTGAGTCGTGACTATAATACCAACTGGTTTGCTACCCGTGTCGATGGGCGATATCAAACATGCATGCGCCGCATCAAAAACATAAAACTCTAGCCTTATTTGATTTTGATGGAACCCTGTATCCTTATGACAGTTTTACAGGGTTCATTTTCTATGCCTTAAAAAAAAGGCAAATTCTAAAACGTGGACTTCGTATTCTTCCTTGGATTCAGGCTTACTATCTTAAGCTCTATCCTGCTCATGCAATGCGACCGAAGCTGTATTACACTATGTTCAAAAATAGTTATGCGCATGAAATTCAGCAGCTTGCCGAAGAATATGCACAGCAGCTTGTTTTAAGATTAAATCCCAAGCTATTAAAGCAACTTAGACAACATCAGCAACTCGGGCATCAAGTCGTTCTCGTTTCTGCTTCACTGGATTTATATTTAAAACCGGTTTGTACTTATTTAGGCATTGACCTGATTTGTAGTGAAGTAGAAATTCTGACAGGCAAAATGACAGGTTTATACAACACACCTGATTGTAGTAAGGATCAGAAGAAAGATAGAATCTTGGAAAAATATAATTTAGAAGATTATGCTGAAATTTATGCGTATGGAAATAGTGAGGAAGATGAGGCAATGTTAAGCCTTGCACAGTATGCTTATCTGGAGGGCCGAGATAAAGTACTTCCACTACTTGAAATGAATTTATCCGAGTCTGAACTTAAAATAATTAATTAAACTGAGAATAATAAAAAACCGCTATGAATAGCGGTTTTTTATTCAAATCTATCTTACTTCTTAAACGGAAACGCATATTTCACGATACGTTTAATCACGCTGCCATACTGTTTTACCAGACTGGCATTGTTATAGTTCAGACCATATTTTTTACATACTGCTTCTACTTTTGGCGCCATTTGACGGTAACGGCGTGCAGGCACATCTGGATATAAGTGATGTTCAATCTGATGGCTTAAATGTCCAGTCAAAATATGAAACGCTTCAGAACCAGTCAAGTTTGAAGAACCACGAATCTGGCGCATATACCAGTGACCCCGGCTTTCATTTTCCATCACAGCTTTCGGAAACACTTCTACATCTTTGGTAAAGTGACCACAGAAAATAATACTGAAAGTCCAGATATTACGAAGGCCATTTGCCACCAGGTTACCTGTCAATACCGGTAATGCTGCAGGACCTGCAATCAATGGAAAGAATACATAATCTTTGAATAATTGCTTGCCAATTTTACGCTGCATTGGCTTCCATTCTTCAAGGGTTTGCTCTTTGGTTTTACGGCCTTTGAAGTATTTACCCAATTCAAGGTTTTGAATGGCTACGCCCCATTGGAACAGTAAGCAAAATGGAATACTGTAGATTGGCTGTAATAAATAGCCTGGTTTCCAGCGTTGCTCAGGAAACAAACGTAACAAGCCATAACCAATATCATCATCCATACCTTTAATATTGGTATAGGTATGATGCTTGAAGTTATGGGTTTGACGCCAGTTGTCTGAAGTTCCGACAATATCCCACTCGTAGGTTTGGCCATTGAGCTTCGGATCATTCATCCAGTCATATTGACCGTGCATGACATTATGACCCAATTCCATATTTTCCATGATTTTGGCAAAGCCTAATAAGCCTGTACCCAGCAACCATGCTGGCGGGAACCAGCCTGCGAATAATAAGGCACGACCTGCAATCGATGAATAACGGATGCTCGAATATACGCGACGGATATATTTAGCATCTTTTTCACCTAAATCATCCAGCACTTCCTGTTTGATGGCATCAAGCTCACGCGCAAGTTCATCTAGCTCAGATTGGGTCAGTTCACGGTTTTTAGGATTTTTAAAATACTGTAATTTTACTGGCATATTCATAGGATAAAACTCGCTTATAAGTCGATGACAAGGTCAGTCTGCGCTGAGTTAACACAAATTTTTAAAAGATTACCTGGCTCGGTATTTTGTGCGCCATTGACCAGATTCTTGGTTGAACCTTCTGCTTTATTACAGGCACATTTATTACAGATGCCCATACGACAGCCATGGGTCGGTCGGATATTCTGCTGTTCCAGACTCACCAGAATCGACTGGCCTTTAGGAATCGTGACGATTTTTTTCGATTGAGTCAGGGTTACATTGACAAAACCAGTATCAGCTTCATCATTCAAACTCATGCTGAACGCTTCACTTTTGAACAGTTTTGCTGAAGCAAACAGTCGTTCTGCGGTCGCAACAAATCCTGATGGTCCACATGCATAGACTGTGCTTTGTTCCAATGCCTGCAATTGATCTAGATAAGATTCATCAAGACGCGGCGCAGCCGGTTGTTCCTGAGTTGCGAATACCTGATAAGAAAAATTTGAATGTTTTTGTGCCAGCTCTTCAAAACGTGCAATAAAAGCAGCATCCTGATTTTTCTTAACCCAGTACCATAAAGTCACTGGTGCAGCCAGTTCAGCTTTATCTTTTAAAGCTTCCAGCATACTCAGCATTGGTGTAATGCCACTACCCGCAGCAAGCAAAAGCAATGGGCTGCTCTGTTCTGGCAAAGTCATGTCACCGAAAGGTTGACCGAATTCAATGATATCGCCGACTTCAGCCTGTTCAGCAAACCAGGTGGTAACCTTACCTGCATTCACTTTTTTAACCGTTAATAAAATATGCTGCTGATCAATACGGGTCAGACTATAACTACGTTCATAACGAATGCCGTTCACTACCACAAATACAGGATGATGCTGGCCCGCCTCACCGAACTGGAATAAATGATTGACACGAATCGTCAGGCTCAGCATATCCTGCGCAGCATGTTCTTTGCGCACAATCTTGCCTAAGGGCTGATTCATCGACCATAGAGGATTTAATTTCTGCATCCAGAAATTAATCGCATATGGATCAATCACACTCTCTTTCAGCGTATTTAATGGCATTTTAAGCTTTTCAAGTACAGGCATCGTTTTAGACATCACCTTGGATTTTTAATTAGTATACACTTGTATATATATTTGTATATACATTTGTATTGTTTCTAATCATTTCACAAGCTGGACTGCCTTCGTTATAATGTGTTAATGCCTTTTACTAATCACCTCATGAATGAGCCTTCAATGAAAATAAGCAGTGACGCGTCTTTACCATCGAAAAGCATTGATGAGCCCATTATTGTCCGTAGTGTGGGCCGTAAAGCGACCATTACCAAGGAAGAACTGTTCCAGGCTGCTTTAAACCTGATCGGACCACAAAAAAGTATTTCATCTTTAAGCTTGCGTGAAGTTGCCCGTGAGGCTGGAATTGCTCCGAACAGTTTTTATCGTCATTTTAAAGATATCGATGAACTGGCGATTGAACTGATTGATCGTGCCGGGATTGTGCTGCGTCAGATTCTCAATGAATCCCGCCTAAAGGCATCGAAACAGAACAGTATTATTCGTAGCTCTGTTGAAGTCTTTATTGCCCAGCTGGATGCTGATGAAGGCAATTTAAGCCTGTTATTACGTGAAGGTTATACCGGTTCAAAATCTTATAAACAGGCAGTCGAACGCCAATTGAATTATTTTCAGCAGGAGCTTCAGGAAGATTTGATCCGCCTGGAACGTCTAAATAATAAAAAATTATTTCATCCCGAGATTGCTGCCAGAGCGATTACCCAACTGGTATTTAATATGGGAGCCAATGTGATCGATATGGCACCTGAAGACCGTAAGGAAATAGCGGAACAGACCATGATCATGATCCGCATGATTCTGGAAGGTGCTCGACATCTGGATCAATCTCAGATCCGTTAAGCCAGCTGCAAAAAAAAGACTCATAGTGAGTCTTTTTTATTACCAAGATTAAAGCTTATTCAATCTGGCTTTAACATGGTTTGCCGTCATTTCCGGATGCTCTAGTGGAAACATATGTCCGCCCTGCACCACCGAATAATGAATTTGGTAAACCTTATGCATGCCTTGTGGTAAACCTTGCTGATAAAACTGGCTGCGCTCTGCTGTGATTAAATGTATCGGAACCTGGGGTGGTTTTCTTGGTGTACGCCACCACCAAGCCGGTACAGTCCGGAAAATTTCTGCCTCAATCTGTTTGGGAATGGCTAAAGTTACCCCTCCACGCTCTTGATCAGGCACAATCCCGCTTTCGATATAATCCTGAAAACATTGCTCATCAAAATGCTTAAACAGACGATTCGATCTCAGCGCTTCAACGGCGTCCTGTTTAGATGGCCAGTAATCTTTACGTTTTAGGGTAATACCTGCCGGAGTGAAACGGTCAATACTTTTTAAGTTGAGCTTTTTCACGACTTCAAACAGTGCACTGTTTTTACCAATCACGAAAGGTGGATCCATGATCACCAGTTTGGAAAATAAATCCGGACGTTGATAGGCTGCCATTAAAGTTATCAAACCACCAAATGAATGTCCCAGCCCAATCACCTTTTGATCCGGAGATTGCTGCTGGATATCCTGTATCACTTCATTTACTAGATAACGCCAGTCTTTGGTAATTGGATAGGCTGGATTCATCCCGATCAGCGGAATTGCCTTGACCTGATATTCATCCTGAAAATAATTTAAAAACTTGCGATAGCTTGCCGATGGAATGCCATTGGCATGAGTAAAATGCAAAACCTGTTTCATTATTTTCTTTGATCATTTCTTTATAAAGTCTGAAAGAAGCTTAATATTGAAATGCAAAATTATACAGAACCAAATTCACCAATCTATGACCTTTAAGTCACTATGAACTCATGTCTGGATATAGATGATTATTTTTTGGAAATAGTCAGGTTTTGCATCGGCAAAAAAGTGGCTCCACAACTGGCTTTATCTCCAGCAATGATTACAGCCCTGCCTTTGACTATTGTAGATAAATCACTAGCAATAGCTGTCACGGTAGTTTGGCACTTGGGACAGTAATGCTTCATGCCATTCAGATGCACCGCCATGCCATTAATTAAAAAAGAGTTTTCACATTCAGTGACCATACCGCCATGGCTGGTTTTTGCGCCAACAGTAATCAGTGCTTTGGACATGGTATTTATTTCTTATTCTTAGGTGAACTGATTCTAAACAATACAGAAAACATCAACCAGCATTCCCCGACCAAAAGCTCAATCATGACTTTAATTCCAGCCATAAAAAAAGCAGCCCGGAAGCTGCTTTCATAATTCATTAGATCTTATGGCTTAACCACGACCATTACTTGAATCGCTTCAGGTGTTACAGATAAACCTTCTAACAAACTCAAGCCTTCTTTTTGCAGCTTCTGTAAACGTGCGATTTCATCTTCACGGATACTTGGGTTGAACTGTTTCAGGTAAGTCAGACGGTCAATTTCATACTGCCATTTATTGCCATACGCTTCTTTAGCCTGCTGCCTGAAGTTTGGCAATGCTGAACGAGCTAATTCCAATGCCTGTTGATAACGCGCTTCAATCACTTCACGGCGTGCTTTCACCACCTGACGGCAGCTATTGCCATCTAAATGATGTAGATATGGTTTCAGGATTTCAGGCGCAATCTTCTGAGACAGATCCTGACCTTTTTCACTCAGCAATACACGGATCAGCTGCTGTGGCAAGCTTGACGGTAAGTTCAGTGCTTTTGGTGCAACCACATCAACCTTGAACCACACTTCCATCAATACAGAACCTTGTGGCAATGCTGCAGACTTTAAGACCGCAACGTTGGTACTACCAAAGCCCTGAGTATTGATCATTTCCATCACGCTTTCAGTGAATGGATGCTCTAAAGTTAGATATTGAGCATCTTCACGGATCTGAGCCTGGTCACGATAGAAGGTGGCTGTCATACCCTCTTCATCCAGGGTCAAACCTTGTACCTGCATCTGATCCGTTGGCTTGATGATCACCGTACCATTGCTTTGCTCATCAAAGTCGATATTGGTCGATGCCATAAAACGCTTCATGAACATTGGCAAGGTGGTATTGTCATCATAGTCTTCAAGCGCATTAACAATTTCCTGTGCCACGACGGGGCGGCAAGAATTGTACTCAAGCAGACGGTCACGACCTTCCTGCAACTCGGCTTCAAGCGCTTCACGTTGTACGCTAACTTCTTCCAGCAGATCTTCAAATTCCTGACCTTTATCTGCCAGCAAGCAATCTTTCAGGGCAACAATAAAGTTTTCTTGCAGCGTTTGCGCCGTTGGAGAAATGTTGCTGAAAATATTCAGCGCTTCGTTATACCAACGGAACATACGCTCCTGCGCAGTACCCACCAGATAAGGCACATGAATCTGGATACGGTTTTCCTGACCGATACGATCCAGACGACCAATACGCTGTTCCAAAACATCCGGATTGGCCGGTAAGTCAAACAGGATCAAGTCTGATGCAAACTGAAAGTTACGGCCTTCTGAACCGATTTCAGAACATAACAGAATCTGTGCACCATAAGATTCTTCAGCAAAATAAGCTGCTGCCTGGTCACGTTCCAAAAGACTCATGCCTTCATGGAACATGGCAGTACGGATACCTGCATGCAGACGTAATACATTTTCCAGTGCTTCAACCACTGGACCACTACGGGCAATCAGTAATACTTTTTTGTGTTTCAGATCAGTACGCAGCTTTTCCATCAACCACATTACACGCGGATCGGTTTCCATCCACGAGCCATCAAGTTGAGATTCTTCCGGCCACATCTGTTCACGTAGTTTGCCATCTTTAGACCAGTTTTCTGGCGCTGGCAATGGTGCTGGCTGACAGTCACGACCCGGGAAGCCCTGAATCGCTTCACGTGTGTTACGAAACAGGATACGACCCGTACCATGACGGTCTAGCAATTCATGAATGGCACGGAAACGTTGCTCTGGGGTATCTTCAATCGCATGACCAAGCAGGCTTTCAATCGCAGTGAAATGCTCAGCTTCCAGTGGAAGGTCTGACATCAGTACTTCAGCGATTTTAGCGGTATGCTGATATTGCTCTTCTTCATCTAGGAAACGATCCAATGAACTGAAACGTTGCGGATCAAGTAAACGTAGACGTGCAAAGTGAGATTCTACACCGAGCTGTTCTGGTGTTGCAGTCAATAACAATACACCCGGTGTTTTCTCTGCCAGCTCTTCGATCAGATCATAACGGTCATTGCCGCCTTCTTCCTCAGACCACATCAGGTGATGCGCTTCATCGACAACCAACAGGTCAAAGCCCGCTTCAATCGCCTGTTCGCGTAGATCTTCGTGATCCACCATCAAGTCCACAGAAGCGATAATGCGCTGCTCAGTCAGGAACGGATTTAGATCAGGATCATGCTCTTTGATCGATGCAGTACGAGCCAAATCAAATAGGGAGAATTCAAGATTGAAACGACGGCGCATCTCAATCATCCACTGATATTGCAGTGAATCCGGGACCAAGATCAGAATACGTTCAGAACGGCCAGTTTTAAGTTGCTGATGAATGATCAGACCTGCTTCGATGGTTTTACCCAAGCCTACTTCATCGGCCAGTAAAACACGCGGCGCGAAACGCTGACCGACTTCATGTGCGATATACAACTGGTGTGGAATCAGACCCACACGCGAACCGACCAAGCCACGCAATGGACTGGTTTGCATATTGGCTTGCATCAGCAAGGCTTCAATACGCAGGTCATACCACTCTTTATAGTCAATCTGGCTAGCCAGTAAACGATCTAAAGGTTTAGACAACTGGATCGTTGCACCTACACGGGTTTCATTTAAAGCTTTACGTTCTTCTGTACCATCTTCAAGAGTACGAACCACGTGATAACGCACTACACCATTGCGGTCTTCAACTGACTCAACGGTCCAGATCGTACCTTCCTGATCTTGCAGTTCGTCATTCGCATTAAATACGATACGAGATAAGGGTGCGTTACTGCGAGCATAGACGCGAGTTTCATCGCTTTTTGGGAATAAAATGCTGACCGATCGCTCATCAACATCAATGAGAACCCCTAAACCGAGTTCTGTTTCAGTATCTGATAACCAACGTTGACCAATAGCAAATTGCTGCAATTTTTCCACCTTTATCTTAAGTACAAGATTATGAATATCAGGCTCAATCACGAAACGTCATTTGAGCAAAATTTCACACCTTCAAGCAATGTATTTTGACATAAAGCCCACTAAAAAGTGAGCATAATTCACGTCGATTAAACAAGTATTTCCTAGAATTCAGCCGGACAATTAAATTCAACTAACTGTTGTGTTTTAGGATGATAAAAACTTAAACGCTCGGCATGTAAGCATAGACGCGGACTAAGCTGTTGCTGCTCTGGCGTTGCATACAAGGTATCGCCAATAATCGGATGCCCGAGATATTGCATATGTACACGGAGCTGATGTGAACGACCGGTAATCGGAGTCAGTTTCACCCGAGTCACAGCTTGCCTCTGAATTTCAAAATGTTCGATGGCCTGCCATTCTGTAATTGCCGGCTTATTATGATTCGGTTCAGCAATATGCAGTGGTGGACGGCTTGGATCGTAAATGACAGGCACATCAACTGTACCCTTGCCTTCTAATGTTCCAGCCACGATGGCTTGATAGGTTTTATCGGTTTGGCGTTCCTGGAACTGGCGGGAGATGGATTTTTGCCCTTCACGGCTTAAGGCAAATACTAAAATACCGGAAGTGTCTCGATCCAGACGATGGATCAGCAAAGTTTTAGGTTCTAATTTGATGAGGCGATTGATCAGGCAATCTTGTAAATCTTCTGTTTTACCGGGCACTGTGAGTAAGCCTGCAGGCTTATGGATGACCATAAAATCTTCATCACGATGTATCAGATGTTCGGTTAGAAAATTACTCAAAGTTCAATCCCACGCTGATCGCGAAAAACAAGGCGGCCATAATAGAAAGCTTGAGTGATAATTACAATGCGCATTTATGTAAATGGCGATGAAATTTCCGATTATTTTAAGAAAATTACCCAATTAGCGATTATCGACGTGCAGATTGCATTACAAAGCTCACTAAATCATGTAATGACGGGTGTTCCAGCACATCTTCATAACGCAGATCAGCACCATGCGCACGCCATGTGCCAACCAGACTCACTATCGCAACCGAGTCCAGTCCATACTGTTTTAAATCAGCATAAGGATCAATTTCCAGCACATCCATATCCAGCTGTTCAGCTACTGCTAACATGATGCCTTTGGTTGACAATACATATTCTGACGGCGCACTTAAGTTCCACAATCGGGTCAGACTATAGCTGTTCATATGATGCAAACCTTGTGCCGAAATATTTTCAATCCACTGAATATGCTGTTCCTGACTAGGCATCAAAATTGCATCATTAATTATGCAAATTTGGTCTGTCACACTTTGCAGATGTGGCAGGATCTGTTTCAGCATCGGTGTAATTTGTCCGGCGAAAATCAGTTGTGGATGAGTTGAAGCATATTCTCCAAGTTGCTGCATACCCTGCATTAAATCATCGCCATATAGGTCGACAATGGGAATATCCAGTGCTTTAGCTTTATTGCTGATCTGAATCAGATTATTCATCAGCTCAGTCTCTTGAATTTCAGTCTGCATTCTTAAATTATGCAGCCCAACCAAGACCAAAACTGAATCTGCAGCAGCAAGCTGCCATTTGGCTTGAGATGGAGCAATTTGAATTTTTCTGGGCATGGAGTAAAGCATGGGGGAATTTTTAGTTAGCATATTGCAAGATCGTAATATGCTAGCTTAAATTCATTAGCTCTATATATCTATCGAAATACTAATTTCATTTAGTTTTAATCAATTTTATATTCATTGACCCAACTCAATTTCTCACACTCTTGATTATGATAATTCTTCAACCATACGTATTTGCTACGAATTTTTTCAATTTGCTTATTTTTCTGATCTAACTCTTCACCTGAATATTTTTCTCGAACTAGTTTAGCTTGAGAATTCACTTCTTCCATATTATGGATAATGGATTCTTTATGTCTTCTAAAGATATTTCTTGTATTATCAATAAGTCTTTTAGGCAATGTGACCATATTATTTCTCACCATAAAATCTTTAATACTAGGAGATCTAACATCTGTCATAACTCTTGTCATTTTTAAATAATCTAGAAAATGATGTCCATCGTTTAAAGTAAAAAGATTATCATCTCCATACATTTTTTCTGATAAAAATTTTATCTGTTTCATGAGCCTTGTATTTGAAACCACATCATCACACAAAATAATTTTAGGGTTAATTGCAGTACACTCGCCGTCATAAGCCGCTCCCACACCCTCCCCAACAGCTATAGATCCGTCAATATATGAAAATTTATTAGTAATTCCACCGCGTAAAAATATATTTTTTTCCTGATAGCATTTGAATATAAATACTACAAGTCTCATCATTATAATAATTGCTACATTTGCCGAATGGCGTACAAACTCATCTTTAAATCTTTCTTTACGATTTACTTCTTTAGGTTCAAAAGAAATTATTAAAGAATCTGAAACGAAACAATAGATCTCTTTCATAAATCAAAAAACGATCTTCTTTTTGGTTAATATTTGCACTCCGGATTTCTTAGCATTCGTGCATAATCTGCGGATGAAATACATCGATTCAAACAAGCTTTCTGATCCTCA
>NZ_VOZC01000031.1:0-22370 GCF_013419975.1 Acinetobacter sp. YH12041 | reverse complement strand
TTTTGGAGTTACAAACGCATTTCGTATAAGGTGTATTATGTTAATTTTAGATTTTTTAAAAAATTAGGGCATCCATGAATCCTTTAGAATTCTACTGTTTAATATTGAAAAATATGGATAAAAACCTGGCTAAGAAACTAGGTAAAATTGAGAAAAAATATACTAATGTTCCATTTAAAAATGATGAAATAGCTAAAGTTAAAATTAAATCCGAATTTGCTTCAGAAATGGGGTTTTTCGTACTTAATTCAGCAACTTCTTTAGCTGTAGATGAAGAAAACTATAATTTTGCATACTGCTTAAAAATCTTAGAACTATATCCAATTAAGAATAACGATTTTTTTTATTGGAATGAGCATATAAAGCTATTTTCAGAATTAGAAAAAAATAATTTTTTATATGAAGATGTCTGCAAACTACATGATTTTCTGGTAAATAACTTTAGCTTTAACGGTGATTTAAAGAATATTATTAGTCATGAGATGCTTAGAAATTCTGGCGTCAATATACTGCTAATTTTAATTCACTTAGATCATTTAATTTCTAAGAAGTGGGGATTCCAATCAATCTCACTAAACCAAGCATTAAAGTTTAAGTTTAAAAATAAACGACCATACTTCCCATCAAAAACTTTTACAGATTTTCTTTTATTTATCTTAAAGATAAATGCAAAGTTTGAAGCAACAAAAGGACATAAAGTCGAGATTCTGAAGACTATTCCTCCAACTAATGGTTTTGAGCAATGGTTAGATCCTTCTCTCGAAGATGAACAAATTAAAGAATTTATACAACTAATTAAAAAAGTTAGAGAAAACAGAAGACTATGCTACTTGAATGAAGTCTATGAGTTCCTAGGTCTACCTTATGGTGAGTTTAAAAATGATGAAATTTATGAACAAGTCTCAGAAGAGAATTATTTATTCCTGAAAAATGAACTTCCAGAAGATAAGTGGTTTGAAAGTATTAATGCCATAGCTGGCCTATGGTTAATATATTTTTGGCAAGACTTTTATTATAAACATTTTCAAAAAACAGCCAGCGTTTCTACGTTAGCTACATCAGAAGATTTTATCGTGATATGGGAAGCCTTCCTGAAGAAATATCCTTCAGAAGGCCAATATCTTTGGCCTTCTGAATTGATATTACAAGATAAATAAATTTTTATTTACGAGGTGGATTATTGTCTCGGCCACCACCTGATGGATTTCCAGTAGTACTAGGCCAACCTGCTGTGCTCATAGTTTTCATCCTTATTTAGATTTCGTAGGTTTATGATTAGGATTCAATTGTCGGCTACGGTTGTCCTGATTCTGCGCATGTTGAATATTATTAGGATTTTTTACTGTAGCACGTTGATCATTCGCTGTTTGTGTCATTGCTTTCTCCTTAAAATGTTTGAACATCTGACAAGGAAAGTATGGCTTCAAAAAAATATGCATCTTGCCTGAAAAACAGTAAAAAAGTTTAAATTTTAACCAAAAAAATTATGTATTTAACATAATGGTGTTATACGAAATTAATGGATGTTCGTATAAATTACTTGCATATTGTATTCGATCGAATACAATATAGTGAGAAGATAAGGAATCCTCATGATTGAAATTAAACGTCTTCCAGAATTTGATGAATGGTTGGATGGCATTAAAGACAATATGACCCGTATCCGCCTGAATCGTCGATTAGATAAGGTTCAACGTGGAAACTGGGGAGACATTAAACCTCTCCAAGATGGCGTTTGGGAAATGAGAGAATTCTTCGGTTCTGGATGGAGGATGTATTACATCCAACATGGTGACGTTGTGATTGTAATGCTTGGTGGTGGAGATAAATCAACTCAACAACAAGACATCGATCGGGCAGTCAAACTATCGAAAACATTGGAGGATTAAAATGGTTAAAGTCGCTGATTTACCAAGTTTTGATATGGCTGAGTCGCTCAAAACTGAAGAAGACATTGTGATGTATCTCAATATGGTTCTTGAAGAAAATGATCCAGCTGAATTAGCCCATGCACTTGGTGTTATTGCTAAAGCTCGTGGCATGACTCAAATCGCTAAAGAAGCAGGGATTGGGCGTGAAGCACTCTACAAAGCCCTACGTCAGGATTCAGCACCACGTTTTGATACGATTAATCGTGTAGTAAATGCTTTAGGCTTAAAACTCACAGTACAACACGCTTAAAACTTTAAAAATATAGTAAAAATGGGAGCTAAAGGCTCCCATTTTTAGATTCGTATAAGGTGTATTATGTTAATTTTAGAAATTCTATATAAATATAGAATTTTTAAAACTTAAATTCTGGCATGTGTCCCATACTTATCAATCATGATCGAACTGGCTTCATTTAGACCACGTACTGTGACATTCGCACCATTCTTTTGAAATTTATTTACAACAGAATCAAGCATGGCGACTGATGTTACATCCCAAATGTGAGAATGGGTCAAATCAATAATCACCTCCTTTACATCCTCTTTAAAGTCAAAACCTTGCATGAATTTTTCAGAAGAACTAAAGAAGATCTGACCTCTCAACTCATATAAACGGGCCATTCCTTCAAAAGATGCTGTCACCTGGATATCATTTTCAAGTTTATTCGCCAGGAACAAGGCTGAAAGTAATACGCCTGTTAACACACCCAAAGCCAGGTTATGCGTAGCAACAACTACAATCACCGTCGCAATCATGACGATATTACTACTCTTAGGATTATCTTTTAACTGAGTGACAGAACTCCATTCAAAGGTACTGATAGAGACCATTATCATTACCGCTACCAATGCAGCCATTGGAATCACTTTGAGCCAGTCGCTGATAAATACAACCAGAATAAGAAGAAAAATGCCCGCAGAGAATGTTGATAAGCGTGTAAGGCCACCTGATTTTACGTTAATCATAGATTGACCAATCATTGCACAACCGGCCATGCCACCCATAAAGCCAGAAGCAATATTCGCAATCCCTTGTCCCTTACATTCCTGATATTTATCACTTGGCGTATCAGTCATTTCATCCACGATAGTTGCTGTCATCATCGATTCAAGTAAACCTACAGCCGCCAGTGCGACTGAATAAGGCAAAATAATCATCAATGTTTCAATATTCAAAGGAATATCTGGAATCAAGAACATTGGAAGTGTGTCAGGTAAAGACCCCATATCGCCCACGGTCCGTACATCAATTCCTAAAGCGATTGCCAATAATGTGATTGCAATGATGCAGACTAGTGGAGAAGGGAGTAATTTTCCTAATTTGGGAACCAGAGGGAATAGATAAATAATTGCTAAACCTAAAGCAACAAAAGCATATACATGCCAGGTCACATTAATCAGTTCAGGCAATTGAGCCATGAAAATTAAGATCGCTAACGCATTTACGAATCCAATAACCACAGATTTAGATACAAACCGCATTAACTTGGCGAGCTTTAAATAGCCTGCCAATATTTGAATCACGCCTGTCAAAATTGTTGCTGCCAGCAGATATTCAAGCCCATGCTCTTTGACCAATGTGACCATAAGCAGCGCCATTGCACCAGTGGCTGCTGAAATCATGGCAGGACGACCACCTACGAAAGAAATCACGACGGCAATACAGAAGGATGCGTATAGACCAACTTTAGGATCTACACCTGCAATAATTGAAAATGCGATGGCTTCAGGGATGAGTGCAAGACCGACGACTAATCCGGCAAGTACATCCCCACGGATGTTAGAGAACCACTGTTCTCGGACATTAGATAACATAAACATAGCCTGTTTTTTAATTTTTCAGATAGGCTAGTGATGTGATATATACAACACACAAACGACTACACCACATCACTAGACAGTGATGAGTTATTTACAGATTTAAGACGATAAATAAACTTAAGGTGGCGTAAGTGTCATAAGATGAAAGAACGTTTTAGAGTAAAAAAATCAGGACAAGGGTAACAGCTAGGTACTTTTTTATAAAGCCTGGATGTTATATCCAAGCTTTGTTTAATCGGTATTTTATGAAGCTTTTGGCTCCCCAAGTAATTGACCTATTTCCAAACGTGTATAGCCACGTTCTTTAAAAATCAAAACAATAGCCTGTTTATAATCTTCAGAAGTAGAAGTCTTATACTTAGTTATCAGTTGATTTTCAGAATTCAGCTCAAGATCATTTTTGATGGTCAATACTTCGCTAGAGATCTTGTTAAAGATATTTAGGTTAAACATACAGGCACTCGTCATCCGTATTATAGCGGCCCGACTATAACGAATACCTGTCTTAGCTACGCTAGACACCCTTGGCCGCAAGGATTACAAATTAAGAAAAATTCCGCAAGTTTTTGTCTATTGAAAGAATAAATAATCTCCCAACTGCTATCTATTTAACATAATGGTGGTTATACGAAATTCTGTTGTAGCCCCATACATTCAAGTTTATTTCTTGCATGAATGTATCCTATAGGATACATTACTCTTATGTACTCAATATATACCACTGAAGTCTTTGATGACTGGTTTACTAAGTTAAAAGACCTGCAGGCAAAAAGACGTATACAAGTCCGAATTGATCGGGTTGAAGATGGAAACTTTGGAGATACTGAACCAGTAGGTGAAGGTGTTTCTGAATTACGTTTCTTCTTTGGACCTGGCTACAGGATCTATTACTGTAAGCAAGGGCAAAGGGTCGTTATTCTTTTAGCAGGCGGAGACAAGTCTACGCAAAGTAAAGATATAAAACTTGCCCTACAATTAGCACAAGATTTAGAGGAGGAGCTGTAAATGGCTATCAAACTTCGCAAATGGGACAGTGCTGAACATCTTAAAACAGAAGAAGATATGCAAGCTTACCTACAAGCCTGTATCGATGAATCTAATGGTGATGCGGCATTCATTGCAAAAGCTTTAGGTAATATTGCTAAAGCTAAAGGAATGGCTCAATTATCAAGAGACACTGGTTTAGGTCGAGAAAGTCTTTATAAAGCACTTTCTGGCGATGTAAATCCAAGCTTTGATACTGTTATTAAAGTCGTAAAAGCACTGAATTTACGCTTAGCAATTTAAAAAAAACTAGTAAAAAAGGGAGCTTTAAGCTCCATTTTTCATTTCAACTTCGTATAACGTGTATTATGTTAATTTTAGGAAAAGTGAAAAATAATCTACAATAGAATCTACGAAAAATTGGCCATCAATTATGCCTGATTTCTCCAGTGGAAATAATTGGATTGTGAGATCCCCCACTCAAAATCATAAATTAGAAAGAATTGAAGCATTTCTTTCCAATTATGCTTATAAACCTCACCGACATGATACTTATGCTATTGGCAGGACTCTTTCCGGAGTTCAAAACTTTCATTACAAAGGTACATTGCAACATAGCTTGCCAGGCATGACTATGGTTCTACACCCGGATGAAAAGCATGATGGTGAATCAGGAACATTAGATGGCTATCGCTATAGAATGATTTACATCGAACCAGCGATGATCCAAACCATTTTAAAGGGTAAACCTTTGCCTTTTATCAGACATGGCTTAAGTAATGATATTCGCCTGTTTAGGGCAATGGATAGCTTTCTAAATAATATAAATAATTATATGGATACCCTAGAAGAGGAAGATGCTCTATTTGATTTGGCAACTACACTGTGTGAAATTTCAGATACTTCATCTAACCAAAACAAAAAATTTGACTACAAGGCAGCAGAGAGAGCGCGTGAGTGTATTTTGGCGTATCCACATGAAAACTTAAGTTTGTCAGATTTAGAGAAACATGCTGATCGTGACCGCTGGAGCCTTTCTCGTGATTTCCGATTATTATTTGGAACTAGCCCACACCGTTATATGATCATGCGTCGCTTAGAAACAGTTAAGTTCTACCTTGCTCAAGGGGAGTCTATTGTTAATGCTGCTTTAAATGCAGGCTTTTTTGATCAGAGTCATATGACCAGACATTTTATAAAAACATTTGGTTTAACTCCCACTCAATGGAAAATGATAAATATTAAAAGATAGCCGTTCGATTTGAACGGCTAATTTGTCCTACAGCAGATTTATTCCATTAAGAAAATCTTTGAACATAAAAAGCCCTGATAAAATCAAGAGTATACCCATCAGCTTATTTAGCCGATTAAACCAGATAGGATTAGCAATTTTGTTGCCTAATACTTTTCCAACCAGAGCATAGGTGAATGGTGCGCCAACAGCACCAAGTGAAATCAGTAAAGAAACTATCAAGATCATGATTCCTGTGATTTTGGCTGCAGGGTACATAATTGTCGTAACAGGTAGAATGACGAGAATGGCTTTTGGATTTAATAACTGAATAAATAAGCCATTTAAGAATGTTAGATGGCTTTCTTGCTGTTGAGTTGTTTCTACATTCGCCCTAATCATTTTTATAGCCAAGTAGAATGTATAAATTGCACCCGCTAAAGCAATATAATGAATCAATCCATGTGGAATAACAGCTTCACCTATATAGCCAAACAATACGAATAAGATCAACATGGCGAAACCAATGCCTAGGTAAAATCCTATAGTCTTTTTTAATTGACCTGTAAGGCCAGAATTTAGCCCCATAAAATTTACAGGGCCTGGGCTATACATAACGCTTAATGTATAAAGAAATATTTCCACAGAGTTCACTCAATTAGATAGCAATAAACATCAAAGAGAGAACGGTATCGAGTTATAGGCCTTAAAGATTGTACGTTTGTGCTGAACTAATTAAAAATTTCTATTTAACTTATGTTCACCTAAAGTTCACTTCATAAGTGTATAAAGAAACTATGTATTGTATTTTCAATTGCTTATATAAATATTAGTCTTGGTTTAGAATTTTAAAGTTCATGAACTATGAGAAAAAACTAAGATACGATCAAAATTGTAGAACAACAAAATTATTTATACTAATTTACAAGCCACGCTGTTTAAGCGTGTCATTAAAAAATAAATCTTTTAATCTCTCCACACAATCTCCACACAATCTCCACACAACATCAGCAATTCATAAACACTGCTATTTCAAAATAGTAGTATCTAAAACCCCCCCTCTGAAAAAGCATGTCAACACATTATCATTTAATAGGTTCAATACTTATTACAACTGTACTTTTAATCGGCTGTACACAAGCCAAAGATGCTGAACAGTCCCCAACAGAAATGCCACCAGCGGTTGTCAGTACCATCACGGTATTACCGCATTCCATGAATTTAATTGAAAATCTTCCAGGCCGTGTTGTCGCTTACCGTATTGCTGAAATTCGCCCGCAAGTAGGTGGAATTGTTGATAAAGTACTTTTTAAGCAAGGCTCTTATGTGCAAGCAGGTCAACCGCTTTTTAAATTGAATTCTGAAATATTTCAGGCAGATGTAAAAAGCAATCAAGCCACTTTAAACCGTGCACAAGCTGAGGTGACACGTTTGCAGGTGCTGTTAAAACGCTACACTGAATTAGTAAAAGTAAATGCGGTTAGTCAGCAGGAATACAACAATACCGAAGCAGATTATCAAAAAGCAAAAGCCGATGTGGCGCAAATGCAAGCCATGTTAAGCAGACAACAACTTAATCTTAAATATGCGACTGTTACAGCCCCTATCTCGGGAACGATTGGTGAAATCTTAGTGACTGAGGGTGCATTAGTTGGTCAAGGTGATACTAATGCAATGGCCGTAATACAACAGATTAATAAAGTCTATGTTGATGTAAAGCAATCAATTAGTGATTATGAAAAACTACAGGAAGCTTTACAGCAAGGTGACGTGTCAAATACCAAACATACGGTTGAAATCCTAAATAGTCAGGGTAAACCTTATAACGTTACAGGTGAAATCCTATTTTCGGATACTAAAGTTGATCCTGATACGGGTGATGTCACAATCCGTATTTTAGCCAATAATGAAAATCAAAAACTTTTGCCAGGCATGTATGTTCGAGTCAATATGAGCCGAGCTCAAGTTGAAAATGCGCTCCTAGTTCCAGAACAAGCGATTCAACATGATATTAGTGGTAAAGCCAATGTTACGATTGTTAATCAAAAAGGTTTAGCGCAAAGCAAGCCTGTTCAGCTTGGTCAACGTTATCAAAATAACTATGTGATCAAACAAGGGTTACAAGCAGGTGAGAAAGTCATTGTTGAAGGGGCTGATCGTATACAGCCTGAGCAAAAATTAAAAATTAAGCAGTGGCAACCTACAAATATTAAGGAAAATGGAGGACAGCAATAATGTCCCAATTTTTCATTAGGCGTCCTATTTTTGCATGGGTGATTGCTTTATTTATTATTCTGTTGGGTGTACTAAGCATCCCCAAGTTACCTATTGCACGATTCCCAAGTGTTGCGCCACCACAGATTAGTATTACGGCAATCTATCCAGGTGCTACGCCAAAAACATTGAATGATAGTGTTGTGACCTTGATTGAGCGGGAAATGTCAGGTGTCAAAAACTTACTTTATTACAGTTCAAGTTCAGATAGTTCTGGAACAGCAACAATCACCGCAACATTTAAACCAGGTACAGATGTAGAACTTGCACAAATTGATGTGCAAAACAAAATTAAAGCCATTGAGTCACGCTTACCTCAAACAGTGCGACAACAAGGGCTGATGGTCGATGCTGCGTCGTCTGGTTTTTTAATGATGGTGGGCTTAAGTTCACCGAATGGCAAATATAGTGAAATTGATGTCAGTGACTATATGACTCGCTATGTGATTGAAGAATTAAAGCGGGTTGACGGTGTTGGTAAAGTCCAAAATTTTGGTGCTGAAAAAGCCATGCGGATTTGGGTCGATCCAGATCGTTTGGTTTCTTATGGATTGAGTATTCAAGATGTGAATACAGCCATCCAAAACCAAAACTTGCCGATATCACCAGGTCGTATTGGTGATGTTCCTGCTTTGACGGGGCAACAAATTACTATTCCTTTAACTGCTCAAGGTCAATTAGAAACTGTAGAGCAATTCAAGAAAATTAGTTTACGTGCTCAACAAAATGGCGCCAATGTTCGACTGTCGGATGTCGCTCGTGTCGAAATCGGGGCACAGATGTATAACTTTGCGATTTTAGAAAATGGCAAAGCCTCTACAGCTGTGGCGATACAAATGAGTCCTGGTGCCAACGCTGTCAAGACTGCAGAAGGTGTTAAAGCGAAAATTGAACAGTTAGGTTCAGCACTGCCTGATGGTATGAAATTCTCTATACCTTACGACACTGCACCTTTTGTAAAAATCTCGATTGAAAAAGTAATCATGACATTGCTTGAAGCTATGGCATTAGTTTTTATTGTCATGTTTATCTTTTTACACAATGTTCGATACACCTTAATTCCGGCGATTGTTGCACCGATTGCATTGCTTGGCACATTCTCAGTCATGCTGCTTGCTGGTTTTTCGATTAATGTGCTGACCATGTTCGGTATGGTGCTTGCGATCGGGATTATTGTCGATGATGCGATTGTGGTCATTGAGAATGTTGAACGCATTATGGCGACAGAAGGCTTATCTCCAGTTGAAGCCACATCTAAAGCCATGAAGGAAATTACCAATCCGATTATTGGCATCACCTTAGTGTTAGCCGCTGTATTCTTGCCGATGGCATTGGCGTCAGGCTCAGTGGGGATTATCTATCGTCAGTTCACCATTACCATGTCGGTTTCAATTTTATTCTCAGCTTTCCTTGCACTGACATTAACCCCTGCGTTATGTGCAACGATGTTAAAACCGATTGATCAAGACCATCAGAAAAAGGGTGTTTTTGCATCGTTTGATCGCAGTTTTGAGAAGCTGAACAATCGCTATGAACGCAGTTTATTTAAAGTAATTAAACATAAAACCCTCGCAATGTTATGTTTCTTAGGCATTGTCATTGTGCTGATTTTTAGTTTTAAACACGTTCCGACTGCGTTTATGCCAGAAGAAGATCAGGGGTGGTTTATGACTTCGATTCAACTTCCTGCGGATGCAACTCAAGAACGTACCCGTAAAGTCGTTGCTGAGTTTCAAAATTATTTAGACCAAGAAACGGGGATTAAAGACAATATGGCGGTCTTAGGTTTTGGTTTTAGTGGATCTGGTCAGAATACAGCGATGTATTTTACCAATCTATTGCCATTCGAAGAGCGTACTATTACGGCACAAGAAGTCGTGAATAATGCCAATATAGCGATGGCTGAAAGTTCAGAAGGTCAAACCATGTCTGTGTTACCACCAGCAATTGATGAATTGGGTAACTCATCTGGTTTTTCACTGAGATTATTAGATCGTGGCAATATTGGCATGCCTGCTTTAAGAGAAGCACAAGATCAGCTTTTAGCATTAGCAGCACAAAGTAAAATCGTGGCGGAGGTCTATCCTGAAGGTTTGCCAGAAGGCAGTTCTGTACAGCTTAAAATTGATAGAGATAAATTGCAGGCATTAGGTGTTAATTTCAGTGATGTGACCGATATTATTTCAACCTCAATGGGTTCGATGTATATCAATGATTTTCCAAATCATGACCGTATGCAGCAAGTCATTGTGCAACTTGATGCCAAATCACGCATGAGTATTGAAGATATTCTTCAGATTAAGGTGAACAGTCAAAGCGGTAAATTGGTTTCAATGTCTGAAATAATTACTCCAATTTGGCAACATTCCCCACAACAATACAATCGTTACAACGGTCGTCCATCATTGAGTATTTCTGGCAGTCCAGCAGCAGGTATATCTTCAGGACAAGCCATGACTGAGATGGAAAATTTGATTGAACAACTTCCGAAAGGTGTGGGTTATGAGTGGACTGGGATTTCTCTAGAAGAAAAACAGTCGGAATCACAAACCTTGTTTTTATTACTGTTGTCGATGTTAGTCGTTTTCCTTGTCTTGGCAGCGCTTTATGAAAGCTGGTCAATTCCATTCTCTGTGATGCTAGTTGTCCCTCTAGGGTTGATTGGCGCCTTTTTAGCAGTAATGTTACGTGGTATGCCAAATGATATTTTCTTTAAGGTCGGCATGATCACGATTATTGGTCTATCTGCAAAGAATGCTATTTTGATTGTTGAGTTTGCAAAAGCACTAAGAGAAGAAGGAATGGGTTTAGTGGAGGCAACCGTTGCAGCCGCTAAATTGCGCTTACGTCCAATCCTAATGACATCTTTGGCATTTACCTGTGGCGTTATTCCTTTAGTCATTGCCAGTGGCGCTAGTTCTGAAACTCAAAAAGCGATTGGTACAGGCGTCTTTGGCGGCATGATCAGCGCAACAATTCTAGCTGTTATTTTTGTACCGATTTTCTTTATTGTCGTCATGAGCATGGTTGAGAAATTCTCGAAACGTAAAGCGGCACATTAAGCATCAAAACTGAGAATAAAAGCTGTGGGTTAACGAGTTTAGCCCACAACAAATCTTTCATTTACATCTTTATTTCAGAATTGATTTAATAAACCATCAATATAGGTTTAATCATGAAAGCTACCAATCTTGATCCGAAACGCTGGTGGATATTGCTCGCTGTCGTGCTTGCATTTCTGCCGATTGTGATTGATATGACTGTACTGCATGTTGCGGTTCCCTCATTAACCCAATCGCTGAGTGCCACAAGTAACCAAGTCTTATGGATTATTGATATTTATCCATTACTTATGGCTGGACTTTTAGTTCCGATGGGAACTTTGGCTGATCGTGTCGGCAATCGTAAGATTCTGCTGATTGGCTTGGTTATATTTGGAATTGCCTCAGTCCTTGCGGCATTTTCCCAAACGGCTTCTATGCTGATTGCCGCACGTGCTTTATTAGCATTAGGCGGTGCCATGATTATGCCCTGTGTATTGGGTATTATTCGCAGAACCTTCGAAGACAGTCGCGAACGTGCCATTGCGCTGGGTATTTGGGGCACAATCGGATCAGCCGGTGCCGCCATTGGACCGCTCATTGGTGGGGGATTGTTAGAATATTTCTGGTGGGGTTCAGTTTTCCTGATTAACGTCCCAATCATGCTGGTTGTCGCACCAATGTGCTATTTCTTATTGTCCCGAAAAGAAGCTATAACCCCTGGACATTGGGCATTTGGTCAAGCGCTATTGCTGATTGTCGGTTTGATTTCGTTTGTATATGCACTAAAAGCAGGCTTAGGCGGTAAACAGTCGTTGTTGATTGTCTTGCCTTTGGTCGTTTTATCTATCGGCTTATTAACCATATTTGTACGCAAACAGCTGAATTCTCCTCAGCCGATGCTAGATCTTTCGCTATTTTCACGTCCTGCTATTTTAGCCGGCATTATTATGGCAATGGTTGCTGCAGGCGCTTTGGCAGGGGTTGAGTTAACTTTGGCAATGGAGCTGCAATATGTCATTCGTTTAACACCGCTGCAAGCCGGTCTTTTTATGGTTCCGATTATGGTTGCGGCCGCTATTGGCGGGCCTATTGCTGGTTTTTTATCCAATAAATTTGGACTCCGTCTGGTTGCGACCATGTCATTAATATTGGCAGCAATTGCGTTGGTCAGTTTGAGTTATTCAGATTTTCATCATCCGGGAATCATCGTTCCCTTTATTTTAGCTTCGATTGGATTAACACTGAGTATTGGTTTAACAGCTTCATCCATTGCGATCATGGGCTCAGTACCTGCAGAAAAGGGCGGTGCGGCAGGTTCACTTGAAAGTACAGGTTATGAACTGGGTACAGGACTAGGTATTACTTTATTTGGTGTTTTCATGGCCTATATATTTGGCAGTCATCTTCAAGTGCCGTCAGATTTAACTGCTGTTTTAGCAGAAAAAGCCAGACTTTCGATTGGTGATACCTATTTAGTGGCGAGCCAGTTACCCGTTGAACAAGGTACAGCATTGATTAACGCAGGTAAAATTGCCTTCAGTTCAGCTCATGTTAATTTATTATTAACAGCAGGGATTATCATCGGGATACTCTCCATTGTGGTATTTTTTATGCTAGCTAAATATCGAGATGAGAATTCATTGTGATGAAATTTATTTGAGGATCATCAAACAGAATGGTTAAGTTCAGACATCAATTTATCTTAAATTTATGGTTTAAATTAAGCCGTATTAATCTGAACTTAACACATTATAAATGAGTTGATGTCTTACGATTTAGTTGAATAGTAAAACAGCTGCCACCTAAGTTTTTGGATTTAGAATAATAAATATGACCTTGGTGTGCTTCAATAATTGCATCAATCACTGCCAAGCCTAATCCAGTACCGCCATCTAGACATGATCTAGAGTCTTCCAGTCGATAGAAGGGTTTGAACAGGTGTTTAAGATGCGATTCATCAATACCAGGACCTTCATCTTCAAACGTCAATACCCAATGTTCTGCTGTGGTTACAGATGTAATATTTATTTTTCCAGCATTCGAATATCTTAGAAAGTTAGAGAACAATGCAATAAAGACCTGTTCCATCCTTCTTATATCAACGCAAACCAATTTATCCGTCAAATTTAAAACAATAGTTAAACCTTTAACATGAAACCGTTCATTAAACATCTGCAGACATTTTTCAATACTATTTTTTAAATTGGTCTTTTCTAGTTCTAATCGTAATTGTTTATTTTCAATAAGTGTCAGTGTCCGTAAATCTTCCACAAGGTAAGATAAGCCTTCGACTTGGTTCAATAAGCTTAGGTGTAAAGCTTTATCGGCAATAAATATACCATCGACAATACCTTGCAAGCGACCTTGTAATATTGTCACAGGTGTTCGTAATTCATGTGCAATTGCAGCATTCCAAACAGTTGAATTCTTAACTGATACTTCAAGTTGGTTTGCCATTTCATTGAAGTTCTCAATAAGAGACTTGATTTCATGTGGAATATCATGATGTGGCTGTTTAATTCTGAGTGCTAAATTGCCTTGTTGAATTTGTTGAATAACATCTGCTAAATCACTAATTGGCTGTGTATAGCGTTTTCCATATTTAAAGGCGAGGATAGTAGAAAGAAAAAAGCCTGTTAATAGCACTAAAAACAGCCAGATAAAGTCAACGGAGGTAACTGAAAATTCATTTGAATTAATAACTTGTGTATTTAGAAAACCTATTTTTATCGCCCAGCTATAAACAAAATAGCCAATCATGAAAGATAACAGCGTAATGCCTAAATTGAATAGGCTCATCATGATAATAAACTGGAAGTTAATTCCAACAGAATTTTTAAAAAAGTTAAATTTCATGATTTTGATCTAAGCGATACCCCACGCCACGGACATTGATTAATAAGCCATTTACATCATTTTCTTCAAGTTTTTTGCGTAATTTGCTGATATGGCTATCTACAGTGCGATCTAAAGCATCACTTTCAGGCATACAGTTTTGGATCAATTCATTACGTGTAAAGACTTTATTCGGTGTTTTTGCCATCAAAAACAGTATCTTATACTCAGTTAACGTAAGGTTGAGCAACTGATTTCTTTGACCATTTGAAATGTAAACTTGATGATGATCTGGATTAATTTCAATATTTCTATAACGAATAATATTAGTTATTTCCATATTTTGGCTTGTACTTCGTCTAAGTACGGCTTGTATTCGTGCAATCACTTCGTTTGGGTTAAATGGCTTAATAATAAAGTCATCAGCACCCATTTTTAGCCCCATGATCTTATTCACTTGATCATCTAAGGCAGTCAGCATAATGACAGGTAAATGACTTGTTTGACGGATGATTTGTAGAATTTCCCAGCCATTTAGTTTGGGTAATTTAATATCAAGGAGAATCAGGTCGATAGAGTTGGCTTTTAGGCACTCTAAAGCTTGTTGTCCATCCAATGCACGGATGACCTGCATGTTTTCATTTTTTATGTATTTTTCAAGAATGTCACCAATATCATAATCATCTTCTACAACGAGAATGACGCTGTTTTCGAAGCTGTGCTGTAGATTTGGATACATATATTTTATCTTAGATGAAGTAGCTATGCATTTTAACATTTAATTGTGTAATGGAGATGATTAGACGAGCAGTCATTTATATTTGTAATTGAGGGGTGACATATAATAAAATTCGTTGCATATCAGTATTAATGAACAAAATGTCAATTATCATTCATTTAACATAATGGCTGTTATGCGAAACGAGATCTACCAGCTCTCGTTTTTTGTTATGGAAACTGCTAAAATTCAAATACGCCATTGACGTATAAAGAGTCCATGTTATTTATTGAAACCAGCATCTTTACCAAGCAAATTAAAGACCTTGTATCTGATGAGGAATATCGTCAACTTCAGCAAGATCTTTTGGTACAGCCTGATAGAGGTGACCTAATCAAGAATGGCGGTGGTATTCGCAAAGTACGTTGTGCTCAAGGTAACAAAGGGAAAAGTGGTGGGATACGGGTGATTTATTATTGGGTCACCGAGGATGATCAGATCTTTTTCTTAGTGGCTTATCCAAAATCAGTAAAAGATAATTTAACAGATAAGGAAACCGCCATTCTGCACCAACTCGTGAAGGAGCAATTTCATGGATAACAACTTATTTGATGACTTGGTTGCTTCAATCAAAGAAGCTGGAGCTATCAAACGTAAAGAAGTTAAAGCAAGCCGAGTTACAGAACTCGAATTGCCTGATATTAAAGAAGTACGTGAAAAAACTGGCTTGAGCCAAAATGAATTTGCTGCACGTCTACATATTAGCCCCCGTACCCTGCAAAATTGGGAACAGGGACGACGCTATCCAACTGGACCAGCAGCTACATTGATTCGAATTTTAGATGCTCACCCAAGCCTTATTTGAAAAAATTACTTAAAAAATGGGAGCTTAAGGCTCCCATTTTTATTTCGTATAAGGTGTATTATGTTAATTTTAGAAAATCTTCACTACTATTATTTTAAAATAAGCCTTATATCCAAGCATAAAACAAGGTTGTCTAGACTTCTTTTAACAGTAAAGTTATCATAAAACTGAATTTTATTTTTTAGGTAAGTTTATGCATTCTATCCGCATTCGTTAAGACACAACTATTTGCATAGTGACACTATTTTATAATGGTGGGCTTTTGTTGTGTCTTTAAGAATATATGCGGATATATAAAGTAAAAGTATGCTTAATTTATAAGTATGCTTTTAGTGCATAGTTTCCAGTTATAACTTAATTGACTAGCTATTTGTCCACCCTGTGGATGAATAGCTTTTTTTTTGGGAGGACACTGTGATGCTAGCTTTTGTTTTCACCTAAATCCTGTTTGCTGCATAAAAAATTTCAAGAGCTAAACAGGAGTAAATAAAAATGAGTTTAATTATTAAAGCGAGAAACATACGCTTGGATTATGCTGGGCGTGATGTTTTGGATATTGATGAATTGGAAATTCACTCTTATGACCGTATTGGTCTTGTGGGTGATAACGGAGCAGGAAAGAGTAGTTTACTCAAAGTACTTAATGGCGAAATTGTTTTAGCCGAAGCGACATTACAGCGTTTTGGTGATTTTGCACATATCAGCCAACTGGGCGGAATCGAAATAGAAACGGTCGAAGACCGGGCAATGTTATCTCGCCTTGGTGTTTCCAATGTACAAAACGACACAATGAGTGGCGGAGAGGAAACTCGTGCAAAAATTGCTGCCGCATTTTCCCAACAAGTACATGGCATTCTAGCGGATGAACCAACCAGCCACCTTGATCTCAATGGAATAGATCTACTTATTGGTCAACTTAAAGCATTTGATGGAGCATTACTTGTTATCAGTCATGACCGATATTTTCTTGATATGGTTGTAGACAAGATATGGGAGTTAAAAGACGGTAAAATTACGGAATATTGGGGTGGTTACTCGGATTACTTGCGTCAAAAAGAAGAAGAGCGACAACACCAAGCCGTAGAATATGAGCTGATGATGAAGGAACGGGAGCGATTAGAATCTGCTGTGCAAGAAAAACGCCAGCAAGCTAATCGATTAGACAATAAGAAAAAAGGAGAAAAATCCAAAAACTCTACCGAAAGTGCTGGACGACTTGGGCATGCAAAAATGACTGGCACCAAGCAAAGAAAACTGTATCAGGCAGCTAAGAGTATGGAAAAGCGTTTGGCTGCATTAGAAGATATTCAAGCACCAGAGCATTTGCGTTCTATTCGTTTTCGTCAAAGTTCAGCCCTAGAACTGCACAATAAGTTCCCGATTACGGCAGATGGTCTGAGCTTAAAATTTGGTAGCCGTACTATCTTTGATGACGCTAACTTTATAATACCGCTTGGCGCTAAAGTCGCTATAACTGGATCGAATGGAACAGGGAAAACGTCCTTGTTAAAAATGATATCAGAACGTGCTGATGGATTAACCATATCTCCAAAAGCTGAAATTGGCTACTTTACACAAACAGGATATAAATTTAACACGCATAAATCTGTGCTCTCCTTTATGCAGGAAGAGTGCGAGTACACAGTTGCGGAAATTCGTGCAGTATTGGCTTCAATGGGGATCGGAGCGAATGATATTCAAAAAAACTTATCCGACTTATCGGGAGGTGAAATCATCAAACTGCTTTTATCCAAAATGCTTTTAGGAAAATATAATATTTTGCTTATGGATGAACCAGGAAACTATCTTGACCTAAAAAGTATTGCCGCATTAGAAACAATGATGAAGTCCTATGCAGGAACTATTATCTTCGTATCTCATGACAAGCAATTGGTCGATAATATTGCTGACATTATCTACGAGATCAAAGACCACAAAATCATCAAGACTTTTGAGAGAGATTGTTAATGATAGCCAATCTAATCCGAACATTAATTATTGAACTCTTTAAAGGAAATTAAAAATGACAATTCAAGATATTCAATCACTTGCTGAAGCACACGGCTTGTTGCTTACGGACAAAATGAATTTCAATGAAATGGGCATTGATTTTAAGGTCGTTTTTGCTCTTGATACAAAGGGGCAACAATGGTTGCTGCGTATTCCTCGTCGTGATGGCATGAGGGAACAAATCAAGAAAGAAAAACGCATTTTAGAATTGGTAAAAAAACATCTTTCTGTAGAGGTTCCTGATTGGAGAATTTCATCTACAGAATTAGTGGCTTATCCCATACTTAAAGATAATCCTGTTTTAAATTTGGATGCTGAAACCTATGAAATAATTTGGAATATGGACAAAGATAGCCCGAAATACATAACATCTTTGGCAAAAACCTTATTTGAAATCCATAGTATTCCTGAAAAAGAAGTTCGGGAAAATGATTTGAAAATTATGAAACCTTCAGATTTAAGACCTGAAATAGCAAACAATTTGCAGTTAGTAAAATCTGAAATTGGTATAAGTGAGCAATTGGAAACCCGCTACAGAAAATGGTTGGATAATGATGTTCTATGGGCAGATTTCACCCAATTTATACATGGCGATTTATATGCTGGGCATGTACTAGCTTCAAAGGATGGAGCTGTTTCAGGCGTTATTGATTGGTCAACAGCCCATATAGATGACCCAGCGATTGATTTTGCTGGGCATGTAACTTTGTTTGGAGAAGAAAGCCTCAAAACTCTAATCATCAAGTATGAAAAACTAGGGGGTAAAGTTTGGAATAAACTATATGAACAGACTTTAGAAAGAGCAGCGGCCTCTCCTTTGATGTATGGTTTATTTGCCTTAGAAACTCAAAATGAAAGCCTTATCGTTGGAGCAAAAGCTCAGTTGGGAGTTATATAATTTAAAAATATGATTGCTGAGAACTGCCTTGTTTTGAAACTTGGTTGGCTTTAATTAGTTTTTAGTATTCTTTATAGAAAATGCCTCGATCAAGGGGCATTTCTAACAATCATTTAACATAAAATTTCTTATGTGAAGTAACCTGAATGCAGCGGTGCCCCATTGGGGGCGCGTTGAGATAAGCCTCTTTTAGATAACTTTAGCAACTCGATAGACAGTTGCAACTCCACAATTCACTGCTTTGGCAATTTCTTCCTTAGTCATATTGCCAACTACTAGCAATTCTTTTATTCGTTTATGTTTAGCCTCATTTGCCTTCTTGCCTGTTGGTTTGTAACCCGAACGTGCCAGGCCCTGCTTAATACGTTCTATACGTTTCTCATTGTCTAGGCGGGCCATTGTTGCCAGAAGATCAATCAACATATTGTTGATGAGTTCCAAGATTGAATGAGTAATGCTGTCACTGGTTTGAATCATTTGGTAGGTAGTAGGAAGATCTGCTACGACTAAACGAAGTCCCTTCTCCTGGATCCTGCGCTTCAGCTCTTGAAAATCTCGTTGGGTTAGGCGTGATAAGCGGTCAATACTTTCAACTAACAATGTGTCACCTTGATTTGCTTCTGACAGTAGCTTATTCAATTCAGGTCGGTCTAACTTCGTACCACTATAGTTTTCCACGTACACAATGGTTTCACCCAAATTCAAGTTTTGGTTTAGATCCTGAAGAATCTGCAAAGCCCTTTCTGCATCTTGATCTTTAGTTGAAGCTCGTAGATAAATACGTGTATTCATTTCTATCATTTAATCTTAATTCTATTAGATTAATGATAATACTATCATTTAATTATTGCATTAAGTCTAATGATAGATATTGTATGCGATTTGGCTCGCTATCATTCAGGTATACTCTTTTGATAAAAAAAGCATAACTAAAAGCCATGCCTTGGGAATTCGTATAACGTGTATTATGTTAATTTTAGAAAATCTGTTTTAGTTTGTACCTTTTCAAAATTATGTAAAAAGCAAATAAAACACTTATCCAGAACAAATAATCAAAAATAAAATATAAGAAGATAAATTGATCTATTCCTATAATAATATTTAAAGGATCTAGCGCTATACTCCCACCTGGAGATACTTCACCATCTACTAAAAACTGTAAGGGAAATCCTCCTCCAATGACTTTAACTTTTCCAAGCTTGTCTACAACTATACGATCCACTAATGTATATTTCTGATAAAACAAAGATAAATAAGTAAAAATAAAAGATAAGCAATTGAAGTATAAAAATTTTTTCATAATTTCCTCTCATATATCTACTAATTTTAACAATTTTTAATCAGAGCCTTTTGGAATAATTTGCTTTAATTTCTCTATTACTCTCTCAAAAAATTCCTTTAATATGAAAAGATTAGAATTTATTTTATTAAGTTTACTTGCAGCCTGCAGTCCAGTTACAGAAAAAATTGAATCAAATATAGTTGTTCCACGTATTCAATATACGGGGGGAGCAGATAATGCAAGTTATAGTGAGGCTAAGCTTATTAGGGAAGGTAAATGCCTATACCTAGAACATGCTGATGGCTCTAAAGTTCTGCCAATTTTTGCTACAAAAACTCTAGATTGGGATACGGAAACTAAGAGCCTAAAAGTAGATTCGGATACTTATTTTTTAGGTGATAAAGCAGCATATGGAGGCGGAGAATCCTATCCTCTAGAAAAAAATAATTATTCTTGGATAACTGAAGTAGATCATAGCTGTGATACCTCAAAAGTTATAGTTATTAATCGACTCATAAGACCAATTGAAGAACTACCAAAATGAAGAATAGCCTATTTTACTGTCTTACATTAGTTCTACTTATAGGATGCCAGCCATTTGAAAAGGATGGATATATTTTTATTAAAAATCAGACTGATTATCCAATTACAGACCTTAAAGTAACTTATATTAGTGCTCAAAAAACTTATAGCTTAGGTACTCTTTATCCTTATTCAGAATATAAATACGCCATCAATTACGAGCGGCACAATGAGGATTCAATAATCTTTTCATATTTAGATAAAAATCATAAAAAGATTAATCAAGAAGTAGCTACGTATGCAGCCAAATATGATAGGAAAAGTTATGAAATAGTTATTCAATAGAATATAAATTACAATTACTAATTGAACGAAAAAACTTCAATTTGAAATTTCAAAAACTTGATTTTCCCACTAAACAACTATCCATTTAACATAGTGGTTGTTATACGAACTATCTTTGTAATGCATATTGCATTACAATATTCTCATGCATTCAATAAATGGGAAAATGATGGCTACTGTTAATTTCAGGGTCGATGAAGCCCTTAAAGAAAAGTCTTATTCCATCCTAAAAGAACAAGGAATTGCACCTACTGAGTTCTTTACTAATATTCTTGAATATATTGCTACGACTGGAAAGCTTCCAGTACAAAAAGCTTTACTCTCAGAGGAAGATGCTGATTTATTAGCTCTTGTTCGCAAACGTGTTAATGATCCTAAAGAGATGTTCGAGGAAGTCACATTAGATGACTTATAAGCTTTTACGTCATAAGGACTTCACTGCAGAATGGGAAAAGCTTCCTAGTGCTATACGAGATCAATTCAAGAAAAAATTAGCTAAGGTAATAGAGCAACCACATATTCCAAAGAATATGCTTAAAGGTGATCTTGCAGGCTGCTATAAAATAAAATTATTAAAAGCTGGTGTCCGACTTGTTTACCAGGTCAAAGATGATCAGGTAGTTATTTTGCTAATTACCGTTGGAAAACGAGCTGATAGCATTGTTTATGATGAAGCAAAAAAGCGGATAAAAGACTAAAAATGGGAGCTGCATGCCCCCATTTTTGGCTTCGTATAACGTGTATTATGTTAATTTTAGAAGATCTATACAATTCTGTACTTTTTCACAATCATAGAAAAAGCAAATAAAATACTTATCCAAAATAAATAATCAATAAAAAAATTGAGAAAAACAAATTGATCCATGCCGATGAAAATAAATAAAGGATTGATACTTATACTTCCGACTGGAGAGGTTTCACCATCTATAAGGAACTGGAGAGGAAATCCCCCAGCTATGACTTTAACTTTTTCAAGCTTATCTACAACTATGCGAGCAACTAATATATTTTTTTGATAAAGCAAAGATACGTAAGTCAAAATAATCGCTAAAAAATTAAAATATAATATTTTTTTCATAACTATTCTTTATCTTTTAAGTTAATTAAAAACAGCCAATAACATAAGCCAGGAAATAGAGCCAGAAAGCTAGCCCATGTATTGGTATACATCTTCCACCAATCTTCAGCAATCTTTCCAGTATGCCCCCATCCTAAAAGAATAAAAAATGGAGTAGCAATAATTAGAGAGGTAATACAGATGGTTAATAAATTAAGACTGTTATAACGATTTAAAAGAATTGAGAATATGTAGCTAAAAGGCACAGTCAAAATACAATAAGCCAAGTAAATAAGACCGTGTCCTACAAGAACTACGAAAATCGAGTATAGGCTGTATTCGTGATTCACTGCGATAAACAGGACTGTTGTTAAAAAAAGTAAAGGTAAAGGAGCAAGTAAGAGTGCTTTTACTATTTGTTCATTTGAGTATTTCACTAATTTAATTCTCTTATCTACTCAATAAATAATAATACTATAACGATTTTATTGGAGGTTTTTTGATTCTATTTAACATAATGGTGGTTATACGAATTGAACGTGTAAGCCCAAAG
>NZ_VOZC01000030.1:0-22709 GCF_013419975.1 Acinetobacter sp. YH12041 | reverse complement strand
CATGAAATACGGTATTCTGATGGGACAAAACCTGAATCCTGGTCGTTAAAGTGTTTGTTTGCACTCATATTTTAACTGTTAGGACTCAGGTTTTTTTATTTAAAGCAAACTATGGGACAGCAGTGGCTTAGCTCCTCTTTTTTTATTTCAACGCCATAGAATTTCTAAGTTTGATATTCTCTCTAAATGACACATTTTGATCTGCTTTCCAGGCAATTTATGTTATAAAGTTACATGAGTTAGACATCCACGATGGGTACATGCATATGACTGATCACAGTTCACCTGAAAAATCACCTTGGGGTTGGAAAGCACTGATTATCTTCTGTATTTTAGGTGGATTATTCATGTTGTTTTTCTGGCTTGCGGTCAGTAATGAACCAGACTACATGCCAAGCCAGCAAAAGAAAGAAAATACCCAGCAGCATGCATTTAAGAATGCACCTGCGATGTCTCCAGAAGCTTTAGCCAAAGCACAGGCTGACCGTGAAGCTCGTCAGGCGACCTCTTCATCTCATCAGACTCATGAGACGAGCGTGGAAGAGCACAATATGTCTGCTGAAGAACATGCACAGATGGACAATGCTAGCCATGACGAAAATACCACTCATGGCCACTAAGCAGTTCCAAGATCAAATTTAAAAAAGCGAGGTTTTCCTCGCTTTTTTATTTTTTAGTCTTTTAAGCTGAGATACATATCTATATGTGGAATGCCACAATCCAGATATTCTTCACCCTGCACGTCAAAACCCAAGTTCTGATAAAAGCCAATCGCATGTACCTGTGAAGAAAGCTTTAGGAATTCACGTTGCTCTGTCTTGGCCTGATCAATCACAGCCTGCATGATATTTTGGCCGATACCCGTACCACGTGCCGACTGCAACACAGCTACACGACCAATACTGTGATTTTTTAATAAGCGTGCAGTTGCAACGGGTTGATCCTGTAAATAAGCCACAAAATGCGTAGAGATTGCATCCTCAGCATCCCATTCATCTTCGGGAGCAATTTGCTGTTCCTGAATAAAAACGGCTTCACGTATCACTCTGGCATCTTGGGCTAACTCATCCCAGCTACCTGACATGATTTTAAGATTTTTATTGTTTAGCATTTAGAACCAATTCCCTGCTGATCCCACTGGTTATTCAATAACAATTCCAGTGAATGTTTTTGAATTCCATACATCTCTTTTAATGCCTGAATCTGGGCGAGAACAGCCTGATCGGGCTGTCCATAATCCTTCCGTTTGGTCGCCAGAATCATTTTATTTTTACTGGTGTGTTCTAGGGCCACAAATTCAAAGACCTTGGTTTCATACCCATACGCCTTAAGCAATAAGGCACGAATGGTATCCGTCAGCATTTCGGCTTGCTGCCCAGCATGGATGCCAAACTGCAACATTGGTGACAGCACTTTCGGACTCTGTAATTGCGGTCTTAACTCTTTATGACAGCATGGAGCACACATGATGATCTGTGCATTCAAGCGAATACCGCTATGGATTGCAAAATCGGTCGCCACATCACAGGCATGCAGAGCGATCATCACATCGAGACGTTCCGGTTCATAGGTACGCACATCGCCCTGGAAGAAATCCAGCTGGCTAAAACCAGATTGCTGCGCGACATTCTGACAGAACTCGACCATTTTCGGATTCAGCTCTACGCCGGTGACATACGGCGTCTGACCATGTTTTTGCATATAATCATATAGCGCACAGGTTAAATATCCCTTACCTGAACCGAAATCGACGATACGTAATCCTTGTTCCTGTGGCTGGATTTGTGCCAGTGCGCCTGAGAAAATCTCGACAAATTTATTAATCTGTTTCCACTTACGCGCCATGCTCGGAATGATCTGGCCTTGCTGATCGGTGATTCCTAAATGCTGTAGGAATACACTGTCCTGATCGACATAACGCTGTTCAACCCGGTCATGGCCCTGCTCGGCTTTTGTCTTTGTAGAGGCAGGTTTAGCTTTACTTCGTGTCAGCATGGCCTTTTTCTTGTTTTTCTTCAGCTGCAATTCTTCCTGATCGGTAAACAGGTTAGCTTGCTTGCAACAGGCCAATAATTCCGTTACTTGAGTTAAGGCTTCATTCAAAGGATAGTTTTTAGTGACATCCTGAGTCTTGTATCGATAGATACAGCTCAAAACTTTCTGCTCATTGAGCGAAATGACTCTAAAGGTCATTTTCTCCAATTGTTCAAGTTCACCTTTATACTGACTTAAGATCAGACGATCAAAATGATCAGTTTCAAAGGCTTGCTGAAAAGCCTCCAAGAACTGTTGTTCCTGAACCGAGAGAGAAGTCGATGTCGACATAAGAAAAACCTGATATGAATTGCTGCTCAAGTTTAATTGTTCTTAACTTAAAAGCAAAATTGAATTATTATACAAGTGTATATTTAAACAAGAATGACAATCATGCAGAATGCTCCCTTAGTTCCAGATTATGATCACAATGAGGAACGGATTAATTATATTAGTCATGGCCTCGGTGCTGCACTGGCTTTAATTGCCGGTATTTTATTGATTATTAAAGGCTCTTATTTGAGTGCCGGACAATGGATTGGCCTTTGGGTCTATGCTTTCAGCATGATTCTGCTGTTTTCTGCTTCGATGCTCTACCATATGTCCACTGCTGCAGACCGACGCTATTTTTACAAAAAAGTTGATCATACGGCAATTTATTACCTGATTGCAGGTACCTATACCCCATTTCTGTCGATTGCGATTCCAACAGCCAAAGCCCAGTATTTACTGATTGCTTTGTGGGTGATTGCTGTACTTGGAACACTATTCAAGTTCATTTTCATCAACCGTTTCCAGAAACTTTCTTTGGTCGCTTATCTGGTCATGGGATGGCTTGCACTACTAGTTATGGACGATATGCAGCAGTACTTAAGTGCTCAATCTTTAACCTTTCTAATCATTGGTGGCTTAGCATACACTGTAGGTGCATTGTTTTACGCTTTAAAAAGAGTAAGATATACCCACGCTATCTGGCACATTTTTGTATTGATAGGCGCAGGATCACATTTTCTGTCTATCTATCTTTACGTGATTTAATCATCTCATTTCTCCATTTCAGTGACCCTGAGCGAGTTGAAACGAGAAGATTGCAGTTGTTTTTTTAAAAAATTACGCCTTTTTTAAAAAGATTACGCTTTTAAAACTAAGTTTTTTATTTTTAGTAAGTGTAAGGTTATTCATGGCGTCTTCAGATTCTATCGCTGTAACAGAAACTACAGCAACCAATTCAAAATTTCGTGTTTTAACAGCAAGTTTAGTAGGCACTACAATCGAGTTCTTCGATTTCTATATTTATGCCACAGCTGCCGTTATTATTTTCCCTTATCTGTTCTTCCCTACAAGTACAGATCCTATGACTGCGACTATTCAGTCGCTGGCAACCTTTGCGATTGCCTTTATTGCCCGTCCAATCGGCGCTGCACTTTTTGGTCATCTGGGAGACCGGATCGGACGTAAAGCGACACTGGTCGCGGCCTTGTTGACCATGGGTCTTTCTACCGTTGCCATTGGTTTATTGCCAACTTATGCACAAATCGGTATTGCTGCGCCACTATTGCTGGCTCTTTGCCGTTTAGGCCAAGGCCTTGGTTTGGGTGGTGAATGGTCAGGTGCGGTTCTTTTAGCAACTGAAAATGCGCCAGAAGGCAAACGTGCCTGGTATGGTATGTTCCCGCAACTTGGTGCACCAATTGGCTTCATTCTAGCAACAGGCTCATTCTTGACACTTGGCGCATTCATGTCTGAAGCAGAGTTCATGCAATGGGGCTGGCGTATTCCCTTTATCTCTAGTGCGCTACTGGTGATTATGGGTCTATGGATTCGTTTGAAACTGCATGAAACTCCTGCATTCCAGAACGTATTGAAAAAGCAGAAAGAAGTGAATGTACCCTTCTTCGAAGTATTCAAAAAGCATTCTAAAATGCTGGTATTGGGTACCATCGCTGCGATTTGTACATTCGTGGTGTTCTACCTGACGACTGTATTCGCATTGCAATGGGGTACCAAACAGCTCGGCTATACACGTGAAGAATTCCTTCAGTTGCAATTAGTTGCAACTCTGTGCTTTGCTGCGTTCATTCCACTTTCAGCGGTACTTGCGGAAAAATTTGGTCGTAAGACAACTTCAATCGCGGTATGTGTAGTCTCTGCTATTTTCGGTATCTTCTTTGCCGATATGCTTGAATCAGGCAGTACACTGGTTGTGTTCTTCTTCTTATGTATCGGTTTGGCCATCATGGGTCTGACTTATGGTCCGATTGGTACCGTATTGTCTGAAATCTTCCCGACTTCAGTACGTTATACCGGTTCTGCCCTGACCTTTAACCTGGCAGGTATTTTTGGTGCATCTTTCGCGCCATTGATTGCAACAAAACTGGCAACAACTTATGGCTTGTCTGCAGTAGGTTATTACCTCACAGCAGCATCTATCCTGTCATTGCTTGCATTCTTGCTGATCCGTGAAACTAAAAATGATGATGTAAACAATCAGATCTAAGGATCTTGACAGATTAAGTCATCTCAATCAAAGCCAGCATTATATGCTGGCTTTTTTTATGATTTCACAACAAAAACTTGCTACTTCTTTGCGGATATTTCGGGAACAATCAAATAAATAAAGCCAAAGAATGAGGCAGAGTAATGCAGGATCTTATTGAGCAACTTACTCAAGAACAGCTGGTAGATATTGTGATTCTGCTAGAGGATGATAAAAAACTGGACGCCATTCGCTATATCCGGACGCATACAGCTTTAGATGAATCACAGGCGATACAGGTCATTGATGAAATTGTCCGCGAGCATGATCTGGCGCTTAATCGAGACAATAAAGGCAATATCGGCCCACGCTTTACTGATGATGCAGATGAAAATATTCCGGTGGTAACTACACCTTTGGAAGTTCCAGATCATCCCAACCTTAGCATCGCCACAGATACTGAAGTGGCTGCACAGCAAGTCGGCAAACGTGTGCCCGGCCGTGAGATTGAAAAGAAAATCTGGATCACCGCAGCCGTGATTTTACTGATTATTATTGTGCTCTGGTTATTGCTTTAACAGCAATGAATGAATCCGTTTTTTTAGACCAATTCGATAATATCAATGGTTGGTGGTACGCGAAAACGAAATGGTACCCCTACCATGCCAGTTCCCACAGTCACAAATACATCTGCATGTTCATGCCGGTATAGACCTTTTTTATGGCCCAGAATGGAAACCTTTTTCATCACATAATCCGTCAGCCAAGGTAACTCGACCTGCCCGCCATGCGTATGTCCAGAAAGCATCAGTGGTCGTGTTGGTAATTTCGGCACCATATCGACGGTATCTGGATTATGCGACAGAATCACCCAAGGTTTGTCTTGAGGCAGATCCGGCATTGCGCGCATATCTGTTTTTCCAGCCCACAGATCCCCTACCCCGAGCAGACGAAATTCATCAAACTCGACAATCTGCCCTTCAATATCCATGACCTGATTCACTTCCAGCGCATAACGAAGCAATTCCTGAATCGGAGGGCCAGGATACTGTTCATCATGATTCCCTGTCACCGAATATACCGGCGCATGAATTTCCTTTAAGACAGCCAGCTCCTGTGCCAGTTTATTTTCCGGTTCATAGGTCCAGTCCCCTGCAACCACCACCAAGTCCGGTTTCAGATGGTTCAGCTTATGTACAATCTGTCTTAACTGGCGTTCATGTCCAGAAAACAGACCAATATGTAAATCTGCAATCAGGGCAATCCGTACCGGTTTTTTAAGTTTCTGTTGAGGATTGATTTGATAAGGCGTGGTTTCGACCCGAATCAAATGCGGCTCGATAAACCGTGCATAACTGAGTACGGCACTAATCACGAAAATAAAAATAGACTCATGAATCGAATAGTAGCCCATCCATCCTGCATAAATACTGAAGAACACCAGCGGAATCAGCAAATAGGCCAGATAGAAAGCCAGCAGGTGACAAAATGCTTTAAAGGGATGAATGGTTTCTGTACGCGACTGACTCGACCAGGCCTGATACACTGCCCAAACGGCAAGAATGGCCATGCCTAGATAAAAATAAAAAAGTACGGAACTGGTATCCCACATAGATTTGCCTTGTCGAGTCGAGGAGCTGATTAGTGGCTTTATATTTATCTTTTCATAGCTGGCAATTATACTCAATCCAAATTTTTCAGTCTTTGATGTTTATGGTAAATGCTCCCCACGCTTCCGCTCATTCAAAACCCTCTGGCTTATCAAAAGCTTACCGCTATAAAGCTGGCATTTTACTGAGCTGCAGCCTGGTACTCGGCATTCCTGCTTGCAGTACGCTGCCTCCGCAAACTGAACAGCCTAGCCGGATGGCATTTGAAACGGATACATCGCAAACCAGTCTGGCCCAGATTGTTGAACCTTTACGTCGGCAGAATATTGGCCTGACCGGTTATCACGTGTTACCAGATCCGCTCGAAGCACTCGCTGCACGTATCCAGCTGATTAATAAAGCGGAACGCAGTCTGGATCTGCAATATTATATCTGGGATAACGACCGTATTGGTGCACTGGCTCTGCATGCCCTCATTCAGGCAGCAGACCGTGGCGTAAAAGTCCGTCTACTAATGGATGATAACAATGCCAAGAAAATGGAAGGTATTTATCTGGCGCTGGACCAGCACCAGAATATTGAGGTCAAACTGTATAACCCCTACCGTTTCCGTAAATACCGTGCCATGGATATGCTGCTGGATCTAAAACGGATCAACCGCCGAATGCATAATAAAAGCTTTATTGCCGATAACCAGATTGCCCTGATTGGTGGCCGTAATATGAGTAACCAGTATTATAACGTCAGTGACAGTTATCAGTTCTCTGATGTAGATGTGATGCTGGTCGGTGCCGCTTCTGATGAAATCATTCATTCTTTTGATGAATACTGGAATGATGATTATGCCTATCCGGTTCGGCAGATTGTTAATCCTCGTCATCATACGCTACGCTACCCGAGCCTGAAACAGCAGCTGGAAGAATATAGCCATGATACTGCAATCCAGAACTACCTGAATCTGGCCAATCGTTCACAGGCTTTCGATAAATGGCTGGAACACAACATTCAACTTGATTGGGTAGAAGCTGAAGTCGTCAAAGATCCACCAAGTAAAATCAAGTCAAAGGCTAAGACTGAAGATCACTTGAACTTCCAGTTATTACAGCATCTGGAAAAACCGGAAGAAAGTGTGGATATCGTGTCGGCCTATTTTGTACCGGAAAAACAGGGTGCAGAACGTCTCAAGAAATTGGCTTCAGAAGATGTCAAAGTTCGAGTACTGACCAATTCTTATAAGGCCAATGACGTGCCGCTGGTCCATGCCTTTTATGCTAAATATCGTCAGGAATTGCTAGAAAATGATGTAAAACTTTACGAGTTTTTGGCCGCGCCAGATGCCGACAACCTGAATGCCAATACTGAAGAGCTGGCACAAAAAGCGAAGGTCAGCTTAAAAGGCCTGAGCCGTTCCAGCCTGCATGCCAAATTGATGGCCATTGACCAGAAACAGGTATTTATTGGTTCTTTTAATTTCGATCCACGCTCAGCTTATTTGAATACTGAAATTGGCGTATTGCTAAATAGTCCTAATCTGGCCCGTGCGGTACACGAAACCATGGACAAGAATTTAAGCAAGTATGCCTATAAGTTGGTTCTGGATGCCAACCAGAACATTAACTGGAAAATCCGCAATGCCAAAGGTGAAACAAAGACCTTTAAAAAAGAGCCAAGAATGAAGTGGTATCAAAAAGCCTCAATAAAATTCCTGTCAATCCTCCCGATCGAAGGTTTTATGTAATGAATATCTCTGAGTATTTCTAATAAAAAAGCCTCTTAATGAGGCTTTTTTAATACTTTGGCTTGCAACCTTTGCAAACCCTCCAGCATATTTTCATGTACTAATGCAGTCAGGCTTTCTACTGTATGCCCTTCAGTCGAAATTGCTGGTAAGGCCATCAGATGAGCTGTCACTTTAGGCATTTCCAGAACATTCTGTACATGTTTGGCAAAACTGATGTTCCCAATAAAAGGCGCCACCATATCCAGTTCACCCTGCTGATTCACATAACAGATCAGACAGATTTGTACCGGACGTTGCGCTTCAATCGCTGCACCCAGAATACGTCCATAAATTTTTTTAATTGAGCGTCCATCAGATGTGGTCGCCTCAGGAAAAAATAGAACTGGAATATTCTGTTTCAGGAAGCCGGTAATCTGTTCACGGATTCTGACCGAATCTCCTGAACCACGCTTGATAAATAAGGTGCCACCACCTTTAGCCAGCTTGCCTAGAATTGGCCAATTTTCAATTTCAGCTTTGGCCAGAAAAAACACTCGCGCGCCTGAACCCAAAACGGCGATATCCAGCCAGGACACATGATTGCTCACCCATAATGCCGGCTCACGTGGAATCACGCCATGGACCTGAACCTCAATATTAAATACCTTGCACAACTGGCGACAGAAATACTGCACATATCGGGTATTGTTCGGATTATTCGGATCTTTATACAAACCATGACGGTAAACCAGATAAAACCCCTGGCTGATGGCTGCTAATGCAGAAGTCGTTTTTCTTGTATAAAGAAAGAATTTTGCAAAACCTTGTATCTCAGGTGATTGATTTTGTACAGTCGAGTTCATAAAAAGATCACTAAATCCTAAACAAGATACAGGGAATATCCACGAATTAAACCCATTTTATACTGTTCATGTCCAACTTGCATTGATAATAAAAAACGACCAAGTACATCTATATTTTCAATTTAAATTCATTAAATGAATTAAATAAAATAAATCAATCGAAATATTAGATTAAAAAGGATGCTCATCATGCAAGATGAAACAGTGAAATCAGCTGAGATGATTCGGCCCTTAAAAGTATTGAGCTATATCTTGGGTGGTACCCTGTTATATACGGCGCTGCTCGTAACACTTGCACAACTGTTTGTCACGGCACTCTAAAACAAAGCCCGCTATTTCAGTATCTGTAAAGTTCATTTTCAACTAAAATGAAGTTTTCAACTGGAGATTGGCCTGAGTGGAATATTTTGAGCAACATCAGGGAAAAGAACGCGTCATACTGGTCAGTGTGAGCGTACAAATGCTGGATGACCTTGATGCTGAAGAGTTTCATCTGTTAGCTCAATCTGCAAATGCCGAAATTCTGGAACATCTCTTTGTTCAACGCTTAAAACCGGATGCCAAATTTTTTGTGGGTTCAGGAAAAGCAGAAGAAATTGCTGAACGGGTCAAAGAATTGGATGCCAATCTGGTCATCTTCGATCATGCGCTGACACCTGCCCAAGCACGTAACCTTGAAAATGTGGTGCATTGCCGGGTGGTTGATCGTACCGAACTCATCCTCGATATTTTTGCACAGCGTGCCCGTACCTATGAAGGGAAACTGCAAGTTGAACTGGCACAATTACAGCATCTGTCTTCACGACTGGTTCGTAGCCGTACCAATCTGGATAGCCAGAAAGGCGGGATCGGTCTGCGTGGTCCGGGTGAAACCCTGCTAGAAACAGATCGCCGTTTATTGCGTATCCGCATGGGACAGCTTAAAACCAAAATAGAAAAAGTCCGTCAAACCCGTATTCAGGGCCGTGTTGCACGCCAAAAAGCGGCTGTTCCAACCGTGTCTTTAGTAGGTTATACCAATGCGGGAAAATCTACCTTATTCAATATTCTGGCCGATAGCGATGTTTATGCAGCAGACCAACTATTTGCGACTCTGGATCCAACTTTAAGACGCCTGCAATGGGACGGCGTCGGTAATCTGGTACTGGCAGATACAGTAGGCTTTGTGCGTAATCTTTCACATTCACTGGTCGAATCTTTTAAAGCAACTCTGGAAGAAACCGTTGAAGCCACCCTGCTTTTGCATGTGATTGATTCCAGCAGTCCGGAAATGCTTGAACAAATTGAAGCCGTTGAAAAGGTGCTCAAGGAAATTGGTGCCGACGTCCCGGTGTTACGGGTTTATAATAAAATCGACTGTAGCGGTGAAGATGCCAAAATCATTTATCGTCAGCCCGGTCAGCCTGAACGGGTCTATGTTTCAGCACATAGCAGTGAAGGGCTGGATCTGTTACGCAAAGCAGTTCATGAAGCATTAATGGGTCAGATTCAGCACTTTGAACTGGTATTGAAACCTGCCTATGGCAAACTGCGCAATCAACTTTATGCGCTGAACGTGATTCAGTCCGAACATTATGATGATGAAGGTCAGTTGCACATCGATGTACGGATTGCACCTCCGAAGCTGGAACAGTTGATCAAACAGGCTCATTTACCGATAGAAGAAATTCTGGGATCTCAAGCACTTCAATTCCAGCGTCCACTTGAAGAGTTTGAAATCCAGCGTAAGATCGAGTAAAACTTGATAAGTAAACTTTTAAATGACATCACCAATGAACTGGATAAAACATATTGACTGGCCAGCATGGATCAGCACTCTCCTCTTAATTATTGTATTTCGTGAAGCTTCAGTCTGGCTAATGACCCAGCTAGATCATCCTGAATTGGGCAACCTGGTCGGACTCATCAGCCTGCTAGTCACCTTATTTGCCTGGCGCTATTTTGGCAAAATTCCAGCGCGTCTGGTGGATACTAATAACAAGCTAATGAAAGAAAGTGCCTTCGCTTTTTTACCGATTAGTGCAGGCGCGCTAATTATGTTGATGCATATGGGACAAAAAATTCCGGCCTTTATGCTGGTGTTATGCCTGAGTACTCTGCTCCCTCTTTGGATCTACGCCAAAATGGCAAAACGCTGGTTATAGGAGTCGCACATGTTTTCTGTTCTTTATGGCTTTGCGATTACCTTAATTGCTTATCTGCTTGCCAAACCCTGCAATCGTGTTATTCCGCAAATTCCTGTGATTGTGTTTAGCATGTTCCTGGTGCTGGTGATTTTATTGGTGCTGGGTATTCCTTATGAGCATTATATGGATGAGGTCAATCCACTGTTTAACCATTTGCTTGGTTATGTCACAGTTGCACTGGCGATTCCGCTAGCCGCCATGCGTTATGATGACCTGCCACTGAAAGCTATTGTCGGAATTCTGGTTTTTGCCAGTATCAGTGCGGTCGCCTTACCGATGGGTCTCGCCTATTTACTACATATGTCTTCTGGCGACATCATGGCCTTTGCCACCCGTGCAGTCACGACACCAATTGCAATTAATATTGCGACCTTACTGGAGGCACCTGTTAGTCTGGCCATTCTGATCGTCATTTTGTCTGGCGTAATTGGTGCAGCATTTTCACCATTTATTTTACGACATATCAATGATGAGCGTGCTTCAGGTCTGGCTCTAGGTCTAGCAGCACATGCGATTGGTACAGCTCAAGCCTGGCAGCGTGGCAGTGTTGCCGGACGTTATGCTACGTTTGGCATGGCAGTGAATGCCGTTTTTACTGCGATCTGGTTGCCAACTTTTATACTTTATCTGCAAAAAATGTGACTCATCAATCAATATTTAACGTTTGTTTCTGAATGAAACTATTCTTACTATAGGGAAATAAAGAATTTTTCACTCAGGAACAGACCTATGAAAAAGGTTCAATTATTATCCGTTTTAGCCCTGACCTTTTTCAGTCATCTGGCTTTCGCTTCCGATATTTCAGGTACCTGGAGAAGTATTGACGATAAAACAGGATCAGCTAAAGCAATTCTGGAAATTCGTGAAACTTCAAATGGTGTTTATACCGCCAAAATTACCAAGATTACGCCTCGTCCTGGCTACACACCGCGCGAAACCTGTGTTTCCTGCCCTGCACCTTATACCAATAAACCGATTCTTGGTCTGGATGTACTCACCGGCTTAAAGGATGCAGGTAACAATAATTTCTCTCAAGGTAAACTGATTGACCCTTTATCCGGCAATATTTACAACACCAAAGCTAAATTAAGTGCCAATGGCAAACGTCTAATCCTACGTGGTTATGTAGGTGTTTCAGCCTTGGGACGCAGCCAGACTTGGATTAAACAAGATTAATTCATGACTTAGTGCACAGAAGCTTGCATTTTCATGCATTAAGTTGTATCAATATTAGACAGATGCTTTTTTTATACAATATAAAACATGCATATAAATATTAGATTCATTTGCTTTAACAGGCTTAGCATCAAACGGATTTTGATGCGCAATATAAGGAGATAGAATGCAAGACATTACCATGTTAAAGATCTTACTGAATTTCTCTGCTTTTACTGAAAATTCAGTAACAAAGCAATTAACATCGACAGGTTTCTGTCATGGGGAATCAACAGGCTTAAAGCAGATTGACCGAGCGATCTGCAACGCTCATTACTCTAAAATCAACCAAAATTAAAAAACCACACGCTTGTGTTTGGGATAGTTTGTTTCATCTATGAAAAAAGGATAAATATAAATGAATAAATCTAAATTAGGATTAATGCTCATTGCTACATTCATGACTGGGACCATTTATGCACAAGACTTGACCGGGACATGGCAACAAATCGATGATAAGACTGGTTCACCAAAAGCACTGATTGAAATCCGTCAGGACAGCAATGGTACTTATGCCGGGAAAATTGTCAAAGTAACGCCTCGCCCAGGCTATACCCCGCAAAAAACCTGTAATAAATGTCCTGCTCCTTATACCAATCAGCCGATCTTGGGGATGGACGTACTGACAGGTTTAAAACAGGTCGGTGATAGCGTGAATTATGAAAAAGGTCGTGTGATTGATCCATTGGCAGGTAAAATTTACGATGCCAAGGTTCGTCTAAGCAGCAACGGCAAACGTTTAACCCTACGTGGTTATGTGGGTGTTTCTGCTTTAGGCCGTAGCCAGACCTGGATTCGCCAGGAATAAGTTCACACTTTTTCTCAAAGCTGCCAAACAGGCAGCTTTTTTTTATAAATTTAATTCCATGATTTTTAATTATTTATTGACTATTTGTGCAATCTTCCTAACATGTGCGGGTAATAATGAAAAGTTCTTTGGAATGATGGATATGTTAAAGAAGATACTCCTTGCCACATTGACTACAGGATTCATGATGAACCTGTGGGCTCAAGATATTAGCGGAACCTGGCAACAAATTGATGATAAAACTGGAGCAGCAAAAGCCATCATTGTCATCGAAAAAGAAGCGAATAATACTTACTCAGGCAAGATTGTGAAAATCACGCCACGTCCAGGTTATACACCACGCGAAAAATGTAATAAATGCCCAGCCCCTTATACCGATCAACCGATTTTAGGCATGACTATTCTAAAAGGCCTGAAACACGTTGAAGGCACCAAAAATTATGAAAAAGGTCGTGTCATTGATCCATTGGCAGGTAAAATTTATGATGCCAAGGTTCGTCTAAACAATACCGGCAAGCGTTTAACGCTACGTGCCAGTGTGGGTGTTTCAGTTCTGGGCCGCAACCAGACCTGGATTCGCGCAGACTAATCATCAGCACAATAAAAAAGCCACGTTCAACGTGGCTTTTTTGAGCTTTAAATATTTTAAAATACCGGATTATCGACGGCAAACATTTGCTGGTCTTCCAGTCGATAAGCCATCAACTGATTACCCCAGACACAGCCACCATCGACATTCTGAATTCGCCCAGAAATGGTTTTACCCTGTAAAGCGGCCCAGTGTCCAAATACAATTTGATGGGTTGCTGCAGTTTTCGATTCAAATTCAAACCAGGGCTTAAAACCTTCTGGCATCGGATCATCCAGTGAATCTTTAAAACTATATTCCAGACGCCCTTCTGCATCAGTTAAACGCATCCGGGTCAGGTAATTCACGATACAGCGTGTACGCTCATGACCTTCTAATTCATCTGACCAGAGTGTAGGCTCTTTCCCAAACATTTCCTTTAAAAAAGCATCCACCACTTCAAAATCATCATGTGCAATGATCGCTTCTACTTCTTTTGCCAGCTGTGCAGTCTTTTCTGCATCCCAGATATTGGGAATACCGGCATGCGTGAGCACTGTCTGTTCATTCGGAAACAGACACATCGGCTGTTTACGGATCCAGTCAATTAGCTCATCACTGTCGATCGCATCAATCACATCACGGACATTATCCTTGTCTTTAATGGGCTTGATGCCGCGTGCATAAGCCAGCAAAGTCAGGTCATGATTACCGAGTACTGTTGCCGCCACGCCATTATCCGCCAGCTTTTTAATAAAGCGTAATGCACCCAGCGAGTTTTCCCCTCGAGCCACCAGATCACCAGCAAACCAGATAAAGTCCTGATCAGGATCAAAACGGATTTCTTTCAGTAGTGCCTTCAAGGCTTCGAAACAGCCTTGTACATCACCAATCACATAATTGTATCGAACAGTGCGGGTCATTATTTTTAAGCTACCATTTGATCAGATAAAGCCACAAATTGGGCAAGTGTCAGTGTCTCTGGACGTGCCATTGGATCTACACCTGCCTTTTCAAAACCATCTTCAACCAGCATCCCTTTCAAGCTATTACGCAAAGTCTTACGGCGCTGGGTAAATACATGCGATACCAGACGAGCCAAAGCTTTTTCATTTTTTGCCACGATCGGTTTTACATCGTATGGCTCTAAACGGAACACGGCAGACGTCACTTTTGGTGGCGGATTGAAAGAGCCTGGCGGCACTTCAAACAGGAAAGTCGGTTTGCAGTAATACTGAATCATGACTGACAAACGACCATATTCTTTGGTGTTCGGTGATGCAGTAATACGATCAACCACTTCTTTTTGCAGCATGAAGTGCATGTCTTTCACTTTGTCACCGAATTCCAGGAGATGGAACAATAGTGGCGTTGAAATGTTATAAGGCAGGTTTCCGACTACACGTAACGGACGGCCTTCTTCAAACAAATTGGTGAAATCGTATTTCAGTGCATCTGTTTCAATAATAGTTAAACGTTCAGGATGCGGCACACGACCCGGCAAACCAGCGGCCAAGTCACGGTCTAGCTCAAGTACGGTTAAGGCATCACATTCACCAATTAAAGGAGATGTCAAAGCAGCCAGACCCGGACCAATTTCAACAATATTTTCGCCTGCACGCGGATTTACGGAACGCACAATTTTGGCAATGACACGTTGGTCATGTAAGAAGTTTTGACCAAAACGCTTACGCGTGTGATGCCCTTCATCTTTTGGGTTTAAGGCATTAATCTGATACATAGACATTTCCAACGTGTAATAAAGACGAGATCATTGACGCGCTAAATCCAGCGCCAAATCCACAGCCACATGTAAGCTTGAGCTTTTCGCAAGGCCTGTACCTGCGAGGGAGAGTGCTGTGCCGTGATCGACAGAAGTTCGGATAAACGGTAAGCCCAAAGTAATATTGATGGCTTCACCAAAGCCCTGAGATTTTAACACAGGTAAACCCTGATCGTGATACATCGCCAGAACAGCATCGGCATCTGTCAGGTTTTCAGGAGTAAATAAAGTATCTGCAGGCAGGCTCAAACTCATATTGATACCCTGAGCGCGATAGCTTTCAAGCACAGGATTGATCACTTCAATCTCTTCCACCCCCAGATAACCGCCCTCACCTGCATGTGGGTTTAAACCACAGACCAAAATATGTGGATGCTCGATTTTGAATTTGGATTTCAGGTCATGAATCAGGATATCAATCACCTGATGCAGGCGTTCCGGAGTAATCGCTTCGGCAACTGCACGAAGTGGCAGATGAGTGGTTGCTAAAGCCACGCGCAAGGTTTTGGTTGCTAACATCATCACCACACGCGGTACACCTGCGAATTCCTGGTAATACTCGGTATGACCGCTAAAATGGATGCCTGCATCGTTAATTACCGACTTTTGCACTGGTGCAGTCGCTACACCCACGCTTTTATTCGTCATAGCATATTCAGCTGAACGACGTAGCTGCTCCAGTACATAAGCGGCATTATGGCTATTCAGCTGTCCTAGTACTACCGGCTCTTTTAAAGGCACATGCTCGACATAAAGCTGACCTTTTTCTGAAGAAATCGTTTGCCCTGTATATTCAATCAGTTCAACCAGAAGTTTTAACTGCTGTGCCCGTTGACGGAGCATTTCCAGATCGGCAAGTACCACCAATGGACGCTCATCAATACGATCCGCCAGACTCAGGCAGATATCTGGACCAATTCCGGCAGGTTCACCACTGGTAATATATAAAGGCAGCATGACTTTCTTCTGTATTATCAATTGTCCTTATTTTAGTACAAATTTCACAGGGAAAGTTTTAGATAAAGGTGTAGATGATGTTTATTCAAATAATACTGTACATTTCTCATTATCTTTCTCATTATATTAAAGAAAGATAAAACCGGACTGATGTCAATGAACCCTATAAAGAGTTTCAGGCAATCATCTCAACACTCGACACGTTTAGCTTTTGGCATTTTCAGGGAGGATTGTCTCAAGTTTAGAAAGTAAACCTAAGCAGAATCGAAGACGGGCCATTTGCTAAAGAAATACATATTAAAAAACAGGTGAATCCATTCATACAAAGATGTGCCCCCTAGTCTTAGATCCGTTTTATTATTTAATGATTAATCATATGGGCTTATAGGCTAAAAATCCTACTGGTCATTCATTGAAAGACGTTGTAAAATACAGCGCTTGAAATTTTATATTTTCATTGTGGTTCTCCCGGCTTTCGGGTAGAATTCGGTCTCCTTTTGTTTGGACAGCTTCCATAGTCCAAACCAACTATAATAGGTAGTGGTTTAATGAAAACTCTCAGCGCTAAGCCAGCTGAAGTTCAACACGACTGGTACGTTGTTGATGCTTCTGGCAAAACTTTAGGTCGTCTCGCGACTGAAATCGCTCGTCGTTTACGCGGTAAGCATAAAACTTCTTATACTCCTCACGTTGACACTGGTGATTACATCGTTGTTATCAATGCTGAGCAAGTCCAAGTGACTGGTAACAAATCACTTGACAAGAAATACTATCGCCATACTGGTTTCCCTGGTGGTATTCGTGAAACTAATTTTGAAAAATTAGTTGCTCACAAACCAGAAGAAATTTTCCAACGCGCTGTAAAAGGCATGTTGCCAAAAGGTCCTCTTGGTTATGCAATGATCAAAAAAATGAAAGTGTACGCTGGTACTGAGCATCCACATACTGCTCAACAGCCACAAGTTTTGGACATCTAAGGGATACAGCACATGGCTACTAACTATGGTACAGGTCGCCGTAAGACCGCAACTGCACGTGTTTTCCTATCTGCTGGTACTGGTAAACTCGTAATCAACAACCGTTCTTTAGAACAATACTTCGGTCGTGAGACTGCTCGTATGGTTGTTCGTCAACCTCTAGAGCTTCTTGAAGCGACTGAGAAATATGACCTTTACATCACTGTTGCTGGTGGTGGTATCGGTGGTCAAGCAGGCGCTATCCGTCACGGTATTACTCGTGCACTGATCGCTTCTGACGAAACTCTTAAACCTGCTCTTCGTCAAGCTGGTTTCGTTACTCGTGATGCTCGTGAAGTTGAACGTAAGAAACTTGGTTTACGTAAAGCTCGTAAACGTCCTCAATTCTCTAAACGTTAATTCGTTTACCGAATCGGACAAAAAACCCTGGTTTATTCCAGGGTTTTTTTATGGTTTTAAAATGACCACTTAATATTATCTTTATTGTCATTGTTCATGCACATCCTTACCCCATACTCCTTCATGACACCAGAAGGATTTGGTCAGATAATAATTCGCAACACCGATGATAATAAACAGAATGATTAAGCCAAAATTCATGATCATGTTGTTCTGCTCCTTTCATTTTTTTCTCTACTCTACCCTGCCTTAGTCCAATTGGCTTTTTATGCTTCGTGCTTTTTAGGTTGATTTTTAGTATCCTAGTCTATTCATTAGAACTTAATCAGGATTTATGTCAGTCGAAAGCGCGCCACTTCAAGGACTCACCTTATATAGCCATGCCGATGACTTTCGTTCCCATTGGATTCGCTACGTACTTGCCGAAAAGCAGATTAAATATAACCTGATCCTGGTCGATAGTGATGATGAAGATCTGGCCAGCCTCAATCCTTATAACCAGCTGCCCATGCTGATTGAAAATGATTTAAAATTATTCAATACCAGCATCATTTCCGAATATATAGACGATCGTTACCGCCAGAACAAGCTCTATGCAGATGCTCCCATGCCTCGTGCGGAACAGCGACAATATATCTGGCGTTTTGAAAATGACTGGCTCAAACTGGCGGATATCATGCTATGCCACCCAGATACCTTGGATGCTGCAGCCAAAGTGAAGGCTCAAAAACAGTTGCATGATATCCTGATTTCATTAACGCCCCTGTTCCAGCATTTCCCTTATTTTATGTCGGAACATTTCAGCATTTTAGATTGTATGCTGGCTCCCATTTTCATTCGACTTAAAAGCATGGGAGTAGAATTACCTCGACAACAATGTCGTCCATTTTATTTATATTGCCAGCGAGTTTTTAGCCGTCCTGCATTTGCAAAATCCATGACCTTGCAGGAAAAAAACCGCTACCAAGAGCAAATCAAACCTGTAGAGAAACATCATGTCTGAACAAGAATTCAACTTAAGTCCTACCCGTCCCTATATGGCACGTGCAATCTATGAGTGGATTTGCGATAACAATATGACGCCTTATCTGCTGGTCGATGCTACACGTCCAAACACCATGGTACCCGAGCAGTTTATTAAAGATGGCCAGATTGTCCTGAATATTGTGCCGCATGCAGTTCATGCGCTGAATATGGATAATGAAGCCATCACCTTCTCAGCACGTTTTGGTGGTGTATCACGTGATATCTATGTACCGATGGCAGCAGTCCTCGGGATCTATGCACGTGAAAATGGTCAAGGATTATTCTTTGATCCAAATGAATATGAGCATACACAAAGTGATGAAGATGCTTTAAAATCAAGCACTGAAGAACAGCCTGAACCCGCAAAGAAAAAACCCACCCTAAGGTTATTAGATTAAAAATAATGGAGTAAGTGAATGGCTTTTGATTTAGTACAATATTTTGTTGAACAGATAGAAACTCAAAAGCCTGAGCTTCTACAAGGCTATACAAAAGAAGAAAGACGTAAATATATTTCAGAAATCAATGCTCTCACTTTAGGCAAACTGATTAGCGAATGGCGTAACAATCCGCAAAAAATATATAATGAAATCAAGCATCCAGATGAACTTTATATTCTGGAAATCGCCCGTCACCTGACTACCCGAGTGGAAAACAAGTCAACTTTACCGAAACCCGAGCTGGAGCAGCTCACGTCTGAAATTTTCCATTTTCAGCTGACTGAATTGAAGCAGTTACATGATACTGGCAATCATAATCAGACCAGTATCCAAGAGCTGTTGAAAGGACAAATTGAACATTTGTCTGGGCAGGCAGATGATTGGGTTTGGACAACAAATAACCTAACAGAACTCAAAGGCTCTAAACCAATTCATGAAGAAGAGCTATCATTAGAAGCATCAATGAAGGAGTTTAGCCAAATGGTTCATCAAAATAGCCAGCATCATGATGTTGAAGAAGTTGCTGTTGTAGAAACACCAACCTGGGCAAAAATCGTTGAGCCAGTGGTTGCGCTTGCGATTCTTTGGGTACTGATTGAAGCAGTATTACGTGTATTTGCGTAAATACTTCAACCTCAAAAATTCAGTTTTACTAAAAGCCAATGAGATATTGGCTTTTTTTATTCTTTAAATTTATTAGAGAATGAAGTGAATCTATTTTTTCAACTGAAATTTTTACCTAATTAGTTCCATAATCCATTCAAAATATTTTATTACATCTTTTAGATTAAGGTGAGATTATAGATTAAAAAATAATCACAAAATCATTTCACATATCCTTAAATAAAAAGATAAACGCATCACATAATTAAAAAGTACAAGTTAAAAATTAAGATATAAAGTAAAACATTAAATTTTATATGGTTTTTATTTCAATTGTAATTTACTCCCCCATTTTTATAATGAATTTGAATGAAAAAGATAATATTCGAACTTCATCAAATACAACTAACGCATCAACTATTTTTATAACAGGGAAATAATTATGGCTAAGGTAACCTAAGATACACTTACAGACATTGATGGTTTCGTTGCTGCAACATTAGCTGATGGTGAAAGCGGCTTGGCTTTAGCAACTCAAGGTGGTGGCAATATCGATCTTGAACTCGCAGCAGCCGGCAATACAGAAGTGGTTCGCGCAAAACGCCGTGTAGCGAATTCATTAAACCTGAATGACTCGATTGAAGATATTCTGATTACGCTGGGCAAGCAATATCATCTCATTAGCCCACTCGAAAAGAATAATAATGTATTCCTGTATCTTGTACTGGATCGTTCTAAAGCAAACCTGGCTATGGCTCGTCATGAGCTTAAATCTTTTGAACAAGGTTTAGACTTTAGCTAATACACAGTTTTCCCCTTTATTTCATGCGATAAAGGGGATTCTTATACGCTTCACCCAATAAAATATAAACTTTAATCGAGACTTAAAATGCATAGGCATTATATTCATATTGGAATAGCAGGTTTAAGTATTCACGATGCAGATGAACTAAAAAAGACTTTACAGCACATCACTCCTGATCATTTTATCCTGCAATGGAACACTGCTTCCGATCCTCATCTCGATTGCCTGTTTGTATATGAATACTTTCTTGAAACAGAGGGTATTCAACGTGTTCTCAAAAACCAAAAATGCCCTTATTTATGCATTTCTAAAAATACTCAATACTCGAACCAGATTATAAATAATACGCTCGCTTTACCCCTGCAAAATACACAAAATCTCAAGCACTGGTTTGAGCAAAGCGTCCTAAATTCAGAAATTACCTCAGAAATAGAAGAACCTATATTTTCAGCCTCCGTTCAGAGCCAGGAATCTTCTAACCATCCTTACACCATTAACTTTTTTAAAGAGATGCTGCATCCTGAAAAAGGTAAATTACATCTCTATGATCAGCATGGCACCATTGCCATTATTGACTCAGCAAAAAACCTGGCCTGGTTAAACAAAGACCGGGCTGAAACTGGCACAGACTTTTCTTTTCAATATGACTTCGCATCTACTAGCGACCTCTTAAAAGTTACACGTAGAGAAACGCAGATTCTCCAAGACTGGTTATGGAATTTTTTCTGGAACTCGCCTAGTTTTGCTCAGATCGCACCTGAAGATGATCACTATAAAATTCACTACTGGCCAAAGCCGGCTCATTCGCTGCATAAAAAACGTATTTTTCAGATATCTGCCTGCTTTATTCAAGGCGCTAAAATTTCAAAAATTGCTGAGCAACATGCGATTTCATTACTTACGCTTCGACAATTTATCGCGGCCAGCATGGCTTTCGGAAATATTGAAAAAATTAATGCTTGGGAAAGTCGTTATCGCACCACTGAGCCAGTTGAAAGAATAGAACAGCAAAGTTTCATTAAAAGCTTTTTTGGAAAGCTACGATTTAAATTTGGATTTTAATAAAGTAAATACTTATGATTCTACAACAATATAAAATCGTTTTTGCGGGCTCCATGGGTGCAGGTAAAACAGCCGCAATACGTTCCTTATCTGATATACCAGTGCTACTCACTGAGGCACTGAATACTGACGACCGCAGTCATTCAAAAATGGAAACCACGGTAGGAATTGATTATGGTGAAATTACATTAGAAGATGGAACCAAAATTGGCCTGTATGGGACGCCTGGACAAAGTCGCTTTGACTTTATCTGGTCTGTCATCTGTCAAAGCGCACTAGGTGCCATTATCCTTATTGATCATACAGTGAGTGATCCGATCCAAGAACTGGAAAGCTATATCGAAGTATTCCAGGAATATACCCATAATATTGCCATTGGGATTACGCACAGTGATCTTGAAAGCCCTCATTTTACCCAGATTTATAAGGACTGGCTGATCCAGCAGGATCTCTATACCCCCCTCTTTTTTGTAGATGCTCGTCAAAAAGACGACATCTTGCTTCTCTTAGAAGCCCTCATTACTTCAATCGAAGTCAACCATAACCTCATGAGCTAAGGATTAAAGCATGCTTACTATACAAGAAAGACGTCAAGCCCCCGAAGCCCTCGTTCAGCATGCCAAACAGCAAATTCAGGAGATCATTAGCAATGTTCGTGGCGTATATTATGTAATGGTCTGCTCAACAGATGGGTTTGAATTGGCCACAATTCATAAGAAAGACAACTATAACAATAGCAAGCTTGCTGCTGTGAGCAGTTCGATTTTAGCGATGGTTTCTGCATTTACTAAAGAGATCCATCTTACTGGCTGTCAGAGTATTACTTTGGATGCAGAAAATGGAAAAGCCATTTTGACAGCAGTTGCAGCACCGAAACACCCTCTTATTCTGGTCACTTTAGCTGAAAAAGACATTTTATTGGGTCAGGCCCTGTATATGCTAAAGAATGCCACACAGTCCATTATCGTTGCAGATCAATAATAACTAGATTCACAAAAGGCTTAAATTGAATTTAAGCCTTTTTATTTTGTTTTCTTAAACCCCACGCATAAAAAAGCCCCCTGCATGAGCAGAGGGCTTTTGGAATAATGAGCTGGCGATGACTTACTCTCACATGGGAGACCCCACACTACCATCAGCGCTAAGAGGTTTCACTTCTGAGTTCGGGAAGGGATCA
>NZ_VOZC01000029.1:0-22973 GCF_013419975.1 Acinetobacter sp. YH12041 | reverse complement strand
AAGAAAAATCAATTACAGCATCTTCGATAAATTAAGTCAGCTTAACCAGCGAGAGATTGTTGAGAATAAACGTTTAGGTGCAGTTCTCAATCATATTCAACAACAGCATGAAGAATTGGAACAGCAATACAAACGCAATCGTTCTCAATCTATGCCAAGAAGACGTGCACAGAAAACAGCAATTCAACAACGAAATCTGAATCCTGTGCTTGACTTGGAAATGTCTGTATAGGACATTTCTATTTGGTTTTAAGATAGGACATTTCTACTTTGGAATAACAGAACGTAAGCGTCCGCTGAACCCCATGCCTATTTTTTAATTCGGTTCAGGTTTCCAGCGGTGTGGTAGCAATTCTTCAATCTGAGTCACTTTATGTGTCGGCAACCTTTTCAGCACATCACTTAAATAGGCATTTAATCCTGAGAACTAAGAATTATCATTTAAAAATACCACAAAGTAGTATAAAATAAACTACTACAAGGTAGTATGAATGCAATCAATGTATACAATATGTGAGACTCCATTATTTACTAAATACTGTCTTGTTTATTGGACTCAGGAAGAATATGAGGAATTCAAAACATTCTTAGCATTAAATCCTGAAGCAGGAGATGTAGAGCCTAATGCAGGTGGTATTCGTAAGATTAGATGGACTAGCGGTGGTAGAGGTAAAAGTGGTGGTGTCAGAGTCATCTACTTTAATCGTTTAGCAAATGGAGAGATTTGGTTATTAACCTTGTACAGTAAAAAGCAAACTGTACAGCTTAGTAAGAAGACTCTTCAAGCATTAGTGGAGAAACTAAATGACTCGTTTAATGACTGAAAAAGAACTTGAGGCTTTTGAAGCAACTAGGGATATTGAAGCTGAAATATTACAAGGCATCGACGATATGCTTACTAGTAATGCAGCGAAAAGAACCGTAATCACTGAGACAGATGTAGCGTTAGCTCGTAGAAAGGCTCAACTAACACAAGATCAGTTTGCTAAGATTCTTGGCGTATCAAGACGTACTCTTGAATCATGGGAACAAGGTGCGAGAAGACCATCAGGAGCAGCAACATCCCTTATTCGATTATTTATTGTTGATCCAAAATTTGTAAAAGAGAGTCTGGCTTAATTTAGACAGCTCTCTACTATATTTATTTAAGGTTTTTTATGAAGCACTTAGGATTTGTGGGAAAAAGTACTGAATATTTAGGGTATACCCATATTGAAATTATCAATAGCTCATTACGCTTATCTTTCAATATTCCATCAACAAAAGATCTAGAAGAAACCTTTAAAAAGATAGTCGAAAATAACTATGATTTACTCATGGAAACATCAGCAGAAATCGAGTTCGAATTAGAAAGTGAAACGCTAGCAAAGATAGAAACCATCATAAAAGAAAAAGGGATTGAACTTGATGAGTTTGTTCAAAATGCGCTGATTAAACTTATCAACCAAAATGAATTGGCTAAGACTGATTAGACCTTAAATGCAGACAATAAAAAACCCCAGCATCCTGCCGGGGTTTCTCATATTGGGTTGCTAGGTATGACTCCTGTCTTACCTCACGCTCCTGGTGCGATCTTTCTTATTCTTGTTGTTTGGAACTTCCTGTTCCTGATGAGTTCATCATAGGAAAATTCCACTGTTCCTGGTAGCCGCAAAGAGCCGAGATTGTTGTGCGCCAGGGCGTACAAAATAGCCTAAATTTTATCCACAGCCATTGGGGATAGTTTCGGATCCTGAAAGCCGATGAAATGGGCACTGATTGCCAAATTGATCGTTTTTTAATCAAATTTACTGGCAAAATATTACAGATCTGCTTAAAAACTCACCAACTTATTACAAAAGCCGATTTTTTGCTTTTTCTTAGTCATGGCTAAATTTTCAAGTGATTGATATTTATATTAATATACAAGTGTACTTCGTATAATCGCCATTATGTTAAATAGAGGGAAAATCTATTTTTAAAGTGATAAAATTATTGCAGTTATTTTAAGAATAGCTGCTTTTGATACTTGATCATCTATCCTAATTAAAAACTGTTTTTTAATAATTTGGAATATAAATAAGATTTAGTTAAAATTAACATTATTCATATAAATTAACATTATGTATTACATTTACTAATAATTTAAAATAATTAGTAGAAAAAAATTATGTTTTAATTATTTCTTTGATTATATAAGTTGAGAGTAAAAAATGATTAATACGGAATTTTCAAAGTGTATTTCTGCATGTACAAACTGTTCACTTATTTGTACTGAATGTGCAACTTCTTGTTTAAAAGAAAAAGATTTAGAGATGATGCGTGAATGTATTCAACGTTGTCTAGAATGTGCAGATATTTGTCAGTTATGTGTGCGTATGCAACAACATAACTCACCTTTCCTCAAAGAGATTTGTGAGCTTTGTGCTAAGATCTGTGAATATTGTGCGGAAGAGTGTGAAAAACATTCACATGATCATTGTAAAAAATGTGCTGAGGCTTGCCGTCAGTGTGCAGAAGAATGTCGAAAAATTGCCATGTAAAATACTTCAATAATGTTAATTATATGCTCTAGACTAACATAATCATTCTGCTAGTCTAGAGCCTTTCCTAAAATTAACATAATACACCTTATACGAAGCCAAAAATGGGAGCTTTAAGCTCCCATTTTTAGTCTTTAATTCGCTTTTTCGCTTCGTCATAAACTATGCTATCAGCTCGTTTTCCGACGGTAATGAGCAGGATAACTACCTGATCATCTTTAACTTGATAGACAAGTCGGACACCAGCTTTTAATAATTTGATTTTATAGCAACCTGCAAGATCGCCTCTAAGCATATTCTTTGGAATATGTGGCTGCTCTATGACTTTGGCTAGTTTCTTTTTAAATTGATCTCGTATAGCAACAGGGAGTTTTCCCATTCTGCTGTAAAGTCCTTGTGACGTAAAAGCTTATAAGTCATCTAATGTGACTTCCTCAAACATCTCTTTAGGATCATTAATGCGCTTACGGACAAGAGCTAATAATTCTTCATCTTCTTCCGAAAGCAAAGCTTTTTTGACAGGCAGTTTCCCAGTCGTAGCAACATACTCAAGAATACTAGTGAAGAAATCAGTAGGTGCAATACCTTGCTCTTTAAGGATTGAATAAGATTTTTCTTTAAGGGCTTCATCGATCCTGAAGTTAACAGTAGCCATCATATTTCCCAAGTATTTAATGTACTAGGAATATTGTAATGCAAATTGCATTACAAGTCGACTTCGCATAACAGCCATTATGTTAAATGGAAGGAAGCAAAATAAGTTAACATTTTGCTTCCGGCCACATTAAGCTAGAGTTTTATTTAAATAAAGCTATTTAGTAATCATTAAATTAATTAAAATCTAAATCTAACACCAGCTCCATATAACCAACCTTTCTCAGAGTTTGATTCTATTTGCCACGACGTTTCATCATTACCTTTTGAATACTCATAGGCAATGTCGATATAAGGCATGATCTTTTTACTGATTTCATAGCGAGTTTCAAACCCTGCGGTTGCACTGCTTAAACCAGTTTTTTTCGCATATTTAGAGTCATCACTAAAGATAGCATCCAACTCTAAATAAGGTTGAATAATCAACTTTTGCGTAATCAGAAAATCACGTTCCGTTTCTAGGCTAAAGCCCGCATAATTGTCTTCTCCCGCATAGAGATAAGCATCAGTTTCAAAGAAATATGGCGCCATACCATGTAAGCCAATCACCGCATCAACATTTTCTTCGGTGTCTTTGCGATGATCATTGAGTTCAACTTTTTCACTACGATAACGTGCACCAATCTGTGCATCCCAAAAGTCTGAAATCATACGGCTATATAAAAGTTTGGCATCATAATGTGCATCATGCGATTCTTCTTTATCGGCATGAATTTTAATAAAAAGCTTATTTTCATCTGTGCCAATACGGGTTTCAAACTCTGACTTTAAATCACCTGTGCCATCTTCATTGACAAGCCACTTATTGTCCACTGTCGTAATCGCATAAATTTGCGCACCGTGTTCTGAGCGATGATCATAATGCGAACTCTGCTGAGCATTCGCATCTGGTACATGATGTAAATGATTAACCGTAGATGTTGCCTGATGTTGTGCCTGATTCATTTGGCTATGGTTCATTTGAGAGCGATCCATTTGCATCGGCTGATTTTGACTAGAAGATGTAGCAACTGTCATTTTTTCAGGCGCACTATGATCTTCACCATTATGTGCCAAACTCACTGCACTGACCATCAACAAAGAGCTTGCTAAAACAGTTTTAGAAAAAAGATTAATGGTGCGCATGTTGATCTCCTTTCTGTACTTTTTGATCTTGCTGTTTCTCTGTTGATTTGTGATGCATTGGCTGATGACCTGCATGTTGATGGTTCATCGGTGCTGAATGTGCAGCATGATTCATTTTCCCCATCATCTGCATGTGTTGTGCATGCTCTTGTGGAGAATGCTGTGAATGATCCATCTCAGACATCGCTTGATGATTCATTGATGGTACATTTTTTCCATCAGTCTGAGCAGTTGAATGATGCCCTTCGTGCGCCAAACTTAAGCTTGTTAAACTCAATACCGCAACAGAAAAAAACGCTTTAAATACAAAATTAGTGATGTGCATGTCCAGCTCCTTTTTGCTCAGTTACTTGGTGAGTTTGAGTCGAATTTGTACCTTGAATTGGCGTTGTAGACACTTGTTCATCGCTAACATTTGCCACGATCAACTTGTTCATCATTCCTGCACTCATGTGATACAACAAATGACAATGGATTGCCCATTCGCCCAACTCATCCGCAGTTAATAAAGCAGTGACTGTTTTACCCGGTGGTACAATCAATGTGTGTTTATTCGGCATATCTACCGACTCTTGACCATTCTCCAACTGCATAAACATGCCATGTAAATGCATGGGGTGCGCCATCATACTGTCATTAATAAATTTGATACGGATACGCTCGCCATACTTCACTTTTAATGGCTCAGCATCGCTGAATTTTTTACCGTTAATCGTCCAAATATAACGCTCCATAGTACCGCCCAAACGCACTACTAATTCACTGCTAGCTTCACGAGTATCTTTTTGCGGTTCTAAAGATTTTAAATCACTATATTGCAAGGCTTTATTGCCCGCAGGTGTAGATGCATTTGCCCAACCATAAACCACTTGATCATTTTCTTGTGGTTTTGCTGTGCCATGCTGTGAATGATCCATTTTCGAGTGATCCATGCCTTGCATATCGCCATGGTTCATTTTTGAATGATCCATTTTCGAGTGATCCATGCCTTGCATATCGCCATGGTTCATTTTTGAATGATCCATTTTCGAGTGATCCATGCCTTGCATATTGCCGTGGTTCATTTTCGAATGATCCATTCCTGCATGATCACCACCACCATGTCCCATATCTTCCATGGTCAAAAGTGAGCGTGGACGTGGTGCAGGCATATGAATGCCATGTGTCATAGGATTTAGTTCATTGTGCAGTGTACCAATCGCATAGCCTGAACGGTCAATTGACTCAGCTTCAATTTGATAATGTCCGCCTTTTGGCTCCACAATCACATCATAAGTTTCAGCTGTGCCAATACGAAACTCATCCACAGCAACAGGTTTTACAGGCTGACCATCAGCACTGACCACAGTCATTTTCAAGTTAGGAATACGGACATCGTAGAAAGACATCGCAGATGCATTCACAAAACGTAGGCGAATTTTTTCATTCGGTTTAAACATTCCTGTCCAATTTTGTTCAGGTGTTTTGCCATTAATGAGGAAGGTATAACCTGTAACATCCGACATGTCGGTTTTTAGCATACGCATCTGATTCCACATTTTGCGGTCAGACCATGTCGCTTTTATGCCATCACGTTTAACCTGCTTCCAAACATCACCCAAGGTTTCACGCTGATCTTGATAATATTCAGCTGAAATTTTAAGATCTTTCTGAATTTGATCACTGGTTTTTTCATGAAAATCTGACAACATCACCACATAGTCACGTTCAGCTTTTTCATGTGCTGCCAATGGTGTTTTACCTTTTGGATAAATCACAAAAGAACCATATAAGCCGTCCTGTTCCTGTCCTTTAGAATGAGCGTGATACCAATAAGTCCCGCTTTGGCGAATCTTGAATTTATAAACATACTCGCTTTGAGGCTTAATACCGTTAAAACCATTAAATCCCGGTACACCATCCATAATGCCCGGCAACAACAGTCCGTGCCAATGAATAGAAGAATCTTGGTTTTTTAAATTATTTTTCACGCGAATGATGGCTTCATCACCCTCTTCAAACTCAAGCAAAGGCGCAGGAAATTGACCATTTACGGTAATGCGCTTTACAGGCTTTCCAGTTGGGCTGACCACTGCTTCATCAATAACAAGCTGATATTCACGCACTTCGGCAAAAACCAAAGGCGACGATGCAAAACAAATACCTGCTAATAGGTACGAACTAATTTTATGAGACATAACTTAACCTTAATTTTTGAAAAATAAATAAATTTTAAAAAAAATGGTTAAGTTTTAGGAGGACGTGAAATTTCTTGCCAATACCCATTTAGATATTGGTTGGGGTAATAAAAATTAGGCTGATCTATAGAATAGAAGGTATCTAGGGGATCTAGCGAGCTTTGCAAAGAATGAAGACATGAGATCTGTGTCTGGCAGGATAAGCTAGAACATTCCTGACACTTTTTGTGATCTATATTCTGATTAAGAGCTAAATGATTATGGCAATCGGTATTCGTCTGTACTTCGTGATTAATACCATGTTGAGTGACTTGCTGTGCTTGATCTAAACAATGATCTTGGCTCATTTCAGTTTGCATATTGATATGCATTATCTTTACTGATGCAACAGACACACTACTCCATCCTATGGCAAAAACCATAAGAAAACAAAACCAAAGTTTTTTGGAGAGATGAGTCAACACGAATGCTATCTAGGAATAGAATTTAATCCAAAATATCTTAACGGAATTTCAAATATTTACAACCCAATATAATTTAGTAGTTTCTCTAAAATTAACATAATACACGTTATGCGAAATTAGAAAAATGAGTTTATTGCACTGATATTTATCTGTTTTTTAAATTTTAGACCTGGGTTGGTGCCCAGGTTTTTTTATTGCGTATAACAGCCATGATGTTAAATAGTTCTCTTTTTAGATAAATATTCATGTTTTCAATACATGCTAATTAGAGATTTTGAACTCAAGCAATTCTATAAAATTTTAACTTATGTGTACCTCTACTTTTAACTTCGGTTATTTATGGGAGGATTACCGGTGGCCTAACTTAAATAAAAAGTCTCCGACAAACCCGGTACGGTTCACTATCTATTGTTATTCTTACCTGAAATTGATGTGAGCTTATAGAGACAAGGTAAATTTGCAAAAGTGCCGGCTATTCAGTGTTCATTGAATGTTTAATTTAATTTATTAAGCTTGACCTTGGAGTGGCTCTAAGCCTTATACTTGGTACAAATTTTTCGATTGTTATGATGATGCGTTCTACTACATGGATTACAGTCTTGGTTGGATTGTTCATGTTCCAAAGCTTTTGGAATGTGGCGGCGGCCTTTTGTGTCCATGAACAACAGCCTCAATCACAGCAGAGTTATCATTTTGGTCATCACCAAAATACCTTGTGTGCCAGCGATAGTCGTCAACACGATCATAATGGACAGTCAGAAAACATAAAAACATTCAGTAGCGATTTAGAAATCGGTGAAGATCATCAAGATCATCTACCATCGATGACGCATTTGATTGTACAAAATGAAAAAGTAGATGTGTTTCATCCAAGCTCTGAAGTTAAAGTGAATCCACAATTTCATTGGAAAAACAGCTATCAGGCTCCTGACCTGTTTCAACAAAGCCCACCTCCCGAATTTTCCCCGCTCATGGTGGGGTAGCCTAAAACATTCCCACCACTTTTATTATTTAAATAAGTGGGAAAAATCATGTCTTCACAATCAATTATACTCTTGCGTCATAGCTTGGTTGCTTGTATATGTGCAGCGGCTATGCAATATAGCTATGCTGAAAACGTTACCAGCTTTGAATCCGCTTTAGCAAAAGTACAAAGTTACCAGACTCAAGACAAGCTGTGGCAACAAGTTCAGCAAATATCTGAATTGAATATTCAGCAAAGTCGGTTATGGCAGAATCCAAGTATAAGTTTAGAACAGTCTGGCTTTGGCTCAGGTCAAGAACAGGAATTCAATGTTGGCGTTAGTCAACCTCTAGATCTATTTGGTCAGCGTAAGCTGAACCGGGTGATTGCCAATACCTCGAATCAACAAATCCAATTGCAACAGCAATTATGGAAGGCACAAAGCCAACTGATTGTTAAATTTGCATGGTCGCAATTTGCACTTGCTGAGGTTGAGCAGTCTGCTTATTCAGTACAGTTAAAAACAAGTAAAGCCAATCTGGACAGTGCCCAGAAACGCTATCAGGCAGGCAGTATTGCCCTGGTTGATTTTGAGCGTACCCAAATTGAAGCGCTAGAAATCCAACGACTTTATCAGCAAGCGATGCTGAATAAACAAGCTGCCGGTCGTCAGCTGTCTAATTTGTGGGGGGGAGAAACATCTTCACATCTTCAATTGAATAAAACCGCTATCCCTTGGCCAGAGCAAAGTCTCCAAACTGTGCAACGGTATATTGCTGAAGGGTGGCTAGAAAAATTCTATGCCTTGAACATTCAGCAATCGGATCATCAAATTGAAAATTTAAGAATTCAGGCACGTCCCAATCCGACTTTAAATGTAGGCATGAAACGTAGCAAAACCCCTAATGAAAGCAACGATACGACTTTGGCAATCGGCGTGGCTATTCCACTGAATATTTTCAACCGCCAGCAATATGCGATCCCGATGGTCCAGCAACAGCAAATATTGCTGAACCAACAGCAGCAGCGTGAGCTGAAGCAACAAATACTCAATATTGCCAACAGCATGCATCAGCTCAAAGGTTTACGTAGCCAGTTCGATGCCACAACAGCACAAGTTACTTTGGCGACCAAAGTTCAGAGCCGTACTTTACAAGGGTTTCAGGCAGGGAAACTGTCCATTACCGACGTTCAGCAAGCAACCACCCAACTGCAGAATCTTCGATTGGGTCAATTACAAATTCTACGTCAAGCTTGGCAAACTGCCCTCGCAGCTGAGGCACTCAGTATTGGCACAAGTTATGAAGAAATTAGCCGTTCGGATGCCTATACACAACTGAATAAAAAGGCAGTCGAAGCATCGCAAAATTTAATCAATGGGGGAGCACGATAAAATGAACGCCAAGCAAAACGGAAAAATATCCCAGTCTCTCATGATTGCAATTTTGATTCTGATTACGGTCTTGGTCAGTCTGGTTATTTGGTTAAGTTCAAAAAAAACTGAATCTGAGGGGCATGGTCATGATGAGGGAAATGCCGAACATTCTGATGAAGATAGTTCTGAAGAAGGACATGCTGAAGAAGGCGAAATACAACTGACCAGCCAACAAATGGTTGAACAAGGTTTAAAAGTTGCTGTTGCATCCACAGGATTGGTTGAAAAGCTGACAACCCTGCCAGGTAAATTGGTGGTGAATACCGATCAACAAGCGCATATATCGCCTAATTTTAGTGGTCATGTCGAGCAGGTCAATGTGGCTTTAGGACAGAGCGTGCAAAAAGGACAAACGCTGGCTGTACTAATCGTGCCTGAACTGATCGACCAACAGGCAAATCTGCGTATGGCACAGGTGAATCTGGATTTGGCCCGTAAAGATTACCAGCGCGAACAGCAACTCTGGTCACAGGGGATTTCTGCCAAACAGGATTACCAGCGTGCCGAAAATGCCTACCGTCAAGCGCAGATTACTGTCCAGTCCTCACAAGCACGTTTAAATGCATTAGGTGCAAGTGGCAATAACAATGGGCGTTTTCTGATTAAAGCACCGATCTCTGGGGTGATCAGTCAAAAAGATATTGTGGTCGGTGAAAATGTGCAACTGGCTAATCAGCTCTTTGTCATTGAACAGCTGAAAGATTTATGGCTTGAGTTTAATTTGCCGAATCAATTCTCAGGTCAACTGCAAGCCGGGCAAAAAATTGACTTTAAAGTGAATGATTCAGATCAAATCTATAAAGCTACTGTACAAAGCTTAACCTCTCAGGCAGATGTACAAACAGGGCGTCTGGTGGTGCGCGCAAAACTCGATGCGCAAGCTACTGAGTTGCGTTCTAATGTGTTAGTGAGAGTGTTGATTCCGGAAGCTACAGCAAAATCAGCCCTTCGGATTCAAAAGTCTGCGCTGCAAAGTATTGAAGGTGAAGACAGTATTTTCATCGTAGATTCAGAACAAAAAGGTCAAGTCCACTTAAAAGCACAGAAAGTGCAATTGGGGCAGGCTTCAAGTGATGGACAATGGCTTGAAGTGATTTCTGGGCTGACTGAAGGGCAGAAGTATATCGCTCAAGGCAGTTTCTTGTTGAAATCTGAATTAGAAAAAGACGAGGCAGGCCATGAACATTAATTCTGATCTGCCAAAACCAGAAGGTTTATTCGAACGAATCATTCAGTTTTCCATACAAAATGCGATTTGGGTGTTGCTCTTTGTCTGTACCTGGATTGCGGTCGGGGTGTATAGCTATCAGAAACTCCCGATTGATGCTGTACCCGATATTACCAATACCCAAGTCCAGATTAATACTCAAGCCAAGGGTTTTACTGCGCTTGAAGTCGAACAGCGGATTACCTATCCCATTGAAAATGCCATGGCTGGCATTCCGGATCTGGAGCTTACCCGTTCCATATCCCGTTATGGACTCTCTCAAGTCACCATTGTCTTTAAAGATGGGACTGATATTTATTGGGCCCGTCAGCAGATTAACCAACGGATACAGGAGGCGCAATCTGAGTTGCCTGCACAAATCGCACCGACGATGTCCCCCGTTTCTACGGGTCTCGGTGAGATTTATCAATGGGTACTGAAGGCAGATCCGAATGCGAAAAAGCCGGATGGAACTGCATACACGCCGATGGATTTGCGTGAGATTCAGGACTGGATTGTGCGTCCTCAACTGCAACGTGTTAAGGGAGTTGCAGAGGTCAACAGTATTGGTGGTTTTGAAAAAACCTATGTGGTCTCTCCCGATTTAAACCGGATGCAGCAACTGAATATCTCATTAGAACAACTGCAACAGGCTTTAGCGCAAAATAATGAGAACCGAGGTGCAGGTTATATTGAAGACAATGGTCAGCAATTGACGGTACGTGTACCGGGTACATTCAATGGGCTTTCTGATATTGAGAACACCATGCTGGGTAGCCCAAATGGCAGCCCAATTCGGGTTGGTGATATTGCGCAAGTCTCTATTGGGCATGATTTAAGAACCGGTGGGGCAACCTATAACGGCAAAGAAACCGTTTTAGGGATTGCCATGATGGCGATGGGTGGAAATAGCCGGACTGTTTCTAAAGCTGTGGATGCCAAGCTTCAAGATATTCAGAATAGTTTGCCTAAAGGGGTAGTGATTGAAACGGTGTACGACCGTACTACCTTGGTTGAGAAGGCGATTAAAACCGTTCAGAAAAACTTGGTAGAGGGAGCAATCCTGGTCATCATCATTCTGTTCCTGTTTTTAGGGAATATCCGTGCTGCCTTGATTACTGCCTGTGTCATTCCACTCTCTATGCTGTTTACCTTAACCGGGATGGCACAGAAAAATATCAGTGCCAATCTGATGAGTTTAGGTGCACTCGATTTCGGCATCATTGTCGATGGTGCTGTGGTGATTGTCGAAAACTGTATCCGGCGTTTAGCCCATACACAGCAACTGTTAAAACGACCTCTCACACAAAGTGAACGCTTTAAGGAAGTTTTTCTGGCTGCCCGCCAAGCACGTCGTCCTCTTATTTTTGGTCAGCTTATTATTTTGGTGGTGTATTTGCCGATTTTTGCTTTAAGTGGTGTGGAAGCAAAAATGTTCCATCCGATGGCATTGACAGTGGTACTCGCCCTTGTTGCAGCCATTATTTTATCGATCACCTTTGTGCCTGCTGCTGTGGCATTGTGGGTCAAAGGCGATATTCAAGAAAAAGAAAGTCGTTGGATGTTATGGCTAAAAGCTAAATATCAGCAAACTCTTGATATTTCGTATCAATACAAAGCAGTTGTGCTGACTTTTGCACTGTGTGTATTAGTGATTACGGGATTTATCAGTACCAAACTCGGCAGTGAATTTGCACCACAGCTCAGTGAAGGAGACTTTGCGGTACAACAGTTACGTTCACCAAGTACAGGCTTAGAAGAGTCTTTACGTATTCAGGAGAATACTGAAAAACTTCTTTTAAAGAGTTTCCCTGAAATTAAGGCAGTATTTGCCAGAACGGGTACAGCCGAGGTTGCAACAGATGTCATGCCACCCAATATTTCAGATGGCTATATCATGTTAAAGCCTCGTTCAGAATGGCCAAATCCTAAAGAAAGTTTAGATGAATTACGTGGCCGTATGGTGACGTATTTAGCCACGATTCCAGGCAATAATAGTGAATTTTCACAACCGATTGAACTCCGATTTAATGAATTGATCTCAGGTGTGCGTAGTGATGTTGGTGTGAAAATCTTCGGTGATGATATGAATGTCCTCAATACTGAGGCGACTAAAATCTCCAAAATCATTCAGCAAATATCGGGTAGCAGTGCCGTGAAAGTTGAGCAGACCTCAGGTTTGCCATTACTGAATGTCGAGGTAAATAAAACTTTGGCTGCACAATATGGTTTGAGTGTGCGTTCAATTCAAGACCTTGTGGCAACCAGTATTGGTGGACAAAGCGTGGGAGAGATTTTAGAAGGCGATCGTCGTTTTGATTTTGTTATCCGTCTTGGAGAGCAAGACCGTAGTGTCGCATCTGTTTCCCAGTTACCTATTCAGCTTCCAAATGGTGGCAGTATTTTATTGTCGGATGTCGCGCAAGTCTCGACCATTGAAGGAATCAACCAAGTCAGTCGAGAAAATGGTAAACGCCGAGTTGTGGTTACAACGAATGTTGAAGGGCGTGATTTAGGGTCTTTTGTTTCTGATGTACAGACACAGCTCAAAGCATACACTTTGCCAAGTGGTTATTGGATAGAATATGGCGGTCAGTTTGAAAATTTGGCTTCAGCCAAAGCACGGATGCAAATCGTGATTCCACTGGCTTTAATCACTATCTTTATTTTACTGATGGCGGTCTTTCACAATGTCAAAGAAAGTCTATTGGTCTTTACCGGGGTACCCTTTGCCTTGACCGGTGGTGTGCTGTTCCTTTGGCTAAGGGATATTCCATTATCGATGTCAGCTGGAATTGGCTTTATTGCCTTATCTGGTGTTGCAGTCCTCAATGGACTGGTAATGCTGACCTTTATTAAGGAATTAAGGGACAAATATCCAGTGCATAAAGCCGTGTGGCAAGGGGCTATTTTGCGCTTAAGACCAGTGTTGATGACAGCTTGTGTGGCTTCACTGGGTTTTGTACCAATGGCGCTGGCAACCGGAACAGGGGCTGAGGTTCAACGGCCACTGGCAACCGTAGTGATTGGCGGGATTATCTCTTCAACATTACTAACTTTGGTGCTGTTACCCGTGCTTTATCGTTGGATAAATGAAAAGAAAGTTTCTTAATCCAATAGATTAGTCGATTTACAGCAGAGATATTGGCTGTTATCCAATATCTCTGCTCATCATAAATAGAATAAGGAAAATATTTTATGTCAGAACATCATGATCATAGCCATGCGGTTGTTACTGAAGAAAATAGTAAGAAGTTAATGGTTGCCTTAGGTTTAACGACTACTTTTTTAATAGTAGAAGTTGTCGCTGCTTTTATTACCCAAAGTTTGGCTTTGTTATCTGATGCAGCTCATATGTTTACTGATGTAGCCGCTTTAGCTATTGCTCTTGCCGCTATCAAAATTGGTAAAAAAGCCGCAGATGATAAAAGAACTTTTGGCTATCAGCGATTTGAAATTTTAGCGGCTCTGTTTAATGCGGTGATGCTTTTTGTGGTAGCAATATATATTGTATATGAAGCTTATCAACGTTTTACGAATCCTGCTGAAATTCAAAGTGTTGGAATGATGATTGTCGCGGTCATTGGTTTGGTCATAAATTTGATTTCAATGAAAATCCTTTCTGCTAGTGCTGAAGGAAGTCTAAATATAAAAGGTGCATATTTAGAAGTTCTTAGTGATGCTCTAGGATCGATAGGCGTGATTATCGGAGGAATAGTTATTTATTTTACCCAGTGGATGTGGGTTGATACCGTAATCGCTGTGTTAATTGGCTTCTGGGTCTTACCTCGAACTTGGATTTTATTAAAACAAAGTATTCATATTCTGCTTGAAGGAGTTCCTGATGAGATTGATATTGAGTCGTTAAGAAATGATTTATTGAAGCTAGAGGGCGTTGAAGGGATTCATCAGTTGAAAGTCTGGGCTATATCCTCAAGAAATATTCATTTAACTGCTCATTTGGTTGCTCCGAATAGCAATACAGATCAACTCTATCAAAAGGCCTTAGAAGTTCTAAAACATAATCATAATATTACTGAAATTACGTTACAAATAGAAAATACGAAATGTAATACATTGAACCAACATAAACACTAATTTGGACTTTAGTCTTCATATAGATGTTTTGTGTAACTTTAAAGTATACCCTAAAGTTACACTGTGAAAGCTGTAAAATACATGTCTCATTTAAATGAAATTCATACATACGTTACATGTAACTTTTAAGATTAAGATTCATTAGTTACAATAAGCAGAAATAGTCATCTAGTAGATAACAATATGAAAGGTCATAAAGTTGGATATGTCAGAGTCAGCTCTATTGACCAAAATATTGGACGCCAACTTGAGGGAATTGAAGTAGACCGATTATTTGTCGATAAAGCTTCAGGAAAAAATACAGCCCGTCCTAAATTTCAGGAAATGCTCAGCTATGTCCGTGAAGGTGACATGATTGTTGTGCACTCTATGGATCGCTTCGCTAGGAGTCTTAAAGATTTAGTGACTGAGGTTGATCAGCTTGTAAAAAGGGGAGTGGCTATTCAGTTTGTGAAAGAGAATATTACATTTACGGCTCAGGCCACCCCGATGGATAATTTGATGTTGCAACTTGCAGATTATTGGATAAATCAGCCACTAATTCCTGTAAGCAGTTTACCAGTCACTCCTATTGCTAGTAGACCACTTTCAATTGAAACTAGGTATTTCACTCACTGGGTATATTAATGTTAATGGATTTGATGTTAATGAAATAAAGCCGAAACGCTGATAAAACTCCATCGCTTTTTTATCTTTAGCATGTATTACAACAAAATTAACACCAATAATTTGAGCAACTGTTGAAACTTGTTTAAGAGCATGGGCTAAAAGCACTTTCCCAATTCCTCGCCCCTGAACGGTTTGATCAACGGCAAAGCGACCTACAACTACACAAGGGAGCGGATAACGAGGTAATCGTTTAGTAAGCACAGTATCAACTACATCAAATCCTATGGATGTGCTGGATAAACAATAAAACCCTCTCACTTGTAGATCATCATCAATAGCAACATACGTTTTACTTGTTCCTGATTTCTGATGTTGGGATGCATACTGTTTTATGAATTTATTTAAATCATCTTGCCCGCAATTAAATGATTTTTTCTGATGATGGGCTTGTAAAACCTCAATTTTCATCTAATAAACTCATTAATTTTTTCATCTCATCATTTGCAGGGCGTGGGTTCTCAAGTATGTTCATTAACATATCTCGATCAGCATTATTTACTTTTAACTCATAATTAGATTTAAGTAATTCTTTTGCTCTTTCAAATGAGGATTGAAGCATAAAGGAACTTACACTGAGTCCCAATAAATTCGCAGCTTGTTCAATTACATTTTTTGCATCTACTGTTGAACGAATATTAATTCGTTCCGTTGCTAAGTTAGTCATATCCCACCCAACAAGTACATCAATTTGATGTACAAATTATAGCAGATTAAGATTGTGCTTCAAGATTCAAATTTGGATATTTTGTTTTGAATTATTTGAATAGAAAATCAATGGCCTACTACTATCCAAAATGAGTGGCAGGATTTGAATAAGAATAACTGGTAGGTTTACATAAGAATACTCAGCAACTTATGGGGGCTTTTGCCCAATTTGAACGAGAGATTATTTTAGAGCGCCAAAAAGAAGGGATTAAGATTGCAGCGGCTCAAGGTAAATATAAAGGTCGAGTCCATAAGTTAAATCAAGAGCAGGCTGAAGCTTTACGACACGCCTGGAAAGAAGGGAAATATCCATCGAAAGTCGATTTAGCTAAAGCTTTTGGTATTAGCAGACAGGCTGTCTATCGCTATTTGAAAAATGAAAATGTCATCGATAGACTTTATATTTGAAGCAACAGAAGACCTAAAGGGCTTTACTGGTATCCATTGATTGTTCAGCAACATTAAATAAAACCGTGGAACATTGATCAAAGAATAGGCGTGGAACGTGAACAATCATAAAAAAAGCCCATTCGAGGGTGAGTGGGCTATAAAACTGAAATCAACACATTGAATTATAACACAATTTAAAAAGTATTGCGTATAAGGTGTATTATGTTAATTTTAGTAGAACTAATAAATCTATATATTTGAAAATGTCATTTTACTCAATTAAATACTCTTCAGATATTTCACACTGTTCAACAAAAAAATGATCATGTGAAACTAAAATTACAGCGCCCTGATATTGGCTAATAGCCTGCGATAGAAGCTCTCTAGACTCAATATCTAAATGATTTTCTGGTTCATCAAGCAATAATAAATCAATACCATCAGGATAGTGACTCATTGCTAATAATGCGACTTTCAATTTTTCACCACCACTCAGTTCTGATAGTTTTAATAAAGCTTTTTCACGACGAATACGTAACTGACCTAACAAATTTCTCCACTCAACTTCAGTAAGATTGGAGTTATAAAGTGCAAGGTTTTCGATTACGGATAAATCATTATTTAATAAACTAAAGTTTTGATCTAAATACAAACATGTTCCACTAAAGAAAATATCATCACGTTGATGGGTAGAAATCAATTTCAATAAGGTTGATTTACCAATTCCATTAGCACCTTTAAGATGGATTTTTTCGCCAGCTTTCAATGCAAAATTAATTTTATTTGTTGCTGTATGGGGTAGCTTTAAATCATGAATTCTTAAAATCTCTCCTTGCTTCGTACTCTGTAAGTGGAATTCAAACTTCTGAGCTTTGATTTTTTCTACAATGGTCTGCCTATTAATCAGACTATTTTTCAAATCATCAGTTTGTCGAGTTTGTTGGGCACGTAGCTTACCTAAGCTTTGTCCAGCATTTTCCTTTTTGAAATCTAGAAAAATCTTTGCTTGAGAATTAGAATCACGAAGTTCATTGCCTTTAGATTGACGTTTATTCGCTTTCATTAAGCTATCATGTTGCCGTTGTTTTAACTGCTTTAATTCTTTTTTCTCATTATTAATAGACTGAGTTAATGCATCCATGTGTAGCTGATGCTGTTGAATGTAATGCTCATAATTACCTTTGTAGTGTTGTAAGCCTAATTCAGTTAAAGCATAAATATGTTGGACTTGATTGAGTAATTGGCGATCATGACTAATCAGGCATACACCACTAGGGTGTGCCAAAATACTCTCAATTAACCATTGTCTAGATGTTGAGTCTAAATGGTTGCTTGGTTCATCTAAAAGTAGATAGTGATCCTTTTTTAAAAACAAACGACATAAAGCCAGCTTTGTTTTTTGTCCTTCACTCAGTTTTTCTGTTGGAAAGTTCAAATCCGTAGGTAAGTCAGCATTTTCAAGTATATTTTGCCATTTTTGTGGTAAATCCCAGGTATTTTCAACTAACTCATAATCATCAAAACTAGCTGTATTGTTCTCTATACGCCGAAAAGCATGATGTAAATGATCTACCTCTAATGCTTGTGCAATATTTTCAGCATTAAGGCGTTCTAATTGTGCCAAATAATCATGTTGGATATTCCATGAAACTTGACCACTATAATGAATATCTAAAGCTTGGCTTTGATCTAATATTCTGAACAATAGGGATTTACCTAAACCATTACGTCCAATTAATGCAGAAACCTGTCCTGATAAAAGCGTAATGTTTAGCTGATCAAACATTTTCTGTGTAGAAAATTCTAAATTTAAGTTTGAAGCAATACATGCATGTTGCATAAAAAATTCCTCATGTAGAGGATATGCAAAATAGTGAAGATTAACTTATAAAAAACAATATATTATTTAGGATATAAAGTAGAGACCAAGAATATATAGCCACAAGTAGAATCTATTTTGCACATCAAAAGTTTAAAAATAATGATGAGAAAATGACTTACTTCATTGGCGTTACTCTTGGGAGGATGATTTGAATAAGGTTATTTTATAATGATAAGACAATCTGTCAAGCTTGTACTAAAGCTTCTAAAAGTTATTTAACATAATGGCTGTTATACGAAACGAGAGTGTTAGAACCCATTTAAAGTGTCTATATTCTCACCAATAAAAATGTCCGGTTTCTCCGAGGTAAAATATGACTTTTGAACAAAAATAAGCCATTGTTTATTCTTTTTATTTCCAACAAAATTCCAGAACTCATCTACTTCGAGAGATTCATAATGACTTTGCTGAGGCTGAATTTCATAGGTTGATTCAGTTAAAGTACGTAAAACTTTACCGATACTGATGCGCTCAACTTCAGCAATATCTCGTATACCGCTGCCTCTGACCATCAACTGTAATATTTTACGAGTAATACCTGACTTACATCCTAGATAGCTCAGTGCATGATCACCAATAAACTGACGTTTACAGTCTTTGCACTGATAGTTTTGTTTCCCATCTACTTTGATACCATTTTTCTTTATACTATCACTGAGGCAGGTTGGACATTTGATTGCTAGAGTTATTTGCATTTCTCTATTTTATCAAAATCCAATCGGCTTTTTCTTCAGCATACTTTTTGAAACACTACCAAATTTTAAAGTTGTATATCATGAAATTATTAAAAATATTGAGTTTAGTTTGCTTAAGCATAAGTATTGGGGCTTGTGCTGAGCATAGTATGAGTCGAGCAAAAACAAGTACAATTCCACAAGTGAATAACTCAATCATCGATCAGAATGTTCAAGCGCTTTTTAATGAAATCTCAGCTGATGCTGTGTTTGTCACATATGATGGTCAAAATATTAAAAAATATGGCACGCATTTAGACCGAGCAAAAACAGCTTATATTCCTGCATCTACATTTAAAATTGCCAATGCACTAATTGGTTTAGAAAATCATAAAGCAACATCTACAGAAATATTTAAGTGGGATGGAAAGCCACGTTTTTTTAAAGCATGGGACAAAGATTTTACTTTGGGCGAAGCCATGCAAGCATCTACAGTGCCTGTATATCAAGAATTGGCACGTCGTATTGGTCCAAGCTTAATGCAAAGTGAATTGCAACGTATTGGTTATGGCAATATGCAAATAGGCACGGAAGTTGATCAATTTTGGTTGAAAGGGCCTTTGACAATTACACCTATACAAGAAGTAAAGTTTGTGTATGATTTAGCCCAAGGGCAATTGCCTTTTAAACCTGAAGTTCAGCAACAAGTGAAAGAGATGTTGTATGTAGAGCGCAGAGGGGAGAATCGTCTATATGCTAAAAGTGGCTGGGGAATGGCTGTAGACCCGCAAGTGGGTTGGTATGTGGGTTTTGTTGAAAAGGCAGATGGGCAAGTGGTGGCATTTGCTTTAAATATGCAAATGAAAGCTGGTGATGATATTGCTCTACGTAAACAATTGTCTTTAGATGTGCTAGATAAGTTGGGTGTTTTTCATTATTTATAAGAATTAGAAGTTTGAGGTTAATCTATTTTTGGTAGTGTTTCAAAAAGTATGCTGAAGAAAAAGCCGATTGGATTTTGATAAAATAGAGAAATGCAAATAACTCTAGCAATCAAATGTCCAACCTGCCTCAGTGATAGTATAAAGAAAAATGGTATCAAAGTAGATGGGAAACAAAACTATCAGTGCAAAGACTGTAAACGTCAGTTTATTGGTGATCATGCACTGAGCTATCTAGGATGTAAGTCAGGTATTACTCGTAAAATATTACAGTTGATGGTCAGAGGCAGCGGTATACGAGATATTGCTGAAGTTGAGCGCATCAGTATCGGTAAAGTTTTACGTACTTTAACTGAATCAACCTATGAAATTCAGCCTCAGCAAAGTCATTATGAATCTCTCGAAGTAGATGAGTTCTGGAATTTTGTTGGAAATAAAAAGAATAAACAATGGCTTATTTACGCCTATCATCGAGAAACAGGTGAAATTGTTGCTTATGTTTGGGGTAAACGAGATTTAGCTACAGTCTAACAATTGAAGACAAAGCTTAAACAATTAGATATTCACTACACCCGAATTGCAAGTGATCATTGGGACAGTTTCATCACTGCTTTTAAAAATGGTAAGCAAAGTATTGGTAAATTTTTTACTGTAGGTATTGAAGGCAATAATTGCAAAATAAGGCATAGAATTAGGCGTAGCTTCAGAAGAAGCTGTAATTTTTCAAAAAAGCTTGAAAACCATTTTAAAGCTTTTGATTTAGCCTTCTTTTCTTTTACATCAATAATGGCTTCATTTAAAGGCAGCATACTTTTTGAAGCACCACCAAAATTTTATGTTAAGTAGAGACTAAAAATGCCCTTGATTAAGGGCTTACAAGGGCATTTTGTATAAGGTGTATTATGTTAATTTTAGAATTTCTTCATTATCTCGATAGGTATAGTAGAGTGATATCTCGATAGGTATAGTGTTTTGCAGTTTAGAGGAGATATCGCGATGCATACGCGGAAGGCAATAACGGAGGCGCTTCAAAAACTCGGAGTCCAAACCGGTGACCTCTTGATGGTGCATGCCTCACTTAAAGCGATTGGTCCGGTCGAAGGAGGAGCGGAGACGGTCGTTGCCGCGTTACGCTCCGCGGTTGGGCCGACTGGCACTGTGATGGGATACGCGTCGTGGGACCGATCACCCTACGAGGAGACTCTGAATGGCGCTCGGCTGGATGACGAAGCCCGCCGTACCTGGCTGCCGTTCGATCCCGCAACAGCCGGGACTTACCGTGGGTTCGGCCTGCTGAATCAATTTCTGGTTCAAGCCCCCGGCGCGCGGCGCAGCGCGCACCCCGATGCATCGATGGTCGCGGTTGGTCCGCTGGCTGAAACGCTGACGGAGCCTCACGAACTCGGTCACGCCTTGGGGGAAGGATCGCCCGTCGAGCGGTTCGTTCGCCTTGGCGGGAAGGCCCTGCTGTTGGGTGCGCCGCTAAACTCCGTTACCGCATTGCACTACGCCGAGGCGGTTGCCGATATCCCCAACAAACGGTGGGTGACGTATGAGATGCCGATGCTTGGAAGAGACGGTGAAGTCGCCTGGAAAACGGCATCGGATTACGATTCAAACGGCATTCTCGATTGCTTTGCTATCGAAGGAAAGCCGGATGCGGTTGAAACTATAGCAAATGCTTACGTGAAGCTCGGTCGCCATCGAGAAGGTGTCGTGGGCTTTGCTCAGTGCTACCTGTTCGACGCGCAGGACATCGTGACGTTCGGCGTCACCTATCTTGAGAAGCATTTCGGAACCACTCCGATCGTGCCTCCGCACGAGGCCGTCGAGCGCTCTTGCGAGCCTTCAGGTTAGAGGCCGTCGACAATGATAATCTGGATCAACGGACCTTTCGGCGCCGGAAAGACGACGCTCGCTAAGCGGCTGCGCGATCGGCGTTCCAAATCGCTGATCTTTGACCCCGAGGAAATCGGGTTCGTGGTGAAAGAAACGGTCCCCATGCCAGCGAGCGGAGACTATCAGGATCTCCCCTTGTGGAGGGGACTTACGATCGCGGCGGTCAGGGAGATTCGAAGGAATTACTCGCAGGACATCATCATCCCAATGACGCTCGTGCACCCGGACTATCTGACTGAGATACTCGACGGGGTAAGGCGGATCGACGATCAGCTGCTGCACATCTTTCTGACGCTCAACGAGGACCTATTGCGTCACCGGATCGCGAACCAGACCATGCATCCTGACCCGAATCGAAATGCGGAGATTCGAGAGTGGCGATTAGCGAATGTCGCCCGATGCTTGGCCGCAAGGGAACGGCTTCCATGCACAACCCGTGTTCTCGATAGTGGTGCACACACCAGCGATGAACTCGCAGCGATGGTGCTCGACGGAATCGATGGGCGCACCTGATCGCCTTCGACGCCTGCGCAAAGCGTAGCGCGAGGGTGGCGGGCTCACGACCAAACGCCCAGAGGTCGATCATCGCAGGGATGTTTGGCTTTGTGGTGCGGACGACGGGACTCGAACCCGTACTCTCACAGAGAAGCAGATTTTCGTACCACCTCGACTTTCGCCGCCGTCTGATGACGTTCGTGGTCTGGACTGTCCCTTCGCCATTGCCCGAAGGCTTTAGGCGCCGCCCGTCCAGTCTCTACACCTTCCCCCGAAGGGGCTTGGCTCGGGATTGGCTTAGGGTATTGCCCGTTAGCGTTCCCCGACTTTGAGCGGTTCTACTCCGCGGATTTCCCCGCGGGCACTCCAATTTTAAAGTCTGCTGCGTCTACCGATTTCGCCACGTCCGCCTTTTTTCGCCGTTCCTAGCGCTCGTGCGATGCACCTATGTTGCACCTAGCGCCGAATCGTTCTTCGTCATCCTGAAAAACCACGTCTCCTAAAGCCTTGCATAGCTTATCTTTTCTCCACCACGAACTTTTTTGGGCACTGTTGCAAATAGTCGGTGGTGATAAACTTATCATCCCCTTTTGCTGATGGAGCTGCACATGAACCCATTCAAAGGCCGGCATTTTCAGCGTGACATCATTCTGTGGGCCGTACGCTGGTACT
>NZ_VOZC01000028.1:0-26367 GCF_013419975.1 Acinetobacter sp. YH12041 | reverse complement strand
ACTGAGGATCAGAAAGCTTGTTTGAATCGATGTATTTCATCCGCAGATTATGCATGAATGCCAAGAAATCTGGAGTGCAAATATTAACCAAAAAGAAGATCGTTTTTTGATTTATGAAAGAGATCTATTAAAAAACTTTTTCATCTTAAACTGAATTTGGTAAACGCTTAAAATAAACATGTAGCCAATAAAAAAGCCACTTATATAAGTGGCTGATTTATAACAAGAATTTTGGTGGAGATGGCGGGAGTTGAACCCGCGTCCGCCAACACTACGCTCGAGAATACTACATGCTTAGATATCGTCTATTGTTTTAACACCAAGAGACCCGACGAACAGGGTTCAAGGTGCGATCCTCTAGATTTGGTATAAAGCCCCGAGGCTTGACTCTATACGGACTTGTGTGCGTTCGCTTCAGTCGGGATCTCTAACCACAAGTATTCAGAGATGCGGACAAGCAACCCTTAGGCTGCTAGAGCGTAAGTTTCGTCGTTTGCGACTATTTAAATGCAAATTTTATTTACGAGAGAAAATGCGCTCTCGGCATGCATCTATGAGTTTCATCATCGGCGTCGAAGCCAAGAACATCCCCAAAGTACAAGCTCATCATAGCATAACTGGCAAAAAATACGATGCATTTTCTACACAAATACACTTTTGAATGCGCCTGATTACATAATTGCGCTAATATTTCATAATTCAAGTCAGCATTTAAAAAAATTATGAGCTATTTATTGGCACTCGACCAGGGAACGACATCTAGCCGTGCAATCATCTTTAATGAACACGGACAGATTCAGGCAACAGCTCAACGCGAAACCCATATCCAGACCCCACATTCCGGCTGGGTCGAACAGGATGCACAGGAAATCTGGAGCTCGCAAATTGCAGTGGTACAACAGGCGCTTGCTACCGCCCGGATTCTGGCCAAAGATATTAAAGCGATTGGCCTGACCAATCAGCGTGAAACGACTGTGGTATGGGATTGTCGTAATGGGAAGCCTCTTGCACCAGCGATTATCTGGCAGGATCGTCGTGCAACAGACTGGTGTAATCAGCTGATACAGCAAGGCCAGATGGATCAGGTACAACAAAAAACCGGGCTACGGATTGATCCTTATTTCAGTGCTGGCAAGCTGGTCTGGTTATTGGAACATGTGGATGGCTTACGTGAACTTGCAGAACAAGGTCATGTCGCTTTTGGCACTATTGATAGCTGGCTGATCTGGAACCTGACTCAAGGTGCCGAGCATATCATCGAAGCCAGTAATGCGTCCCGTACCATGTTGATGAATCTGCATACTCAACGCTGGGATGAGGAACTACTCGACCTGTTTAATATCCCTGCTTCAGTCCTGCCACGAATCATCAGTTCCGATTGTCATATTGCAGATACAGCACCGGGTTTGTTAGGAGCCACCATTCCCATTACCGGCATTCTGGGTGATCAGCAATCTGCCTTGTTTGGCCAGTCTTGCTTCGAACCCGGTATGGCAAAAAATACCTATGGCACCGGCTGTTTTATGCTGTTCAATACCGGTCATGATATTCAGCTCAGCCAGAACAAATTACTTTCTACCCTCGCCTGGCAAGCACAGGAACAGACCAGCTATGCCCTGGAAGGCAGCGTTTTTATGGCCGGTGCTGTGGTGCAATGGTTACGTGATGGGCTGGGCATCATTCAGAAAAGCAGTGATATTGAGAAGCTGGCCTGTAAAGTTGAAGATACTGACGGCGTGGTCTTAGTTCCTGCTTTTACCGGACTGGGTGCACCGCATTGGGATAGTGAAGCGCGTGCCCTGCTTTGTGGTATGTCACGTGGGACCAATAAAGCCCATATTGCCCGAGCTGCACTGGAGTCCATTGCTTTTCAGGTCTCCGATGTACTGACGGCCATGCAATCCGATATTGCCCATCCTTTAAAAGAGTTACGGGTCGATGGCGGTGCCAGTTGTAATGATATGCTAATGCAGTTTCAGGCTGACCTGCTCAATGTTCCTGTCTTGCGTCCGAAGATGCTGGAATCCACAGCTTGGGGTGCCGCAGCCATGGCAGGCTTAAAATCCGGCGTATTTTCCAGCCTTAATGAAATTGCCCAGTCTTGGCAACTGGAACGTGCCTTTGAACCCAAAATGCAGTCCGATGAACGTGAAGCCCATTTAGCTAAATGGCAAAATGCCTTAAAACGGGCTAAATCAGATTTATAAGATCGAAAAAAACCGCTAAATAGTTAGCGGTTTTTTATTTTGGAAAATTTTAATGTGATGGCATTCCACCCACACCCGCTTTCGGTCGTGGTGCCAACCAGACGATTAAGGCAGCAAAAACAAAGACCATCGCCAGTATCAAAAACAAGTGATTAGCTGACAGGGTTAATGCTTCTTTATCCACCAGACTGGAAATATAACCCAAGGCACTGTCCGAACTCATGCCCTGTGCCATTAAGGTATTCTGGGTTTCTTCGACATTCAGTTTACCTACCAGCTCACTGCGGGCCACTTTACTATGATCATCCCAGATCGTGACTGCAATTGAAGCTCCGATCGCTCCAGCCATGGTCCGCAGAAAGTTCATCAAACCAGCCGCTGAAGCCATTTCCTGAGGCTGGACTGAGGCCAATGCCATATTGGAGAGTGGAATGAAGAAGAATGGCACCGCAAAACCTTGCAGAATCTGTGGCCAGGCCAATGCCATAAAATCAGCATCCGTAGTCCAGAATGCCCGCATCAAAGTCACAACGGCGAGCAAGGTCAAACCGAAACTGGCCAGAATGCGCTGATCATATTTGGTCGCCATCTTCGCCACAATCGGTGACATCAACAGGCTACCAAAACCCATGGTTGCGGTTAAATAACCTGCCCAAGTGGCCGTATAACCCAGATTAATTTGCACCCACTGTGGAATCAGTACAATACTGGAAAAGAAGGCACCGAAGGCAAAGGCCAATGACAGCACAGCAAAGGTAAACCCGCGATATCGGAAGATCCGGATATCTACAATCGGATGCCGTTCGGTCAGTTCCCAAATGGTAAAGATGATTAAACCGACTATGGCAAGCACCGCCAAGGTCCCAATAAAGGAACTGCTAAACCAGTCATGTTCATGACCGAGATCTAACATTAATTGCAGCGCACCAATCCAAAGAATCAGTAAGAACAAACCACCTTTATCAATCTTCAAAGTATTGGTTTCAGTTTCTGCTGGTTTTAATAGCTTCAATGCAGCCAGACCGCAGAACAAACCCACCGGGATATTAATAAAGAAAATCCAGTGCCAAGACAGGTTATCACTAATCGTACCGCCGAGAATTGGACCGAGAATTGGACCGACAACGGTGGTCATTGCCCACATCCCCATCGCTTGGGATTGTTTTTCAGGTGGGAAAATTCGCAGTAATAAAGTCTGGCTTAGCGGCATGATTGGGCCACCGAACAACCCCTGCCCGATCCGGCAAAACACCAGCATTTCCAGACTGGTAGAAATCCCGCATAGAATCGAAAAAATGGTAAAACCCAGCAGGCAGACACCAAACAGGCGTACGCTACCAAAGCGACCCGCCAGCCATCCTGTCAAAGGTACACAGATCGCTTCTGCGACTGCATAAGACGTAATGACCCAGGTGCCTTGCGAGCTGGACACTGCCAGACTACCGGTAATATGCGGCACCGAGACATTGGCAATGGTCATGTCCAGCACGACCATGAAATTGGCTAATGCCAGCACAAAGGCTGCCAGCATCAGCTTGCCGCCAGTCAGATTCCCATATGGAACATATTTATTCATCGGGAATTACTTCTTGAAGTGGATTTCAGCTTCCATCGACAGACCCACACGTAGCGGATGCTCGGCTAGTTCTTTCGGATCTAGCTGGATACGCACTGGTAAACGCTGTACCACCTTAATCCAGTTGCCTGTGGCATTCTGAGCCGGAATCAGAGCAAACGCTGAACCTGTACCACCAGAGAAGCCCACCACGGTACCGTAATATTTCACCGATTTACCATACAGATCAGACGTCAGTTCAGCTTTCTGCCCCACACGGACTTTTTCCAGCTGGCTTTCTTTGAAATTGGCATCAACATAGAGCTGATCTACTGGTACGACCATCATCAGCATTGTACCTGGCGCAACACGTTGACCCACCTGAATTGAACGGCGTGAAACCACCCCATCAAAAGGTGCTTTAATTACAGTACGTTCTAAGTCTAGCTCGGCCTGTTTCAGTTTGGCTTCAGCCACAAGTACATCAGGAGTCGAATTTTCATTCGCGCCTTGAATCAAGGCTTCATTCGCCGCTAAATTGCTTTGTGCGGCTTTCTGGCTGGATCTTGCTTGTGCCAGACCCGCTTCAGCAGAAGCTACGCCTGCTTTAGCAGTATCCAGTGCAGATTGTGCTGTACTGAGTTCTTCTTTAGACACTGCACCGCTCGCACTGAGTTTTTCACGACGCGTATATTCATCTTGTGCTTTATGTAAGGCTGCCTGAGCCTGAGCCAGCTGGGCTTCGGCACTGCGAATTGCATCATCACTAACCCCAATCTGTGAGCTTAAAGCCCCGCTATTGGCCGCAGTCTGTTTGTACTGGCGCTTGGCTTTGGTCAGTTCTGCACGTGCCTGAGCCACTGCAATTTTGGCATCACGGTCATCGATTTTGGCCAGGATATCTCCCTGTTTGACCGCTTGGGTATCATGGACAAGTACTTCAGCAACCTGGCCACTCACCATAGACGTGATAGAAGCCGTTTCAGCACCGACATAAGCATTTTCAGTACTGACTGAATTGTTCAGAAAGAATTTCCACACCAGAAACAGCACCAGTGCAATCACCATAAGGAGGGCAACAATACTCAGGGCTTTTTTACGTTTATTTTTTAAAGCTTGATCCGAAGTTGTATCTGATGCGTTTTCTGGCAGGGTGTCTTGTACATCTGTCATTGATTTTTTCCTAAATCCAACAGACTTGGTCACGCAGCCACACTGACCAGCACTGACATGAATGTATAGATTCATATCCCGTTTATTGATCAATGGGTAAAATGAGAAAGCCGTATTAATTTAATTTTCATGCATTCTAATAATAAAAATTAGAAAATATGCAAAAAAATATTACTCGGAAGTTTAAAAAACTAAGCCCCTATTCCAGGAATAAGGGCTTAGTTCGGGCTCAGAATGAGCCAGGATTGAGGAGATAAACTTAATTAATAGGCATATGAAGCAATCGCTGTAGCAATTGGCTTGTCATCATCATTGACCATGGTCATACGCATGGTACAACCCTTACGCCCCAAACGTAAGGTTTCTGCACGGGCAATAAAATATTTACCACGACCGGGCGCTAGATAATCCACGCGCATATCAACCGTCGCCAGACGTGATACCTTTTTAATCGTATCGGCAATAGTTTCCGGTTCGGCTTTCTTATACAGCTCACCCATCGCCACAATTCCGCCAATACTGTCGAGTATGGTCGCTGCAAGACCACCATGCAGAATCTGAAATGCCACATTGCCAATCATGAAATCCTGCATTTCAACATATGCTTCGATCTGACCATCGACCACTCGCATGGTCATGCCATTATGCTTAAAAAAAGGAGAGGTATTAAAAGCGTGTACCAGCTGGTTTAAGACCACTTCAATATCCACTTTTGCACCTAAATGTATATTACCTGTCCAATTTCTTTCTGTCTTAGTCATAAGTCTGCCCGAAGCTACAACAATAAAAAACCGCTAATTTATGCCCAAAAAATTCAGATAGGGCTACAATAGGGGCCTAGTTTAATACTGATTACTGAGATTTTTATGACCTATACGTTCAATCGTCCCGCGTTTCCTGCAACTCGCATGCGTCGTATTCGTAAAAATGAGCATTTACGTTCTATGGTACGTGAAACCCATCTCAGTGCTGATCACTTGATTTATCCAGTATTTGTGCTGCCGGGACAAAATCAGACCCAAGACATTCCAAGTATGCCAAATGTGCAGCGCCTGTCTGCTGACTTGTTGTTAAAAAAATCAGAACGTTTGCTGGAACTGGGTGTCAATAAGCTGGCGCTGTTCCCGGTCACACCACAAGAAGATAAAAGTCTGACTGCAGAAGCCGCTTGGCATGAAGATGGCTTGGTACAGAAGACCGTTCGCCTGCTGAAAAAAGAATTACCGGAAATGGTGCTGATCACTGATGGCGCGCTAGACCCTTATACCACGCATGGCCAGGATGGCATCATTGATGAAACCGGTTACGTGCTGAATGATGAAACGGTTGAAGCACTGATCAAGCAGACTTTAAGCCATGCCGAAGCCGGTGCTGATATTGTCGCGCCAAGTGACATGATGGATGGCCGCATCGGTGCAATTCGTCAGGCCTTTGAACAGAATGGCCATATCTATACCTCTATTATGGCTTATTCAGCCAAATATGCGTCTAGTTTCTACGGTCCATTCCGTGATGCGGTTGGTTCTGCCAGCAACCTGAAAGGCGGCAATAAATACAATTACCAAATGGATTTCGGTAACCGTGCTGAAGCATTGCATGAAATTGCACTGGATATCCAGGAAGGTGCAGATATGGTCATCGTTAAACCGGGGATGCCTTATCTGGATGTGGTTCGTGAAGTCAAAGATACCTTCGGTGTACCTACCTTTATTTATCAGGTTAGTGGTGAATATGCCATGCTGGCTGCTGCGATTCAGAATGGCTGGTTATCTGATAGCGTGATTCTTGAATCCCTGATGTGCTGTCGCCGTGCCGGTGCAGATGGTATCTGGACCTACTTCGCGGAAGAAGCGGCGCTCAAACTGAAAGACATGAAATAAAATAGAAGGACCTTGGCGCAATGCATATCGCCATTATCGGAGCAGGCATCACCGGCTTGATGTCAGCTCTGGAATTGCTTGAACAGGGATGTTCTATTACGATTTTTGATCAACACGCGGCTGGACAGGCAGCTTCTTGGGCCGGAGGTGGCATTCTCTCCCCGATGTATCCCTGGCGTTATCCCGATGCCGTCAATGCCCTCGCCCGCCATGCCAAACCGCTGTATCAAGCCTGGAACCAGAAACTGCAACCGATCACCGGGATTGATTTCCAGATTCATGAAACCGGTATGCTAATTTTTGATGAGTCTGATTTTGAAATTGGACTTCGTTATGCCGAGCAATATCAGGATCCGCAGCAACATGCCGAATATCTGAATCAGCCTCAGATTCAGCAAATTAATTCCAAAGTAGATCCGAAATTTAAACAGGCGATCTATTTTCCAGAACTTTCCAATATCCGCAATCCGCGACTGTTACAGTCCACTATTGCTTACCTCAAGCAGCATCCGCGTGTCAGCTGGCAAGAGCACTGCAAAATCACCCAGCTGAATATCCAGCAAGATCATGTACACAGTGTTTCCACTGAAAATGGTTTGAGCTTTAAAGCAGATCAGTTCGTCATTGCAACCGGTGCATGGTCTGCAGACTGGTCGGAACAGCTCGGTCTGGACATTCCAGTTCATCCAGTTCAAGGACAAATGCTACTGTTTAAAACACCAGCAAACTGGCTACCGACCATGTGCATGAACAAGGTCATGTATCTGATTCCACGTCGTGATGGGCATGTGCTGTGTGGTTCCAGCATGCGTCAGGTCGGTTTTGATACTTCGCCTTCTGCTGAAATCCGTCAGGCTATCTTGGATGCCTGTCTGGAAATGGTGCCTGAACTGGCTGATTTTCCAATCGTGAAACAGTGGGCGGGTCTACGCCCAAGCTCACCAGATGGCATTCCCTATATCGGCAAAATTCCGCATCTGAACAATCTCTGGACCAATTTTGGCCAGTTCCGTAATGGTTTATGTATGGGTGCTGCTTCTGGAAAATTGCTGTCTCAGTTAATCCTGGAACAACCGACCATCGTAGATCCACAGCCTTATAGTCCGGTACAGCGTTTACAGCCGCACTCTTTAACGGTTTAAAATTTCAATCAAGGCTTCTTTCAGGGTCGGATAACTAAATTCAAATCCGGCTTCCTGCAAGGCTTTGGGCTGGACATATTGACCATTCAGAATCAGTTGTGACTGCTCACCCAGCATCATTTTCATACTGCAAGCTGGTAAGGGCAATAAAGGTTTACGCTTCAGCACCTGTGCTGCGATCCGGACAAACTGCGCCTGACTGACTTTTTCTGGAGCAACCACATTAAATACCTGTTGCTGGGTCGACTGCTGCATCAGGAATTCGATCGCCCGCATGACATCCTGTAGATGTACCCAAGTCACCGGCTGACGCCCATGGCCAATCCGGCCAAACATATTCAGCTTAATTGGCAATAACATCTGCGGAAGAATCCCGCCACCTTGGCCAAACACCACAGCAAAGCGAACGATTTTGGTGTCCTGCCCGGTATAGGATAAGGCCAGTTTTTCCCATTTCTCACACAGTTCTGACATAAAAATCGATTGCGGTGGACTTTGTTCGGTACATACCGTATCCCAGTGTTCTTGCGGATCGATTCCGTAGTAGCCGATCGCTGAAGTCGAAATAATACGTTTGGGTTTGATCTGATTTTTTTCTAGATAGTCATATAACTGCCTGGTGGTATTTAGCCGACTATCCAGCAATTTCTTTTTCCGTGCGGCTGTCCAGCGACCCTGACCGATACTTTCACCGGCCAGATTAATCACATAGTCAATCTGATGATTTTTCAATTCTTCCAGATCATTAATCCAGTGAAAATCAGGATGCTCTTCTCGCAATTTTTTCTGCCGGGTCAGGCCGATTACCGCATAATCACGAGCCAGTAAAAATTTCACCAGATGGCTGCCAATAAAACCGCTGGCGCCTGTCATAAGGACTACAGGTTTATACATGGTTATTCTGAGCCATTATTATTGTATTGCTCAAATTATACGTCACTCATAAATCAGAATGTTGGGTGAAATGATATGGGTCGATGAGTGAAGAATGGCCTCATCAGGCTATACAGAAAACTTCTGATTTTCTATCAGCCTGATTTAGCTTTTTGAATTTAATCTCAACGATTTTGATATAAAGAGTTGAAATCTTAGCCAAACATTTTTGCTGCCATACGCTGTGCTTGTTTGCCATAAAACCAGTAGGTCAGCAGATAGAGCGGAATCGCGATGAGCAGGAACATGATCACGACGATACTTATAAATTGGGGCTGTTGCAGGTACAGTAAAAAGTCCTGCCAGGCATTTGGATTGGATCGTGTCGCAATGGCAATCCCTAAAATTAAAAATGCCAGATTATAGCCCCAGTAAATCAGGCTGAATCCCAAGGTGAATTTTTTACGCTCCGCTTGGGTTGGCGCCCGTTGTTCCTGTTTTAAAAACTTAAACAGTACCCAGATCATCGCCACCAGATAAGGCACAATGGTTAATACTGCACCCATGCCTGTCGGCATTAACGCCGCCACGACCCCGCAAATGCAGGTAAAAATAAAGCATAGGAAGAAAAACCAGAGAAAATAGCGAGTTAGAGGCACCATTAGTAGGACTCAAGGACAATTAATCAACTAGTATAAAAAAAATTAATTTTTTTTTCATTTTATTGTCAACCTAAAGCGAGATGCTGACGTTATATAGGGTACAAGGTTCGGAAATTTGGACTGGCATCCACAAATTTTCGTTCTCTTTGCTAAAGCAATAAGTCCAGTGTTTTAGAAAATTTTGAATAGCAGCCAAAATTTTCACTATACACAAATCTTTGACCGACGATTTCATCATCACTCGAATCGTCGGTTTTTATTTTTTGGACGAACCGTTTTTAGCAATTCGCCTGCAAATTTTTATCAGCTTCTTATGCAGCATAAAATAATGATCGGCTGCATTTTTTCAAGTCTGTTTTTAGCAATTTTTATAAAAAATATTGGTTCTGCTACCCAGATGCTATGAAAAATGCCTGAAGTAAAATTTAAAATAAAAACGCTGTATTCAATACTTTATATATAAACATCATATTTTATTGATTTCATAGATATTATTCTAATATTCAAAACTACGCTGAAAATAGTTTTAATGATGTATAGCAATGAAATAGATCAAAATATTTTTTTCAAGTAGATTTTTAGCTGGGCTTTTTTCTATAGTAGGAAGGCAAAAATAAAGGTGAGTATACATGGCAGTTCATTTTCTACATACTTCTGATTGGCATTTGGGACAGTTTTTCCATAACCATGACCGTGAATTTGAACATGCACAATTCCTGAATTGGCTCCTTGAACAAATCAAGGAAAAACAGCCACATGCCCTACTGATTGCCGGTGATATTTTTGATGTCATCAATCCCGCTTCCAGTGCCCAAAGACAGCTTTATCAATTCCTTGCCGATGCCCATGAACTGGCACCGCATATGCAAACCCTGATGATTGCCGGCAACCATGATTCAGGTTATCGAATTGAACAGGTTCAGCCTTTACTCACTAAATTCAATGCCAAAGCGGTGGGTATTGTCGGCCGGACTGCGGACAATACTCTTGATCTGGATCGTTTGCTGGTTCCGATTTATGACCAGCAGCAAGAGATTATTGCCTGGTGCCTAACTCTACCTTATTTGCGCAGTGCCGAAATTACCGGTATTAATGAACATACCCATAATAGCCAGAATGCCATCAGCTATCTGCACCAACAGTTGATTGCCGAAGCCAAAGCACGTAAGCAGCCACATCAGGCACTGATTCTTATGTCACATGCACATATGCAAGGCGGTGAAACTTCCGATTCCGAACGCCCCATTATTGTCGGCAATGAAGAGGCTCTCTCAACGGCGTTATTTGATGAAGTCATTGACTATGTCGCTCTGGGACATCTGCATAAACCGCAGAAAGTCGGTCAGCCGCATATTCGCTATAGTGGCTCCCCGATTCCCCTATCCTTTAGTGAGATCAACTATTCGCATCAGGTTGTTGAAGTCAGAATCGATCCTGAACAAAATGCTGAACAGCGTTTTCAGTTTGAAGCGCTGAAAGTTCCTCGTACTGTCGAGCTATTTAGAATTCGAGAAAATCTGGAAAATTTGCTCAGCAAAGTAAAAGCACTGCCGACTGGGGAAATTGAGCATCTGGCAGCACGACATTTTCTGGAAATTGAATACACTACCGATGCACCGCCACCGGTAGATTTACGTCAGCAGATTGAACAGGCACTGCCGCCAAATCGTTATCGTCTGCTACGCATCAGCCGAATTTATCAACGACAAGCAGAAGATCAGGCTGATAGCTCTAAAATTGACTTGGCACCTCCAACACCTGAATCACTGTTTTTCAATATCTGGGAAAAAATGGGCTATAGCCAGGATCATTCGGTGCAGCAGGATTTTCAGCAGTTACTGGTCGAAGCCCAACATGAACTTGCACAAAAACAACAAGCTTAGGATCAGCCATGAAAATTATCCGTCTGAGCCTAAATAACCTCGCCTCTCTCGCTGGTACACATCATATTGATTTTGAATCGAATCCACTGGCACATGCCGGACTGATTGCGATTACCGGAAAAACCGGTGCTGGTAAATCTACTCTGCTCGATGCCATGTGCCTGGCGCTGTATAACGAAATTCCACGTTTAAAAGGTGCCACAGGTAGTCTGAAAGATGCAGGTGGACAGGATGTCTCGATCAAGGATTCCAAAAATATTCTGCGCCGTGGTTGCGTACAGGGTTTTGCCGAGCTTGAGTTTATTGCCTTAGACCAGAAACGCTATACGGCACGCTGGGAAATTCGTCGTGCCCGGCAGAAAGTGGATGGTAATTTAAAGGTCGATCGTGCCATTACCTGTCTGGATGATCAACGGATTCTAAACCAGAAGATTTCTGAATGCACGCCGCTGATTGAAAAACTGGTCGGCTTGAGTTTCGAGCAGTTTACCCGTGCGGTTCTATTAGCACAGTCTGAGGTTGGTGCCTTTTTAAAAGCCAAAGATAATGAACGTGCCGATTTACTCGAATATCTGACCAATTCTCAGATTTTCAGTCTGGTCAGCCAGAAAGCATTTGAAAAACACAGTGAAGTGAAGCAGAAACGCGCTGACCTGGAAAAATTAATCGGTCATCTGGAACTATTATCTGAAGAAGATATTGCTGCCTTACAGCAGCAACACACTATTTTAAAACAGGCGGTTGAGCATCTAAACCAGAGCGAAAAGGTACTGGAAAATGACCTGAAATGGCATCGCCAACAGCATTATCTCTATACTGAAATTCAGGCCAAAAAAGAAATCTATACGGTTCAGCTGGATGCTGAACAGAAAATGGCACCGCAAAAACAGTTATTAGACCAACTGGACCAGTTTCAGCAGATTCGGGAACAGTTTGTCCAGCAACATCAGTTTCAGAAGCAGCGTAGCCATTTACTGACTGAGCAACAAAACCTTGTTGCCGAATTCACCTCAGTGCAGCAGCAGCGTGATAGTGAACAGCACAAGTTGCAGCACGTTCAGCAACAGCAACAACAGCAGCAACAAGACTTTCAGAAGATCAAACCTTATCTGGATCAGGGACTCAAGCTGGATCATGAAATGCTGTCGATTGGCGAGCAGTATAAACAGCTTCTAGCTGAACAGCAGACCTATAGAACCCAGCAGATTCAGCCTGTTCAGAATCAACTGGTGCAGACTGAACAGCATTTACAACAGGTTCAGGCTCAATATCTACAGATTCAAAAGCAACTGGAACAACAGGGCTTCTTAGCGGTTTTCGATGACGAACCGCAGGCGACTCTGCAACGCTTACAGGATTATCAGGAACTGCACCAGAAATTCATATGGCAGCACCCGGCACTTTTCCAATCCAGCCGCACTGAACTGGAACAGCAGCAACAGGCTTTATCTGCTAGCTTGCAGGAACTCACTCAGCGTTATACTCATCTGGATCAGCTTGAACAGCAGATCCAACAGTTCCATACGCAACAGCAGCAACTCAGTACCCAGCATTCGAAGCTTGAAGCTTTAATGCGCACTGTACAGCAAATGGCTGGCTTAGAAACTGAAAGCCTGCAATTGAACCGCGAGTTAGAAAGCTATCATGACCGCTTAAAGCAACTAGAAACTGAGCTGGTTCAATTACAGCAACAACGTCAGGAAGCAGAACAGGCTTTCGAACAATTGCAACAAGTATTGGCTCAGCAACGTTTATTACAGGCACAAAGTGTGCAGGAATTACGTGCACAGCTGAAACCAAATGAGCCTTGTATGGTCTGTGGCAGTCATGAGCATCCTTTTGTACAGCATCAGGAACTGCTAGAAAATGCTTTGCAACAGCTACATGACCAGCAGCTTCAGGAAGCTCAGAAAAAACTACAGCAACTGACTCAGACATATCAGCAAGCACAAATCCAGCAATCTCAACTACAAACCCTAATTGAGCAACATCAGCAACGCAGCAGTCAACTCAATACGACCCTTGCACAGCAAAAGGCTCAACTGAGTCAGGATTTGCAACACTTCGGTTTACAGTTTGATCTAAGCCAGAGCACAGATCATTTGCAGCAACAGCTTGGCCAGCATGTGCTTCAACTTCAACAAGAACAACAGCAGCTAGCACAAACCCTGCAAAATCAGCAAAGTGACTGGAAACAATGGCGCCAGCAACAGCAACAGCTGGATCAGCTACGTTTTAGCATGCAGCAGCATTCACAGTTAGAACAAATGATTCAGCCGGTTGTTAATTTACTGCCTGAGTCCTTGCAGAAATCCTGGATTACTGATGCCTCATCAAGTTGTCAGCAGTTATCTCAACAACTACAACAACGTCAGAAACAGTCTCAGGAATTCAAAACCCTGGAGACTCATATGCAAAGCTTAAACCAGCAGATTGAAAAGGCACGTGATCAGCTCAGCCTGCATCAACAATATGATGCTCAGTTACAGCAAAAGATGAATACGGCGCTGAATATGGGCAAAGCACTACGTGAACAGCTCAACCATCTGACCCTCACCCATGCCGGACAGGTTTATCCTAAAGCACAGGAATGGCGTGACCATTTGGAGCAACAACAACAGGCGTTGGATGAACAGTTACGGGCACAGAGTCTGGTTACCCAGCAGCATGATCAGCATTTACGACAGGCTGAGCTGAAAAAGCAGAGTTTCATCACCCAGATTCAGCAACTGGAACAACAGATCAAGCAATGCCAGCAATCTATTCAGGACTGGCAAAATACACATCCTACGTTTGATGCCGAACATATCCAGTATTGCCTGAATATTGACTTGCAACAGCATCAGCAAATTCGTCAGCAATTACAGGCACAACATCAGGCGGTTGAAAATGCCAAAACAGCTTGGGACATTCTGGAAGAACAATATCAGCATCATTTGAAATCCAAGCCTGAACTTAGCTTTGAAGAAGTTGAACTGCGCTTAAGTAGTCTGGCACAGGAAAAAGCTGAACAGGAAAATGCCTGTAATGAAGTAGCCACCAAATTAAGAATACATGCCAATAACCAGTCGACCTTACAACGCTACCAGCATCAGATTGAACAGGTCAAAGCTGAAGAATATCGTTGGGGCCGGATCTATGATCTGATCGGCCATAAGGAAGGCACCAAATTCCAGAAAATCGCGCAGGAACATCATCTGGATATTCTGGTCGAATATGCCAATCAGCAACTACAGCCTCTGGCTCCGCGTTATCAGCTGTACCGGATTCCAGACAGTTTGAGTCTGGCGATTATCGATCTGGATATGAACAGCGAAGTGCGTCCTGTCCTGTCACTCTCTGGCGGTGAAACCTTCCTGGTCTCTCTGGCTCTGGCCTTGGCGATTGCCAATATGGCTTCCGGCTCAATGAAACTAGAATCGCTATTTATTGATGAAGGTTTTGGTACTTTAGACCCGGCTTCCTTACATATGGTCATGAATGCACTGGATCATTTGCAGAGTCAGGGCCGTAAAGTAGTGCTGATTTCACATGTGCAGGAGATGCATGAACGGATTCCGGTTCAGATTCAGGTTAAACCGGTCGGTGCCGGTGCCAGTACCATTCAGATTATAGGTTAAAGCATGAACTCCACCCCGAACAAGCTCTCGCCCCATTTCAGCTTACAGCTCGAGAGCTTGCGGGGGATCAGCGCCATTGTGGTGCTATTTAGTCATAGTTTTCAGGCCTTTATTGCACCTTTTGATCTGAGCTTATATTCCTGGGTACGTCTATTAGGCCAGGCTGCTGTGATGATCTTTTTTGTGCTTAGTGGCTATTTAATCGGGACTTCGGTCCAGAACAACATCCAAAAACATGAAAATTTTAATCTGCGGCAGTATATACGGCAGCGTTATCGCCGTATTTTACCGCCCTTTCTGTTTGCATCCGCTTTCAGTCTGATTCTATATGTACTAGCACCTACATTTTTTGCTTCACATAGCCATGAGTTCCAGAACAGTTTCGGCATGATGATGCGGACTGCCTATAACATTGATACTCAGGATTTTTTGGGTTCTTTATTCTTTCTAAACGGCTTTATTACACCGACGGTATCTGCCAATGCACCGCTCTGGAGCCTGAGCTTTGAAGTCTGGTTTTATGTGCTGGCCGGATTTCTGCCTTTTTTAAAAGATTCTGGAATCGCTAAAATCGGCTTTTTTATCTTGCTTCTAGGGCTTTCCATACTGAACTTTCAGTTTCTGTTTTATTTTCTGCTCTGGCTGGTTGCCTTTGCCAGTTCATTCCGGCAGATCCAGCTGCGTTTTTTGAGTCGACTACAACCTGTTAAATTAGTGCTCTTTGGTTTGGCGTTTATGATTGCCTGTGCGGATGCTTACCAGTTTCATGTCATTGAACAGGCTGACTTATATCGTGTAAATTATTTTGTGCCGTTTAACCTGTGTATGGGACTCGCCTTTGTCTGCTGGATTGTGCAGCTGCAACATCAACAAAGCCAATATCAACCAGTTTGGCCTCAGTCCGCAAATTTCTCCTATACACTTTATGTCACCCATTTTCCTTTACTGCTTTTTATTCTAGGCTGCTTTCCTGCAACGCTTGATCATGGTCTTGAGGGTGCCGTTTTATCCTTATTTATGAGCATGTGCAGCTTAATTTTCTTTGCCTGGTTCATGGCCCAATGGCTGGAACCCCAAAGAAAAAAAGCGTTATCAACTACTCTGCAATAACGCTTTTCCATAACTCAATTGTCTGTATACATCAGTCCGTTTTTTTAGGACGTGCGCCAAACAAGGCTGTTCCCACACGTACCATGGTAGAACCTGCTGCAATCGCCTCGGTCATGTCGGCAGACATCCCCATACTTAAAGTATCCCAGTCTTCAGGTTTTGCATGATGGCTTTTGACCTGTTCGAACAAGGCTTTGGCATCTGCAAAGGCCTGGGTATTTTCTGGCGCAGGAATGACCATCAAACCACGTAAGCGCAAATTCGGTAATTGACTGATCTGTGCCACCAGTTCTGCTACTTCCTCAGGCTGACAACCGTCCTTGCTATCCTGCTCATCAATATTGACTTGCAGACAAATATTAAGCGCAGCTTGAGAATCACTACGCTGATTAGATAAACGTTCAGCAATAATCAGACGATCCACCCCATGCACCCAGGCAAAATTTTCTGCCAGATGTTTGGTCTTGTTGCGCTGCACATGACCGATAAAATGCCACTCAATATTCAGATCTTTGAGTGCCGTGATTTTTTCCAGTGCTTCTTGTAAATAGTTTTCACCAAAGGCACGCTGACCAGCCTGATACATTTCTGCCAGCACAGGGCTAGGCTGAGTTTTAGATACGGCCAGAAGTTGTACCGAATCCGGCTCACGTCCGGCCAGAGCGCAGGCAGACTGGATCTGAGCTAAAACCTGATTTCGTGACTGTTGCAGCATATTCATTGATGGGGTTCTCATTTCGTGCGGATTTTTTTCCCTTGCTCATCAACTAAGTGTTGGTTAAGCTGTGGGAAAGCCTTATTATTCTAGCAAAATAAATAACATTTTAATGAACTCGGGGACCTTATGGATATTACAGAACTGTTAGCCTTTTCTGCTAAAAATGGTGCGTCGGATTTACACTTATCAGCAGGCTTGCCACCCATGATTCGTGTGGACGGGGAAGTACGCCGCATCAACCTGCCTGCACTAGAACATAAAGAAGTACACAAACTGGTGTACGACATTATGAATGACAAGCAACGCCGTGATTATGAAGAAAATCTGGAAACTGACTTCTCTTTTGAAGTTCCAGGCGTGGCCCGTTTCCGTGTGAACGCATTTAACCAGAACCGCGGTGCAGGCGCAGTATTCCGTACCATTCCATCGAAAGTGCTGACCATTGAAGATCTAGGCATGGGCCAGATCTTTAAAGATATCTGCGAATATCCACGCGGTATTGTACTGGTAACAGGACCAACCGGTTCAGGTAAATCAACGACGCTTGCAGCGATGCTGGACTATATCAATGACAACCGCTATGACCATATCCTGACCGTCGAAGATCCAATCGAATTTGTACACCAGTCGAAAAAATGTCTGATCAACCAGCGTGAAGTGCATCGCGATACGCATGGATTTAATGAAGCATTACGTTCTGCATTACGTGAAGACCCGGATATTATTCTGGTCGGTGAGATGCGTGACCTTGAAACCATCCGTCTGGCATTGACTGCTGCGGAAACCGGTCATTTGGTCTTCGGTACCCTGCATACCACCTCAGCGGCAAAAACCATTGACCGTGTGATTGACGTGTTTCCTGCTGAAGAAAAAGACATGGTCCGTGCCATGTTGTCAGAATCTCTACAAGCCGTTATTTCACAAACCCTATTGAAGAAAAATGGGGGTGGTCGTGTGGCTGCACACGAAATCATGATCGGTATTCCGGCGATCCGTAACCTGATCCGTGAAAACAAAGTGGCACAGATGTACTCTGCGATTCAAACAGGTGCCAACTATGGCATGACCACGCTGGATCAAAGCCTGAAAACGCTGGTATCGAAAGGCATTATCAGTCCGCAAGTCGCCCGTACTGCAGCAAAACAGCCTGAATCATTCTTATAAAAATAATTAATTTTTTGGGGTTTTATCATGGACTTTAACGGCTTACTCAACTACATGGTAGAGAAAAAGGCCTCGGATCTGTTCATCACAGCCGATGTTGAACCCTCTATCAAAATTAATGGTCAGATTGTACCGATTGGCTCGGTGAAATTACCGGGCGCGGCTGTGGGACAGCTACTTAACTCGATCATGACCGAGAAGCAGCGCAAGGAATTTGCTGACACACGCGAATGTAACTTCGCCATCAGCAACCCGGACAAATCAGCACGTTTCCGTGTCAGCGCTTTTCAGCAACGCGATCAGCCAGGCATGGTATTGCGCCGTATTGAAACCGTCATTCCGACTATGGATGAGCTGAAGTTACCGCCTATTCTAAAAGAACTGGCGATGACCAAACGCGGAATCATTATTTTTGTGGGTGCAACCGGTACAGGTAAATCGACTTCCCTCGCCTCTTTGATTGGTTACCGTAATGAAAATTCCAAAGGTCATATCATTACTATTGAAGACCCGATCGAATTTGTGCACCAGCATAAGGGTTGTATCATTACTCAGCGCGAAGTCGGTATTGATACCGACTCCTTTGAAGTGGCATTGAAAAATACCTTACGTCAGGCACCAGACGTGATTCTGATCGGTGAGATCCGTTCTCGCGAAACCATGGACTATGCGATTGCCTTTGCAGAAACTGGTCACCTGGTTTTTGCGACCCTGCACGCCAACAACGCCAACCAGGCCATCGACCGCATCATTCACTTCTTCGAAGCCGACCGTCACAGCCAGCTGTTTATGGATCTGTCCCTAAACATGAAAGCCATTGTGGCACAGCAGCTAATTCCAACTATCGATGGCAATGGCCGCCGTGCAGCGATTGAAATCCTGATCAATTCGCCATTGATTGCGGATCTGATCCGTAAAGGTGATGTGCATGAGATCAAGGATCTGATGAAGCGTTCACGCGAACTGGGCATGCAAACCTTCGACCAGGCGCTATATGACCTGTATAAGGCCAAGCAGATTAGCTATAAAGATGCACTAAAACATGCCGACTCACCAAACGACCTGCGTCTGCAAATCAAACTGTCAGAAGAAGGTGGCGAGCATTTATTACGTGCGCATTCCAATATCACTTTTGATGGTCAAACCTGATCATTTTCAAAGCATAAAAAAACAGGCTTTTAATAAAGCCTGTTTTTATTTCAGCCTAAAGCTGAATTATTTCTTACGGTAAGCTTCCTGACATTCAGGCGCGTCACAATAACCGTAAAGATTAAGTGAATGACCAGTCAATGCAAAACCAAATTTCTTCGCAACTTCGTGCTGTTCATGTTCAATAACATCATTTGTAAATTCAACGACTTTGTTGCAATTTTGACAAACCAAGTGATCGTGATGATCTTCCTGCATAATTTCAAAAACTGAGTGATTATTTTCAAAATTATGACGCTCAATAATCCCTGCTGCCTCAAATTGTGTTAACACACGATACACAGTTGCAAGACCCACATCTTCCCCTTGTTCGAGTAAAGTCTTATAAATGTCTTCAGCGCTAAGGTGATGCCGTCTAGAGTTTTCTAATAGTTCTAATATTTTAATTCGTGGAAGGGTAACTTTCAGTCCAGCTTTTCGTAAATCTTGGTTTGAAATAGGCATGTAAAAAGGTCTCTCAACAAAATCAAAGTTGGAATAGGCAACAAAGTTTAGATGCAGTATGATCTATCCTTGGATCAAATGCATCATAATTAATTTGGGATAGTGTAGCAAAATGCAAAAAATCATGCTGACGTTATTCGTCACTTCATTGCTTGTCGGCTGTTCGACATTAGGTGTGTACAAAGTTGATATTCCTCAAGGAACACCTTTAACTCAAGCACAAGCCTCTAAAATTCAGGTAGGAATGAGCCACCAACAGGTGCGTTTCCTGCTCGGTAGTCCAACAGTATCTGATCCGCTCAATCCGCTACGCTGGGACTACATCTACAACTATACCCCAGGAACCTATGCTAAAAAAGCCAAGATCCCAGCAGCCCAAGGCCAGCATCTAAAAATTTACTTTAATCAGTCTGGTATCGTAGAGCGTATTGAAGGTCTGGAAACCATTCCAGAATCTCAGCCAGGTCTACCAGGTTCCAAAGAAGCGATCTTAAATGCCCCACCACTATAATCGCTTTTGCATAAAAAAACCCCTGTATGATCAGGGGTTTTTTTAATTAAATAGATTGATTTATCAAATAATCAGACCATCTGTTCAATAAAGCCACATTCCACTAATCTGAACGTTTATTTTGCTTGAAACGGTTACCTTTGGCATAACGACCCACCGGATTCTTTTCAGCGCGCTTACGGCGGATATCCTTGGGGTTGATGGTTAAAGCACGATAAATTTCTACCCGGTCTCCTGCTGCCAATGGCTGGGTATGATCCTGTAGCTTAACGCCAAAAATGCCCAGACTCAGAGGTTCAGGCAATTCCACCTGTGCACGGATGCCACTTTGGTCAATTGCATCCAGTGCAGTCATGCCGGGCTGGAAAGGTACGGCAATATGAAACTGTTGTTCCAGGGTAGCATAGGCTACCCAGATCATTGCCTCAGTCATCAGAAAAATTGTCCTAATACAGCAACAATCGCCAGAATAATTGATACTGGCAAGACAATACGAACCGCAATACGCCAGATGTTATATACCGCTTCTGAGCTGAAGTTCATCGATTTACGCAAATGACTAATCTTCATGATCCAGCCAGCAAACAAGGCATAAATCAGACTGATCACCAGTCCCCAAAGAATCAGCAGATTATTGAAAATCGGTGCAACATTTGGAATTAACCAGACCAAGGTGGCAGCGATCACAATCGCCCACTGAATGATGATATTCATTTGGCGTTGCTGTAACTGCTCACGTGCCATTTGCATAAGCAAAGCAGCGGCTGCGACAATGGCTGCGATTAAAGCAAATGCAGGGATTTCAGCTTTTACTGCAAAGAAACCAAAGGCGATGATCGCTAATAGCTGCGCGACCCAAATCGGTAAGGCTGTTTTAGTCGCAACATCCTGCTGTTTTACGACAGCCAGACTTGATTGCCAATACAGCCCCATACCTAGACCACTCGCCACCAAAGCCAATACAGTGGCATTGCCCCACTCTACGAATTGGACGGGTGTTACCTGCCAAGCCGGTAATTCAGTTCCCATCACATTCGCCATAATCAAAGATGCAAGTACGCCGATCGCAGTGATCCCAACCAGAATTAAACGTGGCACCAGCGATAATATAAATGCAGCAATTGCCAGCACCGCAAAAATCACTGGCTGCTGAACATCAAGATTAGCAACTGCAATCACATTAGAAGCATGATTAAGCATCGCACCCGCGAGGAATGGAATAAATACAACTGCCAGCCAGCCGACGATCCGCCAGCGCTGAGAACTATCAGCTTCACGGGTAAGGCTCGACAATGCCTGTAGTGCAGTGGTTTTTGAGCGTTTCGCCAGAGCAATTTCCAGATAACAGACTGGAAGGGCCAGAATTAGCATGGTCGCTAACCACAACATCCAGAAATCAAGCTGACGGTCAATCTGAATACCTGTTATCGGTGCGAGTGTCGCAATAATAAGAAAGGATAAACAGAAAGCCATCAGAGGCGATAACCATTTTGACATAGCATTGTCCTGCATGATGTATTCCTATAAAAATCTAGCGCTATTTTGCCTTGTGAGACGATGAAAATCAAAAACAAAAAAGCAAACCACCATGCCCGTGATTTGCTGCGCAAATTTATTATTAAGCTTTATTTTTTTATTTTCCCGATTTGTCTTTATTCTAAGAACAATCGAGTTATGAGAAGAAACGGGCAAACCAGTTTTTACCCTTTTTCTTTTCTTTATCTTTAATGATTCCCATCATATTTTCTTTTACCGCACCGACATAATCCGCGTCATCGTGCTGAATATGATTGATCAGCCATTTAGATAATACTTCATGTAATTCCGCTTCAATAGATTGGCCCAATTCAAAACGGTCACGATAAGATTCAATCTTTTTAATAAACAGGTCATGTACACGTTTATGCGGCACACGATATTTATAGCCCGCTTCTTCCTGGAGTGATTCTTCAAAGGTAAAATGCGACTGGGTATAATCAATAATATTTTCTAGAATCTGTTTAATACGAGCACGATCGGTATTGGCATCAATTCCATCAATCTCATTGATATAATCGAGAATTCGTTTGTGCTGATCGTCAATCACATCGATACCAGTATTATAATCTGGAACCCATTTCATTTTCATTACGACCACCTATTGATATTAATGATTTATCGCTTGAAAAAGATCATATATCTAATTGATTTAAATAAAAATGAAGTAAATCGGTTGGTTTTCAGTTTATTTTCTATTTAATTAATGTAAATCATTGTTTATCCAACCAATTATATTTTAAACCCGACCACAAGAATAAAGTATTTTTTGATCGATTTTATATTTCATGGTTTATTTATTTTAATGATTTCACTTTAAAATAAATATCAAATTCAGAAAAAAACAGGAGCGATATCCTGTTTTTTAATATCGAATTTTAACCAGATTTAATATAAATCTGCTTTAGTCACCCGTTTTAGCGAAGGATTCAGACGCTCTCGTTCCAGACGGGCGACATGGGTCAATTGGGAACGATATTTGGCCCCATCTCTGAACAAAATCATTTCACCCTCCTGAAAGGCTGTCCATTCTTCATTCTGCGTTAGCGGCTCTGTGGTAATCACAGCGACCCGATCTTCAGGCGTGGTGACCTGACTAAAATCCACTTCAACTTCGATATCAATCAGTTGAGCTGGCTTAAATGGATATTCACGAACCAGCCAATGCAGTTTAGTCGTTGCATAGGTAAATAATGCCTGACCATTGGACAGACAGAAATTAAAAGTGCCATGCTCTGCAATGGATGGAGAAATCTCAGCCAGCAAATCAAAGACCTGATCCAGCTTCGGTTCATCATAACCAAAACGTTTCACCAGCTGATCCAGCAAATAACAGAAAGCACGCTCACTATCAGTGTTACCGACTGGCGTAAAACGTCCCGAAAGTTCAGGTAAAAAATCTTTTAAATCACCATTATGAGCAAAGATCCATTGTCGTCCCCATAATTCACGGCTAAACGGATGCGAATTTTCCAGATTAATCTTGCCCTGTGTAGCCTTACGGATATGCGCAATTACATTACGGGATTTGATCGGATAATTACGCACCAGTTCTGCAATCGGTGATTCAACAGCTGACTGATTATCAACAAATAATCGGCAGGCCTTATCCTCAAAGAAAGCAATTCCAAAACCATCAGAATGATCTGAGGTAATCCCCGCCCGCTGAGAAAAACCTCGAAATGAAAAGGTAATATCTGTTGGTGTCGCACAATTCATTCCCAGTAGCTGGCACATAATCTTCATTCAGGTCACAGAGTATTCTTAAGGTTATTGTGCATCACAGGCTGAACCTTTTCAAATCTCGATCATTGCAATGCTATGCGCTAAAAATGCTAATAAACTATTTTTTTATATTTAATTTAGCAAAAGGAGTTTCAGTTTTAAAGCTCAGCTTAAAAATGCATATCTTAAATTTAACTTTAATATTTATAGTGATCAAAATATTAAAATAAAAGAAATAAAAAAGAGCCTCAAGTGAGACTCTTTGATATTCAATTTATCTTTATGGACGATGTGGATTAGAACGATTGGTAATTAAAGTTCCCACACCATGATCAGTAAAGATTTCTAACAGGCTGGCATGTGGTACGCGACCATCCACGATATGTGCACTGATCACGCCGCCTTTTACTGCGTCAAGCGCACAGCCGACTTTAGGAATCATGCCGCCATAGATCACACCTGTTTCGATCAGACGATCAACTTCCTGAGTCGTTAAACCGGTCAGCAGATTTTTATTTTCGTCCAGCACACCGGTAATATTGGTCAGCAAAATCAGCTTTTCTGCCCCTAAGGCTTCGGCCACTTTACCCGCAACCAGATCGGCATTGATATTGTAGGTGTTGCCTTCTTCATCGACACCGAGCGGCGCAATCACCGGAATAAAGTCACTGTTGGTAAACATTTCCAGTACGTCAGTTTTCACGCCAACGACTTCACCCACCATACCCAGGTCCACTTTTTGGATTGAACCGTCTTCAGCCGTCTTTTCCATTAACAGCTTTTTGGCGCGTAACAGGTTGCCATCTTTACCGGTTAAACCAATTGCACGGCCACCATGTTTGTTGATCAGGTTCACAATTGATTTGTTTACGCTACCGCCCAGAACCATCTCGACCACTTCCATGGTTGCCGGATCTGTCACGCGCATACCATCAATACGGTCAGATTCACGACCTAGCTGTTTCAGCATAGAATCGACTTGTGGACCACCGCCGTGTACCACAATCGGATTTAAACCGACTGTTTTTAATAAAACGATGTCACGTGCAAAAGAGCTTTCTAGCTCAGGATCCGTCATCGCGTTGCCACCGTATTTTACCACCAGGGTTTTACCCGCAAAGCGTTGGATATACGGCAAAGCTTCAGTCAAAATTTGTGCTTTGTCGATGCCTGTATGCTGATTTGGCATTCGCCTCTCCTTATTGAGCATCTAAAATGTCTTGAGCGATCTGTGGATAACGGTCACGCAACATGGATACAAACAGATGTCGAATTTCATTCAGGCCTTGTGCATCATTGGCATCAAAGCGCACCGTGAAATATTCACCCGTATTGGATGCTCGAATGATGCCAAAACCATCATCAAAATCAAGACGTATCCCGTCAATTTTACTGATTTGTGCATTTAATTGCGTAGATTGCTGCTCAACAAAGTTTAAAAGCTCAACAGGCTGCACCTGATGAGTGGAAATATATAAATCTTCAGTCCCATGACGTTTTGGATAAGCGCGCAAGGCCTTACTTAAAGTCATACTTTTCTGATCCAGATATTCCATGACCCGAAGCGCCGCATAAAGACCGTCATCATAGCCCCAGCCACGTCCGTCATTAAAAACATAATGCCCGGCATATTCACCACCAAAAATGGCCTGATGCTGGGACTGCGCCAGATATTTTCGCAGGAATGAGCTACCAGTACGAATCATCACCGGTTTTCCGCCCAGGCGTTGAACTGTATCGCGAACCAGGGTTGAACATTTAACGTCATAAACAAACTGACATGCTTTTGTGCCAGTCATACAAATTTCTGCGAATAAACAGAGAAGCTGATCAGCACTAATAATGACACCCTGCTCATCCACCAGTACCAACCGGTCCCCATCACCATCTAGGGCAATACCCAGATCCGCCTGCTGTTGCATGACAACCTGACGCAAGGTTTGTAAATGCGCTTCCTGAGAAGGATCAGGCGCATGATCCGGAAAATGCCCATTGGCTTCACAACGTAAGGCGGTAACTTCACAACCTAGTTTTTGCAGCACCAAGTTGGCACAACGTCCTGCTGAACCGTTCAGACCGTCCAGCACTACTTTAAATGGGCGCTTCAACTGAATATCTTCAAGCATCTCCTGCTGATATTGCAGACAAAATTCGGGAATAATTTGGTGAGGCAAATCATTCAGACACGATAAAGAACTATTTACATGAAGTTTTGCTTTTTGTGCGACCTGCTGAATCATCTCGGGACAAGGCGGCTCCCCTGCAATAATCCATTTAATTCCATTATCTTCTTTAGAATTATGGCTGGCCGTGACCATCACACCATTACCATCAAACTGACGCGCTGTGTAGTACAGCATCGGACTGGAACAACAGCCGATAATGACGGCTTCAATAGTATAGTCTTGAAAAATACGGCGAATGGTTTCAGCAAAAGCCGGACTGCTGATGCGGGCATCATAGCCAATCGCAACCCGAGTCTGTCCCGCAGCTTGATATTGCTGAGCCAGACCATGCGCAATAGCATCAATCACACCTGTACTGAGTAAACTGACTTTACCTCGGATATCGTAGGCACGAAAAATGTGAGCCGGAAAGGGTTGATTCATGGATCCCATAAACTGTTCTTTTCACTATTGAATATAAGGAGATAAAATAATGATTAAGCAATCATCATGACTTTAAACATTTGTTTTTGTTTTAAGACTCTGTATTTTTATATGAATTGAATGTGACAATCAATTATAAAAGTATAATTATTAATCTTTTATGTATTTAATTTGTATAACTAGTAAAATAAATAAACCCAACTAAAAATGACTTCTTGCATTAGACCTCTTTCATAAATCATTTTTTGCTCAGTTCCAAGTTGTAGATTCCAGCGATTAAATTGAATCTCAAACCAAGCCTTTTACCTCTATTTCGATAACGCTCAGCAAGGATTTTGAAGGTTTT
>NZ_VOZC01000027.1:0-28687 GCF_013419975.1 Acinetobacter sp. YH12041 | reverse complement strand
CACAAGTTGTTCTTCATAATCTCTTAATGATCTTCTTGCTACTTCGTCAGTAGCAAGCTAGGTCGGCTATATTACTCTCTATCTCTAGAAAGTCAACCAGTAATGAAAATTATTTTTAAACTTCCTTTCTAAAACCTAACTCAACCATTTCATGCTAAGTTACTGTTTTATCAGAAGTTTTAATCTTCATCACCGCCGATGGATGTGCATTCTACAGTATTTCAGGGGGCTTGCAACCCCATTTTTTAAACTTTACAAACGCATGTTTATTTTATAATCCATAAAATTCATAAGTTACTGTTTTATTTATAAAAATTATTTTAATAAAAGTTTGAGTTATTATTTAATGCAAAACAAAACAATATTAACTTACTGATAAACATGAATTTAAATTACTACCATAAACAAAAAGCAGGAAAAAACTCCTGCTTTTTGTTTGTTTTCAGTTCAAATTAGAATTTCATACTGATTCTTGCCCAGTAATTCCGTCCGATATTATTAAATTGCTCATTGGCAGCAAATCCAAAACCGGAACTGCCCATCTTGTTCAAATGCTCGGCATAGGTACGGTCCAGTACGTTATCGACACCCACAGAAAGATCCATGTTGTCATTTACATGATATGTACCATTTAAAGAGAGAGTACCAAAACCAGCACTTTGCTTAAGATCATAGCCGACAATATTGCCTTCACGCTCACTAATTCGGTTCTGACCATCGACCAGGCGCCAGTAGGCACCCAAAGTATAGTTATCCTGGATATAACGTAAATTTACCCGAGCTTCCAAAGGTGAAATCTGTGGCAACGGCGTATTGTCACTGGTATTTTTACCCCAAGCATACATCGCACTCAGATCAGCCTGAATCGCATCAGTAAACTGATATCCGATTCCGACTTCTGCACCTGCCACTGTTGCATCTACATTTCGGCTATGTGCTTCTAACATTCCCATATTACCTGTTGGCAAGTAAGTCGTGAGGATGTAATCATTGATCACACCTGCATATGCCGATGCCCATGAACTGAAATTACCATGTTCATGCTGGTAGCCAATATCCAGCTGTAAAGTTTTTTCAGTATCAATGTTCTTAAAGGTATTTGGATGACCATTGCCTGATTTTGGACTGAACAGCTCCCAGTAATCCGGCATACGTTCGACATAGCCAATACCCATATAAGTCTTGCCATCATCATGGTCTGGATGCTGATTCTCAAAACGCAAAAAAGCGCTTGGTAAAGTTTTTTTACGCTCCTGGTTTGACTCCACTGCTTCTACTTTGACCTGATCCAGACGCAGGCCACTCACCAACTTATGATTATCACTGACCTCATAACTGAGCTCACCGAAACCACCGATCGACTGGAACTCCATATCTTTAATACGTGGCTTATTCTGATACGCTGTCATCAGATTTCCGTTACGTTTGCTATGCTGATTATTCTGGCTGTCGATACCTGTAATCAGCTGTAATTTATCCCATTCACTGGTCACGGCCATACGCGCATTCAATGTCTTACGCGCTACATTGGTGGCCATAGGCATACTCATCATACCGCCAGGCTTGAACTCGCGCAGACTATAGTTATCCATGACATGGTCATTAAAATTGTAGTTTACCTGTGCTTCAATTTTCTTGATCACATCGCTGACATTTCTCTTTTCAACACGCAAACCCAGACTTTCACGGGCAAACTTGGAGCCATCCATTGCACGGCCGGCATACACAGCTTCACCATCCGCCTTGCCCCCGGTCAACTCTACCCAGGTATCGCTATCCGGTGTCCAGCCTAATGCAATGTCGGCATTCCAGCGCTCCCAATCGGAAGGAACAGTCGTGCCATTACCATCTTTATAACTGTCTGAAACAGAGCGGCTGGTATTCAGGCGAATATATTTCTGTGCATCACCTGCTGCAACTTCAACATTATGGTCAAGACGTCCGAAGGAGCCCAGCAGGACACTGGCCTGACCGCGATAGTGATTGTCTGCATCAAACTGTTCAGGTGAACGCTCAAAAATGACGGTTGCGGCTGAACCGGTATTGGCATATTGCACCGTCTGCGGACCTTTAATGACCGAAATCTGGTCATAGCTTTCCGGGGAAATATAGGAGGTGGGCGAATCCATCCGGCTTGGACAGGCCCCCAGGTTTTCCGTGCCATCCGTTAAAATTTTAATTCGTGAACCGAACATACCGCGGAAAGTGACATCCCCATTGGTTCCTGCGCCACTATTGACTGAACTAAAACCCACAATACTTTGCAGATAATCTGCGCCATCGGTTGCTGGCACTGGCTGAATCGGCTGTTTGGGATCAGCACGAACAATCAGACCATTGGCATCATTACCGGCAGTTGAAGTCACCACAATCGGCGCCATGGTTTGTACAGGCATGCTTTCATTGGCCATAACCACTGATGAATAACAGGCAACACAAATCGCAGCCGCAAGGGGCTGTAACAAGAATTTAGACTGAGCCATTTTCAATCTCACTGAATACATAAATTAAACACAATCCGAGTCATTCAAGACCCAGGCAAAACAACGTGGATTTATGCAAACAGTGGCGGTGCCCGTCCCTGCGGGATTAAAAAGAGTCGCTGAAGGATAAACCAGACATGCTTAAAGGCTTGTTCAAAAGCCAAGAGTCTGACCTGAATTCGATCCAGGACTTCTTTCACTTCAAGCTTAGGCGGCAAAACCAGGTTGCCATAGACAGTACAGTACTGACACTGATGACTGGCATCGTGTTCATGCGCCATGGAGTCTGAGGAAATAGGATGCTGATCAAGGTGATGATGGGCAGAATGTTCAGAATGAACATGAGAGGAAACTAAAAGGGCGCGCGTGATGGTTTCACAGACCGGAGCAACCTGATATTGCTTCGGCAGCAAAGGCTGTAAGAACACAGCAATCTGTAGAAATACCGCCACAAAGGAAAGTAGCAGACCTCCCCGCAGGACCATAGGCAAACCCTTGAATTTGTCTGGGCTAAGTATAACAAAGCCCAATCGAAATTGGGCTTGTTGAAGCATAAAAATTGCTTGGGAAAAGAGTCCTAGCGTTTAACTGCAACTTTTTCTTTATTGCGCTGGCGAACCAGTTTTTCTACTTTTTCACGGGCACGCTGACGTTTCAATGGCGACAGATAATCCACAAAAAGTTTACCATTTAAGTGATCCATTTCATGTTGGATGCACACAGCGAGAAGTCCATCAGCCTCTTGTTCAAAGGGTTGACCATCCAGACCAATTGCCTCGATTTTTACGCGTGACGGACGCTCAACTTTATCGTATATTTGAGGAACTGATAGACAGCCCTCTTCATAAGGCTGTGTTTCTTCAGTCAATGGTGTGATTTTGGGGTTAATGAACACCATGGGTTGATCTTTGTTTTCAGACAGGTCCATCACAATCAGCTGAATATGACGATCAACTTGGGTCGCGGCGAGTCCGATGCCTGGCGCTTCATACATGGTTTCAAACATATCTGCAGCGAGCTGACGAATTTCATCAGTAACTTCTTCGACTGGTTGTGCAATGGTACGAAGACGGGGATCCGGGAAACTTAAAATAGGTAATAAGGCCATACTGCGTCCTCAATTATGCCATTGATCAAAAAACCAAATGAAGGGAATGCTTCATCAAAAAAATGTGTGTAAGATCGTTATTATAACGCAACTACGCACATAATTTTAGGAATTATGATAATGAAAAAGGTTTTGAAGGGCATGCCATTTTTTAGTGCCTTGGGGTTAAAAAATCAAATGCTCGCACTGGCAGTTTGTGTCGGAGTGAGTATGGGGACAATGTATTCAGCCGAGGCAGCTCCTGCCCGTAACGTCAATCCACCTGCTTTAAAAGCCAGTGCGCCCAATGTCTACGTGGTCAAAAAAGGCGATACATTGTGGGATATTTCAAAACGTTTCTTAAAAAATCCGGTGCGTTGGCCAGAAATCTGGGCCAGTAACAAGCACGTGAAAAATCCACATTGGATTTTCCCGGGTGACCGCCTGTTGATGTGTGACTATCAAGGCCGTCCAATTATCGGTAAAGATGAAGGTGATGGCTGTGAAGGCATTATCAGTCGTTATATCGGCAGTACTTCGCTACAGCCACAGGTTCGTGTTGAATCTTTAAATAACACAATTCCAGTGATTCCACTGGCGCATATCCAGCAATGGCTGGAACGCTATACCATTGTGGCAGCAGATTCAGTTCAGGGTACGCCTTACATTCTCGGCACTGCAGACCAGCGCGTATTGGCAGGTAAAGGCCAGAAGGTCTATGCACGCGGGAATGGTCTGGTGGTTGGCCAGCGTTATGCGGTATATCGTGAAGCAGACCCTTATGTCTTTACCGATGCCAATGGCAAGAAATACACGGCTGCTCTAGAGTTGCAACAGGTTGCTTCCGGAATCGCAGTACGTGGCGAAGGTGATGTCACCACGCTGGAATTAACCGACAGCTACAATGCCGAAGTGCGTCGTGGTGACCGTGTCCTGCCAGAATACGATCCGATGTTGCCTACCCTGTTCTATCCAGTGAATGCAGAGAATACTGTAGCTGGCGGTCAGATTGTGCGTGTACTGGGTTCAATTGGTACCGCTGCGCGTCATAGTGTCGTGACGATTGACCGTGGTACGGCACATGGGGTTCAGACTGGTCATGTCTTCAGCGTAAACCAGAAAGGTGAAGTGGTGACTGATCCGAAAACCAAAGAGCGCGTACAGCTTCCAGGTGAGCGCATTGGCAATCTGATGGTCTTTAAAACTTTTGACCAACTGAGCTATGCTTATGTGCTGGAAAGTGAGTTACCTATCAAGGTGGGTGCCAATATTCAAGCGCCATTGTTAGATGAATAATAGATTGATCTAACTTTACAACTGAAAGAATAAGAAGACACACATATAGGTCTCGATATGCTGAACTCGTTATCACGCGTGCAACTGGAAACACTGACGTTATGGTATCTGGTTCAGCATTCTCTTTCGAGCTTCTATAAAATCAGTCAGCATTATTCAAGTCTGACCACAGCCCTACAGCCTGATCAGGTGCCCACCTGGCAGGCGCTTGGCATTCATGCCAATCATATCCAACGCTTGAAAGACTTCTCGCTTCCAGAATCACAACAGAAATTTCAGCGCTGTCTGGAAAAAGTTCAACGAGATAGTGATTTCATCCTGCTCTATCATGATCTGCACTATCCGCAGCAACTCAGCCACTATGTAGACAAACCACCAATTATTTTTGGTCAAGGTCAGCCGGATACATTGCTTCAGGCTCAAATTGCGGTTGTAGGAAGTCGCAAGCCGAGTCCTCACGGCCGGCAAGTAGCTTATGATTTTTCCTTTTATTTGAGTGAACAGGGTTTCTATATTAATAGTGGATTAGCACAAGGCATAGATGAAGCAGCACATCGGGCAGGATTAAAATATCAGGGCACCATTGCAGTGATGGGGACTGGACTGGATCAGACCTACCCTTCTCAACATGCACAATTGCGCCAGGAGATTATTGCGCATGGTGGTGCGGTCATTACCGAGTTTCTGCCAGAGACTCCACCCTTGCAGCATCACTTTCCACGGCGTAACCGGATTGTCAGCGGTTTAAGTCTCGGAGTCATTGTGGCTGAAGCGACCTTAAAAAGCGGCTCTCTAATTACGGCCAAACTGGCTGCCGAACAAGGCAAAACCGTATTTGCCATTCCGGGACATATTTATAGCGAATATCATAAGGGTTGCCATCAGCTGATTCGTGAAGGCGCGATTCTAATTGATCACCCGCAACAGGTGATTGAAGAACTGGCTTTGGCGACCCAATGGCAAGCCTTACAAAATGAAGTACAACATGACATGGCGGATGAACTTCCTGCACACATACCGCCTCATCTGCTCAGACTTTATAACCAGTTAGACTGGGTCGGACAGGATCTGGATCATCTCAGTCATCATCTGCAACAGGATGTCTCTTCTCTGACCAGTCAATTGATGGAACTGGAGCTACTTGGCTTTTGCACCCAGCAAGCCGGCATGTATCTACGTTGTCGTCCACATAAATAAGGTTCACAATAGACACTTCTTGTTTTGATAAGGTATACACATGATCACCACCTCTGTTGCCGAAGCAGCTGAATGTCTCAAAGCTGGACAGGTCTTGGCATACCCTACAGAGGCTGTTTGGGGTTTAGGTTGCGACCCCTATAATGAACAGGCATTTCACCAGATTTTAACCTTAAAACAGCGCCCGATTGAAAAAGGCGTGATTTTACTCGCAGCTCATATTTCACAAGTGGAACATTTACTTCAGGATCTAAGTGAAGAAATGCGTGAAAAAGTAATTGAGTCTTGGAGTAATGATCGACCTACAGACCGGGCAACCACCTGGTTACTCCCTGCCAATGACGATATTCCAGGCTGGATTAAAGGCAAACACCCTAAAGTGGCAGTGCGCGTGACCACTCATCCTCTTTGTGTAGCCTTGTGTCAGGCTTTTGGCGGTTTTATTGTTTCAACCAGTGCCAATCCTGCCGGCTTAGAACCTGCACGTTCACTGCAAGATGCCATGCGTTATTTTGGTCAGGACCTAAATTATCTGAATGGCGATCTGGGACTGAGCCAGAAACCAAGCCGGATTATTGATGCTGTAACAGGTGAAATTATTCGTGACTGAGCCTTTGCTCAGTCATTTTTCTTTTCAAGCCGACTAAAGTTTTAAGACAAAAAAAAAGCTCAACCATATAGGGATGGTTGAGCATAAAAAAGGATGTGTATTATCACATCCAGAGGGTCTGTAAATCTCTGGGAGTTTGATAAATCTAGGTTTTTTCTGATTCATCATTCTCGATGCGGGCATTATGCGAGAAATCCGTCACAACAGCAAATATAATAAAACAATTTATTAATACATTTTTTCTATTAAAAATATTTAAAATTTAATCAAAATTCAAAATATCTTGCTATTTTTGTTTCAGTTTTAAAATGAAGTTAATTTTTAATAATTTATTTTTATATCCATAATCACTAAATTTAAGGAATAATACTGTAAAAATAATGTAATCATTTATTCAAATATTAAACAAATAAAACTTTAACTCTTTATTTGATCGCTTAAACCTTGGGTTTAGCAGGGTATTGCGCCAATAAAATACCTACTAGAATAATGGCACCACCAATGCTATGGTAGATTGTCCAGGCTTCAGATAACCATAAATAAGCGATTAACGCCGTAAAGACCGGCATCAAATTCATAAAAATACTGCTGCGGTTTGGACCAAGTTGTTGTACAGCCATCATCCATAAGAATGGGGCAGCAATAGAAGGAAAAATTCCGGCATAAATAATACTTGCTGCGTTATTACTATTAATAGCATCCAGACCTGAGTACAACACTAAAGGAATGTGATAGAGAACGGCCAAAAAAATCTGCATATACAGACTAACCAATAGCGGAATCTGGATCTGCCATTTTTTGAGCAAAACGCCATAACAGGCATAGAAAAATACCGCAATCAGCATCAGCAGATCACCAATATAATGATCTCCTGCATCCAGTAAATGTGCCCATTGCCCCTGCCCCATCACATACATCAGACCAATAAAAGACAAAATACTACCAATCACCGCCATTAAAGTGGGACGAACATGTAAAACAAAGATTCCGACAATAATAGTAAAAATTGGAATAAAGGCATTGATCAGGCCCATATTGGTGGCACTGGTATAATGTGCTGAGGTATAAGCCAGGCCTTGATACAACACCATGCCCAATGCACTTAAGACAGCCAGATGCCCCAGATGCGGTCGAATTTCCGGCCAGGCTTTGCGAACCTTGGGCCACATTAACGGCGTTAAAATCAGCAGAGCCAGAACCCAGCGATAAAAACTGATACTTAAGGGAGAAATATAATCCGCCACATAACGGGTAACGGTCATATTCAATGACCAGATCAGGACCGCAGTCAAGGGAAGCAGCATGGCCCACCACATTGTTTTTTGCTGCTGCGTCATAACTTCATCCCTGTCTCTATCTATTGTTAATCTATGCTTCTTGGCAAGTGCCTAAGCATAATTGATTTTTCAACTAAAATTAATGCTATTTGTAGCCGGCCAGTAAGCATTTCACTGATTCCGACTTGTACTGTATTTAAATACCCGTTAAAACAAATAGCCCTCATTCATTTAATAAAAAGGAAATCCGATGAGCACTTCTGTGTATGACATTCCGGTAAAAACGATTCAAGGAACGGACACGACGCTGAACCAGTATCAAGGCAAAGTCTTACTGCTGGTAAATGTGGCATCAAAATGCGGCCTCACTCCACAATACGAAGGCTTGCAAAAGCTCTATGATGATAAAAAAGTCGAAGGACTGGAAATCTTAGGTTTCCCTTCCAATGATTTTCTGGAACAGGAACCTGGAAGTGAAAAGGAAATTCAGGACTTCTGTTCCCTGAACTATCAGGTGGATTTCCCGCTGTTTGCCAAAATTCCGGTCGTGGGTAAAGCCAAACATCCTTTGTATGCCACTTTGACTCAGGCTGTACCAGAACGTATCGGTGAAGGTCCATGGTGGAAAGATCTGGTCGACTATGGCCTGACTCCAAATGAACCGCCTGAAGTCCTCTGGAACTTTGAAAAATTCCTGGTGAACAAACAGGGGGAAGTCGTTGCACGTTTTGCACCGGATATCACGGCAGATGATTCACGCCTGCTGGATGCAATCAATGCTGAGCTTGCTAAATAAGTCTTTTTAAATAGGTCGGTTGCAACTGATGACCAGTTTAGCCGACCTAGCTCATAGGCATAAACATTGAATTTCATATTTTTTTCACAAACTTATCTAAAATTTATGTTTGCTGAAACCGCCCAGACCCGATAAAACATGAGTCTATTTCCATAACAATTCGAGCAAAATAATATGAGCCAGTCCATTTATGAGATTCCGGTAAAAACCGTCACTGGAGAAAATACGACTTTGTCCAATTATCAGGACAAAGTCCTGCTGATTGTAAATGTCGCATCGAAATGTGGTTTAACCCCACAATATGAAGGACTGCAGAAACTTTATAATGAGAAAAAAACTGAAGGACTGGAAATTCTGGCTTTTCCTGCGAATAACTTTAAAGGTCAGGAACCGGGCACAGACGAGGAAATCCAGCAGTTCTGCAGTCTGAACTACAATGTGGATTTCCCGCTATTCTCCAAGATCTCTGTCGTGGGTGAAGATCAGCATCCTCTTTACCATTATCTGACCCAAGCTCAGCCGCAACGTACAGGCGGCGAAGATTTTGCAGAGCGCCTGAAAAGTTTTGGCAATACGCCAAATGAATTACCAGAAGTGCTGTGGAACTTTGAAAAATTCCTGGTCAACAAGCAAGGTGAAGTGGTCGCGCGTTTTGCGCCAAATATTCCGGCAGATGATGCTCGCTTGCGAGATGCAATCAATGCAGAATTGGCCAAATAATTTGTAACAGTAATGTAAGTATCTATTTCAATAATAGATACTTATTATTTAAATAAAAATCAAATACTTACAACCAGATTTACTTAGCTCTAAAATCTCCATGATTTACGCTTAATTTTTATTTTTCTACAACACTTCATTCCATATTTATCAATGAGTTAAGCCTAAAATGCAGTTATCCCAAGAGAGATAACGATAGGTTCAAAACATGAAAAACTTAGTAAAAGCAGTCGTATTTTCATTATCTAGTACACTTGTGGCGACTTCAGCTTTTGCTGCAGCTCCAGAGCATCACTCGCAACACCATCAGCCACAAAAAACGCATGTTCAGCAACAGTATCACGCACAGCATAAATCTCCTGCACACGCTCAACAGCATAAACAGGTACATAAGAAAATAGATCCTTCACGCGATTGGCGCGTAGGTCAAAAAGTACCAGCTCAGTTCCAGAGCAAAATGTACAAGGTAGATCACAGCAAATACAAAAAACTCAGCAAACCTGGTAAAAACCAGCAATGGATCAAAGTAAATGGTGACTATATCCTGACCAATGTGATGAGCCATAACATTATCAAAATTATTGCAGGATAAGTTTTATCCTCCTCGGTGAAAAAGAGTGCTTCGGCACTCTTTTTTAATGTCTTAATCTTTTGTATTCAAAATATTTGTTATGACTTTGCAACAATCTTTTTTATCTCCACATTTTATTCTTATAGTCATGCATTAGAACCACCTGCTCCGAGACCACGATTTTATGTCCAAGATTCTTGTAAATGCTCTTCTTCCTTTTGCCCTATTTAGCTCAGGCATTTTATTAATGGGCTGTGAACAGGCGACCGAAGCACCGGTCGAGCAAGAACAAAGTACGCTTTCTACTGATCTTGAACCTGTACAGCAAAGTGATCGCACGACGACTGCGCAAACAGAGCTGAAGTCTGGCAATATGTTTTATATGGTGCGTGATGTAGCTGATCTGCAATTCAAGGCAGGGAGTTATGTTGAACAGTTAAAACAAACCCAAACTGATCTGCAAACTGCGGTGGATACTAAAGATACCGAGCAACTGCAAGCTACAGCAGGCAAGTTACAACAACAGTTGACAGGCTTTAATCAGGCTTTAGGTGAACTGAATTTAAAAAGTCAGGAAATTGATCAGGTACGTAGCAATATTATGAGTGCCAATCAACAGGTTCTGGCTTCTCCTTTACTGAATGGCCAAGTCGATTTCAGTCAGGTTGATTTAAAGAAAATTGAAAGCCAGATGGTTAGTGTGCAAGCTGAAATGCTTAAACTGGCAGGCATGCTGATTCAAAACTCAGATAAAGATGCTTCATCAGAAGCTGAAACAGAAAATACTTGATTTACGCTGATATCTCGTTCAAAAAGAAGCCACTGTTTAAGTGGCTTCTTTATTTTAGAAATTAAATATTATTTTTTGGGCTTTTTACGACAACCAGACGTTTCTGCACAAATTCTTTGAAACCATCAATTGAAAGTTCATGACCATAACCTGAATTTTTGATCCCGCCAAATGGCAGCTCTGGCGCAGTATCGGTATACCAGTTGATCCAGATCATGCCAGTTTCTACACGTGAAGCCAGCTTTTTCGCCCGCTCAATATTTTGTGAATGAATCACGCCTCCGAGACCATAATTAGAATCATTGGCAATCGATACAATTTCATCTTCATCTTTTGCGACATAGATCTGTGCCACAGGACCAAAGAATTCTTCATACCAGGCCGGATTATCACGGCTGATATTTTCCAGAATAGTTGGCTGATAGAAATTACCTTCATGCTCATAAGGCTTACCACCAGTCACGACTTTCGCGCCATTCTCTACTGCCTTATCAACCTGCTTGGTCAGTTTTTCCAACGCATCTGCTGAGGACAGTGGGCCAAGTGTAGTTTCAGAATCCAACGGATCACCAATTTTTAAGCCTTCAAAGACCTTGATCATGCCCGATTTAAATTGTTCCGCAATTTTCTCATGCAGGATAAAACGTTTAGCTGCTGTACAAACCTGCCCCGTGTTATTAACGCGTGCCTGACAGCCGATTTTGATCGCTTTTTCCAGATCAGCATCATCCAGCACAATAAATACATCATTACCGCCTAATTCTAGTGTCGATTTGGTGACATGTTTCCCAGCTTGCCCTGCTACTGCACGCCCTGCGCCTTCTGAACCTGTGAGAGCAACGCCTTGTACACGCGGATCCGCGATAATATCTGCAACCTGATCGCTACTAATAAATAAATTAATCCACACACCTTTCGGCGCGCCTGCATCCAGAATCAATTGTTCAAAGGCTTCAGCACATTGCGGAACGATGCTGGCATGCTTGGCTACCACAGGGTTGCCAATCGCGCAGTTTGGGGCAAAGACACGCATCAACTGATAAAAAGGAAAGTTCCAGGGTTCTACTGCCATGATGATGCCTAAGGGATGATGCTCTACCCATGCTTCTCCTAGTTCCGTTTCATAAGAAACTGGCGCTAAAAACTCTTTGGCATGATCTGCATAATACTCAGCAATTTTGGCACAGCTTTCGATCTCACCTTCACTCTGCTTGATCAGCTTACCCATATCCAGTGTCATGATTTTAGCCAGTTCTGACTTGCGTTCCCGCATATTGTTTGCCAGTTTGCTAAGTACCTCAATCCGGGTATCTACTTGTTGAGTCCAATCCGACTTCAGGATTTTTTCTGCGGTATCCAAGGCATTTTGGATATCTTGATCAGTGTGTGACGGATAATCTTTTAATTTCTGGTTGTTAAAGGGGTTAATGGATTGATAACTCATAATTAGATCCCTGCTTGGCCAATTCAATTTTTATAAATGGATAACAACGTGATTTGCGTCGTGACAGAGGTAGTAGAACCGTGAAACTTTTTATTGAATAAATCTGAAAAACTTAAAGACGCCATATCAACTTAGCATTGTTTTTTTCTGACTATGACTTTGCTTACAGATTGGTTCAAAAGATTACGCAGCGCAGGTAAAAGTTATATCGAGTGGTACAAATTAGAGCTATATAGTTTTCTTAAAATAATTATTCATAAGGCTAAAATCTGGTAACTTTTTTCAAAATAGTTTTTATATAAAAAAACCACCCTTTCGGGTGGTTTTTTCAATCTTAAACCAGCAATTACATTGCACGGTTTTTGATTTTGCGGATCGTTTCCAGCTGAGCAGCAGTTTCTGCAAGAGCAGCCAAAGCAGCAGCAGAGTCCAAATCGCTCTTTTGATTTGCTAGCAATTGTTCAGCGTGTTTACGCGCTTCAATAATTGCAGCTTCATCCAAGTTTTCTGCACGGACTGCTGTATCAGCAAGAACCGTAACAACATGCGGTTGAACTTCTAGAACACCACCAGATACATAGATTAATTCTTCTGTACCGTTTTCCAAAATAACGCGGATCGCGCCAGGTTGGAGCAAAGTTACCAGCGGAGCGTGACCAGGCATAATACCTAACTCACCGCCAGCACCTTTAGCAATTAGCATAGTTACAGTGCCTGAGTACAAAGACTCTTGAACACTTACAACGTCACATTGCATAGTCGCCATGAGAATCTCCTAAATTAGGGAACTAATTAAAGTTTCTCAGCTTTAGCAATCACTTCGTCAATACCACCAACCATGTAGAACGCTTGTTCTGGGATGTGATCGTATTCACCAGCTAGAAGACCTTTAAAGCCACGAATCGTTTCTTTAAGCGGTACAAGTTTACCAGGAGCACCAGTAAACACTTCAGCTACGTGGAACGGTTGAGAGAAGAAACGTTGGATCTTACGTGCACGGTATACAGTAAGTTTGTCTTCTTCTGACAATTCGTCCATACCAAGAATTGCGATAATGTCTTTCAATTCTTTATAACGTTGAAGAACGTTTTGAACTGAACGAGCGATTTCGTAATGCTCAGTACCAACTACAAGTGGATCTAGCTGACGTGAAGTAGAGTCAAGTGGATCAATCGCAGGGTAAATACCTTGAGAAGCGATGTCACGGCTCAATACAACAGTTGCGTCCAAGTGAGCGAACGTAGTTGCAGGCGATGGATCTGTTAAGTCATCGGCAGGTACGTATACCGCTTGGATTGACGTAATAGAACCAGACTTAGTCGATGTAATACGTTCTTGGAGAACACCCATCTCTTCTGCAAGAGTCGGTTGGTAACCTACTGCAGATGGCATACGGCCTAGAAGTGCTGATACTTCAGTACCCGCTAGTGTATAACGATAGATGTTGTCGACGAACAATAGTACGTCACGGCCTTTACCGTTTTCGTCTTTTTGATCACGGAAGTACTCAGCCATAGTCAAACCAGTCAACGCTACGCGTAAACGGTTACCTGGTGGCTCGTTCATCTGACCGTAGACCATTGCTACTTTGTCAAGAACGTTAGAGTCTTTCATTTCGTGATAGAAGTCATTACCTTCACGAGTACGTTCACCAACACCAGCAAACACAGATAAACCTGAGTGCGCTTTCGCGATGTTGTTGATCAACTCCATCATGTTTACAGTTTTACCAACACCGGCACCACCGAACAGACCAACTTTACCACCTTTCGCGAACGGGCATAGTAAGTCGATGACTTTAATACCAGTTTCTAGAAGGTCAGTAGAAGCCGCTTGTTCTGCATAAGAAGGCGCTTGACGGTGAATTGGTAAACGCTCTTCAGTCGCAACAGGACCAGCTTCGTCGATCGGGCGACCAAGAACGTCCATGATACGGCCAAGAGTCGCTGTACCTACTGGTACAGAGATCGGAGCGTTAGTGTTAGTTACGTTCAAACCACGCTTAAGGCCTTCAGTAGAACCCATTGCAATAGTACGAACTACGCCATCACCAAGTTGTTGCTGAACTTCTAATGTAGTTTCAGTACCGTCAACTTGGAGAGCGTCATAGATCTTAGGAACGCTGTTACGTTCAAACTCGACGTCGATAACCGCGCCGATGATCTGAATGATACGACCGCTACTCATTGCTGTCTCCTCAATTCAAACTAATATATGTTAAACGGCAGCGGCACCACCAACGATCTCAGAAATTTCCTGAGTAATCGCGGCTTGACGCAGCTTGTTATAAATAAGTTGCAGGTTCTTGATCAATTCACCCGCGTTATCAGTTGCAGCTTTCATTGCAACCATACGAGCAGACTGCTCACACGCGATGTTTTCGATCACACCTTGATACACCACAGACTCGATGTAACGAACCAACAAGCCATTTAAAAGCTCTTCAGCTTCAGGCTCGTAGATGTAATCCCAACCGTATTGACGGTTAAGCGTCTTGTCTTCTTCAGCAGCTGCCAAAGGAACAAGCTGTTCGATCTTTTGGTTTTGAGTCATGGCGTTGACAAAGCCGTTAGAAACCAGATAAATACGATCTAATTCGCCTTTATCATAAGCGTCTAACATCACCTGTACAGAACCAGATAACTGTTCAAGACTTGGAGTGTCGCCCACTTGAGTGGTCGCACCAAGCACTTTACCGCCGTAGTTTTTAAAAAACGAAACCGCTTTTTGACCAATCAAAGCAAATTGAACTTCAATTGACTGCTCTTGTTGCTGTTGAACGTGTTTTACCACTTTCTTGAACAGGTTAATGTTCAAACCACCAGCAAGGCCACGATCTGAAGACACAATGATATAGCCAACGCGCTTAACAGGACGTTCAACCATATAACGGTGTTTATATTCAGGATTCGCTTGTACCAAATGAGCAATTACACGGTGCATATTTTCGGCATACGGACGGCCTTGAGCCATGCGCTCTTGCGCACGACGCATCTTAGAAGCTGCTACCATCTGCATCGCGCGAGTAATTTTCTGCGTGCTTTTGATACTAGCTACTTTGGCGCGAATTTCTTTTAAATTTGCCATACGCTTAACCTAGTATTCGAAGGCCCTTTCGAGCCCTCGAAGGTTGATTCCGTGAACCAAACCAACACTAATTAGCAAGTTGCTAAATTAGTAAGTTTGAGTCGCTTTGAACTTTTCAATACCAGCTTTGAATTCAGCTTCGATATCTTTATCCCAAGCACCAGTCTCGTCAATTTTTTGCATTAACGCAGCGTGTTCTGAACGGAAGTAAGCAATTAACGCAGCGTCAAAGTCTACGATTTTCTTCACTTCTACGTCAGCCATGTAGCCTTCGTTAGATGCATAAACTGATACAGCTTGGTCAGCGATTGAGTATGGAGCATATTGTTTTTGCTTCATAAGCTCAGTTACGCGTTGACCGTGTTCAAGCTGTTTACGAGTTGCTTCGTCAAGGTCAGAAGCGAACTGAGCAAACGCTGCCAATTCACGGTACTGTGCAAGTGCAGTACGGATACCACCAGACAATTTCTTGATGACTTTAGTCTGCGCAGAACCACCAACACGAGATACAGAGATACCCGCGTTCACAGCAGGACGGATACCCGCGTTGAACAATGATGTTTCAAGGAAGATCTGACCGTCAGTAATCGAAATTACGTTGGTTGGTACGAATGCAGATACGTCACCTGCTTGAGTTTCAATAATCGGCAATGCAGTTAATGAACCAGTTTGGCCTTTAACTTCACCGTTAGTGAATTTCTCAACGTAGTCAGCAGATACACGAGAAGCACGTTCAAGTAAACGTGAATGTAGATAGAACACGTCACCTGGATAAGCTTCACGACCTGGTGGACGACGAAGAAGCAATGAAATTTGACGGTAAGCAACAGCTTGTTTAGACAAGTCATCATAGATGATCAGAGCGTCTTCACCGCGGTCACGGAAGTATTCACCCATTGTACAGCCAGAGTATGGAGCCAAGAACAGCATTGCTGCTGGATCGGCTGCAGCTGCTGCTACAACAGTTGTATACGCCATAGCGCCAGTTTCTTCCAGCTTACGTACTACGTTTGCAATAGTTGATTGTTTTTGACCAACTGCAACGTAGATACATTTAATGCCAGAGTTTTTCTGAGCGATGATCGCGTCGATCGCCATAGCTGTTTTACCAGTCTGACGGTCACCAATGATCAACTCACGTTGACCACGGCCTACTGGGATCATTGTATCTACTGATTTATAACCAGTTTGTACAGGTTGATCCACTGATTGACGCCAAATTACGCCTGGTGCTACTTTTTCAACAGCATCAGTCAGTTTTGCATCAATAGGGCCTTTACCATCAATCGGGTTACCCAAAGCGTCTACGACACGGCCAAGAAGTTCAGGACCAACCGGAACTTCTAATACACGACCTGTACAACGAGCTTTTTGACCTTCTTGAAGGTTTAAGTAGTTACCTAAAACAACGACGCCCACTGAATCCTGTTCTAGGTTCAGTGCCATACCGTATAAGCCGCCGTCGAATTCGATCATTTCACCGTACATTGCATCAGCAAGGCCGTGAATGCGCACAATACCGTCGGATACCATAACAATGGTACCTTCGTTTTTAGCGGTCGCGCTGGTGTCCAGATCGCCGATACGCTGTTTAATGAGCGCACTGATCTCGGATGGATTCAGTTGTTGCATTGCGCTATACCTCAATCTTTTTAAAGTTCAGTCTTCTTATATGCAATTAAGCTAGAAGACGAGTACGCATTTTTTCAAGCTTATTAAGCGCAGAATCATCTATCACTTGGTCGCCTGCACGAATAACCACACCCGCGATTAATGCCGGGTTAACTTCTACAGAAACGTTTACTGCTGCATTGAATTTTTTCTCTAACGCATGAGTAAGAAGTTGTTCCTGTACAGAAGTCAACGGGAATGCTGATTCAATTACAACATCCACAGTATTGTTATTCTGTGATTTGAGCTGTTCATATTCTGCAGCGATTTCAGGAAGCAAAGCCAAACGTGCGTTTTCAGCAAGCATAGTCAAAAAGTTTGACACTGCAGGCGTTTGGTCTTCGCCTAAAACTTTAGCAAAAAGTGCCACCTGCTCAGCAGGTGTCAACTCAGGGCGATTTAGATAAGCTGAAAATGCTTCGTCTTGCACCGCAGCACTGAGCAAGTTAAGTGCTGTTGACCAATTGTCAGTTGCACCTTGCTCAGAAGCGTAAGCAAATGCTGCTTTAGCGTAAGGGCGTGCCAACGTCAAGAGTTCAGCCATAATCCGCCTCTCTTAAAGTTTAGCAGCCAGCTGAGTCAGCATGGCATTGTGAGCTTCTGCGTCAACTTGCTGGCTAAGAATTTTCTCAGCACCAGCAACTGCAAGAGCAGCCACTTGTTGACGTAATTCTTCGCGAGCAGCATTGATTTCAGTATCAACAGCTTCTTTAGCTTGTTGACGAATACGCTCACCTTCAGCTGACGCTTGGGTACGAGCTTCTTCGACCAATTGCGCTGCACGACGGTTCGCTTGTTCGATCAATTGAGCCGCTTGTGCTTTTGCCGCGTCCAGTTCAGCTTTCACTTGTGCTTGCGCATCTGCAAGGTCAGCCTTCGCTTTTTCAGCAGCGTTTAAGCCATCAGCGATTTTACGCTGACGTTCACTAATCGCATTGATTAGTGGTGGCCATACAAACTTCATGCAGAATGCGACGAAAATCGCAAACGCAATCGCTTGGCCAAACAATGTGAGGTTGATATTCATTGCAAATTCCTCAAATAGTGAATTTCGGAATTAAGCTGATTAACCTACAAATGGATTAGCGAAGATGAAGAACAAGCCAATACCAACACCGATCATAGGCACAGCATCAAGAAGACCCGCGATTAAGAACATACGAGTTTGAAGTTGTGGAGCCAATTCTGGTTGACGAGCTACAGCTTCAAGGAAACGGCCGCCTAGAAGACCAAAACCAATCGCAGTACCTAAAGCACCGAAAGCGATCAAGATAGCAGATGCAATTGCAACTAGACCTAAAGTGAGTTCCATGATAATTCCTCAGAGGTTAGGTTTATACCAAATTAAGTTAAAAAATTGTGCCCAACCATCCCGTGACAGTTAGGCAATACCATTAATGCTTTTCGCTTGCCATGCTCAAGTATACGATAGTCAGCATCATGAAAATGAATGCTTGTAGCGTAATAACAAGAATGTGGAAGATCGCCCAAGGCACAGATAACGCCCACTGGATCCAGAACGGTAATAACGCGATAAGAATGAAGATTAACTCACCCGCATACATGTTACCGAATAGTCGTAGAGCCAATGAAACTGGACGTGCAAGGAAGGTTACCAATTCCAGAATCAAGTTCACTGGAATAAGGATCGCTTTTGCAACTGGGTTACTTGGGTTAAATGGGTTAAGTGCTAGTTCACCAACGAAGCCGCCAACACCTTTTTCACGGATGCTGTAGAACAAGATAAGTGCAAATACAGACAATGACATACCAAGGGTAATGTTAGGGTCAGTAGATGGAACGATCTTGAAGTATACGTGGTGTGGATCAATACCAAACAGGCCACCAATCACGTGTTGAGCGACATAAGGAATCCAGTCAACCGGGATAAGGTCCATCAAGTTCATGAGGAAAATCCACACGAAGATGGTTAGCGCTAGTGGAGCGATCAAACGCGATTTACCATGGAAGGTATCGCGTACACTTGAGTCAACAAACTCGATAATCATTTCGATTGCAGACTGGAACTTGGTAGGAACACCAGAGTTTGCAGCTTTCGCTACTAACCAGAATAACAAGCAGAAAATGATACCAAGGCCGATTGACCAACCCATTGAATCCAAGTGAATAGCAGTGAACCCCATCTGTTGAGCTTCAGCACCATTCTCGGCCAATTTCCATGTACCGTCTGGCATTTTGCCATAGGTCATATTGGTCAAGTGATGCTTGATATACTCGGTCGAAGTAAGGGCATGTTCTTCAGCAGCCATAAATCACACCTGGTCAATGTCAAAAAACTATAGAACAAACGAATATCGCGTGCTGCTTGATATCTCGCCTGCTCCTAAAAAAACTTTTCAATTTTTTGTTGTGTTTAAACTCGTTTTTGTAGACGTGACACCCAAAAAGGAGCGACCCACGACATGGCTTGAACGAGCATAAAACCACAAAACAACGCAACCGGGGATAACGGCTTGACATTGCTTAAAATTAAAATGAAACCAACAATCACAATTGCAAACTTGCCCATCAAGCCTTTATACATGTTCGAAAGAACCTGCTTAGATGCCCGGGCTCCTGCCGCTCGAAATGATTGCCATGAAAAATAACAACTCGCAAGCCAGCAGACGAACGCCCCCAAAGCGGCACTCAAGGCTACGGTTGAGTCTTTCACGACCCAGCCAATCAAGGCTGAAACAGGAATCATTAATGCTTGTAAGAGGACTAAAGCTTTCGCTAATCGTCGGTCAATCAAGCGACTAGTTCGGCTCATTATTTATTCACTCACAGCAAGCATGCTTGACAAGTTTAGCTGATGATTATTTTTAATCGCAGGCATTATAGAGTTACACCCCTGAACATGCAATCTTTTCCCGACCTTAGTCGTGTTTTTTTCAACAGATCAAATGCTGGCAAACTAATCAAAACTTGATTATTTTTAAATCATTGATGGGCATTTAACACACATTTACGGGTTTGCTCGGCCAATTTCTGCCAGGCCTGGATAAAGTCCCCTGCCCCACTCATGCTTTCATCGACACTCTGGAACACAATCGGTTTCAGTTTACGGTACTGATTTTCTCCGGCATGTGCTTCTGCCAGCAGACACATTTTGCTCTGCACACGACTTTCTTGCAGATACTTGATCTGCGCCACGGTTGGTGACACATGTGGATCATCAGTCAAAGCCCCCATGAACTTCAGGTTCAATGGGCGTTCCAGATATTGATAGGCATCATGGTAGGACCAATAAGGTTGAGCTTTACTTGTAGAACTATAACGCTGTGCAGTCAAAAACATGGTTTGGGCAAAGTCACGCGCATTTTTCCAATAGGCTTCCCGATGCTCAGGCAGCTGCTGAGAACGTAAGGCTGCAATAAAGAAACCGATACGTACTGCATTATTGGGATCGAGCCAAACATGAGTATCGACGGTATCTTTTAAGACTTGCCCACGTGGATTACGCATTGGCAAAGTGGTCAGAATACCCGAATCTAAAATCGCGATACTTTTATTGTTATTGTTCAACACTTTTGCCAACGGTGCTTCATGTGCCTGCCCCAACCAGATCACCAGGCCGGCATCCTGAATCGTTTTACGGTGTGCCGGGGTGAGGCTGACATCATGACCGCTTTGATTGGCCAGTAATAAAGTCGGCTGTTCCACGCCTTGAGTAATGGTCTTGGCAATCAGATAAATCGGCTGCGTTGAAACCACCAGACTTTGCGACCAGCTAAGGGTACTGAACAAAGCCAAGCTACACAGGGCAAGGAAACGGAACATGAAGAGAAATCGCTATATAAGAACAAATTTGATATTGTTATAATATAACAAAATTACAAAAATACCTATGCCCAATCGAAACTCTGGGCGCTTCATGTTAAGATTTGAAATCTTTTAATTTTCAGTTTCGCACCTGAGGTGAACTATGGGTTCATGTTCGCACGAACACCACAATGCATTGCACGGCGTACACGACCATCCAAATGTCGCGCAACGTCTGGCCGAAGCAGAGAGTCTTTGTGCGGCAAGTGGCGCACGCCTCACTCCTTTACGCAAAGAGGTACTGGAACTGATTCTGAATGCAAGCGGCCCGATGGGTGCGTATGACCTGCTGGCACAAATGAAAAATGCCAGCGACCGTCCCGCTGCCCCACCGACCGTGTACCGTACACTCGACTTTTTATTAGAAAAAGGCTTTATTCACCGCCTGACCTCTATTAATGCCTATATTCCCTGCTGCCATCCGCGTGAAGGTCATCAGGCGGCATTCTTGATTTGTACTGAATGTAAAGCCGTAAAAGAAGCATCTGCACAAGGTTTATTAGAACAACTGGATGCCTTGGCGGCTTCAGACGATTTTAGTGCACACCACAGCATTATCGAAATTTCAGGAATCTGTCAGCAGTGTCGCAACAAAGCTTGAATGCATCTCCCTTGATCCAGCTTTCCAAGATCTGGGTCAATATTGATGATCGTGACATTTTAAAGGCCATTGATTTCTCTTTGCAGGAGAAAGAGATTGTTACGCTGATTGGTCCGAACGGTGCCGGTAAGTCGACCTTAATAAAGGTCATGCTTGGGATCGTCAAACCGAAATCCGGTGAAATCAAAACGGCGCGCAAGCTAAAATTCTCTTATGTGCCACAGAAATTCAATCCTTCACATAGTCTGCCACTACGTGTCAAAGACCTGTTAGCTCTAGAAAAATGCCCTGCGGATATTAAGGCAGAAATCATCCGTGATACCGGCATTGCCAAACTGGAAAATTCTAAAGTACAACAGCTTTCCGGCGGTGAACGTCAACGTGTGTTGTTGGCTCGCGCCTTATTACGTCAGCCGGATATTCTAGTACTGGATGAACCGATGCAGGGTCTAGATATTCAGTCTGAGGCTGAACTGTATGAATATGTGCGTAGCCTGCCGGAAAAATATGGCTGTGCCATTTTAATGGTCTCGCATGACCTGCAATGGGTGATGCAAGGCACGCATCGCGTGGTTTGTCTGAATAAGCATATCTGTTGTAGCGGCCTGCCAGAAAGTGTGCAGCAGCATCCAGAATATCAGGCCATCTTCGGTACTAACCGGGTATTCTACCAGCATCATCATGATCACTGTGCCCATGGTGACTCCGCGACACCTTGTCAGCACGATTCACGCCCCCACATTCACCCCGAGCCGGAAGCTTAAGCCATGATGGATTGGTTATCTCTCCTATTACCTGCATGGATTATGGGAACACTCTTGGTGTTCCTGACCGCACCACTCGGCTGTCTGATGCTGTGGCGTCGTATGTCTTTCTTTGCAGATACGATGGCACATGGTACTTTGCTCGGTGTTGCCATTGCCGGTGCGATGAGCCTGCCACTCTGGATGGGTGTCAGCTTTATCGCTATCTTGCTGGTCGCTGTACTCTGGGTATTATATGATCCACGCTTGCCGAATGATGCATTGTTGGCACTCTGTTCCGCCACCCTGCTCTGTTCAGGCCTGTTATTCATTCAGCATTTACCGAGTTTAAGACCGGAACTGCTTAGCTATTTATTTGGTGATCTACTCACTATCTCATGGACAGATCTTCCTACTTTTGCCGTCGTGATTATCTTGGCTTTGGCCGTTCTTTATAAAAGCTGGCAGGCGCAAATCCAAATTGCAATTGATCCTGATATGGCGATCAGTGAAGGCGTAAATGCAAAACTGCAGCGTCTGATCTTCATGTTGTTACTGGCGCTGTTTACTGTATTGGCATTACGTGCGGTCGGTTCTCTTTTGATGGGTGCCTTACTAGTGATTCCAGCACTCACCGCTCGCCTACTGGCAAATTCCCCTCGTCAAATGGTGATGTGGGCTTTTGTGATTGCACAAATTGGTGTGACAGTCGGACTCTGGTCAAGTGCAGGTCTAAATACGTCAACAGGTCTGACCATTGTGCTGACCATGTCAGTGTTGTTTGCCGCTATTTTTATCCTGCAGAAGTTTAAAAAACTGGCTTAAGACATGGCAGGCAAATTTTATCTGATCAGTGCCTGCTTACTCGGACACAAGGTCCGTTATGATGGTCGCGACTGTCTGGTAAAAGAGTTGGTCGATCATTTGCTACCAGATCAATATGTCACAATTTGCCCTGAAGTCAGTGGTGGTTTGCCTATACCTCGACCCGCAGCAGAGATTCAATCTGGCGATGGTCGAGAGGTGCTGCTGTACCAAGCTCATGTTATAGATATAAATGGTACAGATGTTTCCGATGCCTTTATCAAAGGCGCCTATGCCGCTTTAGATCTTGCCCAAAGATTTCAAGCGACACATGCCATCCTCAAAGCCCATAGCCCTTCTTGTAGCAGCAAGCTGATTTATGATGGTTCATTTACTGGAAATAAAATTCAAGGTGATGGGGTCACAGCAGCATTACTTAAACAGCATGGTATGGAGGTCATGACTGAAGATGAATTTTTACAGATGATTCTTTAAGAGATCGTTAAATTTCCTCTCCTTTAAGGAGAGGTTTCCCTACTGATGCACCAAACTCAATAAAAACGCAGCTCCAGCGAACAAGCTGGCAAAAGTTCGATTCATGACTTTCTGCTGTTTTGGCGATTTCAGAAGACGCAGAACCTTGGCAGCCAGACCGGTATAACCTGCCATCACAATCAGATCAATCGTTACCATAGTCGCGGCCATAATCACATACTGAATCCATTGCGGTTTAGATAAGTCCAGAAATTGCGGTAATACTGCCAGCAAAAATACAATTGCCTTGGGATTACTCATATTGACCAGAAAACCGTGAATGACGAGTTTCCCAGCTGATTTTCGTGCGAGTTCATGTTTAATTTCAATCGACTGCGCTGGTGCTTTCCACTGCAAAAAGGCCAGATACAATAAATAGGCAACCCCAAACCATTTCACTGCAAGAAATGCCCAAGGTGTAGTCGCAAACAATACCCCTGCCCCGGCAGCCACAATGGCAATTTGAACCAATAGGGCGAGTTGCAGGCCGAGCGCATTCCAGTATCCATGTCGAAAGCCATAATTCAGTCCGCTCGACATTGAAGCAATAGCACCCGCACCTGGGGAAATACTGATCACCCAACAGGCTAACATATAAGCAAACCAGACTTGATAGGACATAGAGATTTAACTCATTCAAATTCAGGATCTAATTATATGACTTTTCCAATATTTTCAGCCAAAAAAATTGCTTAAACATCAGACTGCATACTATTCACTCTATAGCGCTTCAGGCACAATAGCAGGATTGGATACAGAAAATTTATTACAGGAGCCATGAATGACAGCCCAATCTGTAATTTTGCCATTACCTTCAGATCATGCTCGCTTTATTGTTTTACGTCTGAAAAATCTCAGTATCGAAGATTTTAAGGAACGATTAAAACAGCTATTTACGACACGCGATCGCCTGATTACCCAACATCCGAATGCGCAAATTAAAACGGCTGTCGCTTTTGGTCCTGAACTCTGGTCAAAATTGTATGAACAGGCACCTGCTGGTTTTAAACAATTAGAGCCAATTCAAGGTTCATTTAATATGCCTGTGGTTCCCGCTGATGTACTGATTCATATTGCCAGTGCGCGTGCTGATATCTGTTTCGCCTTGAGTCAGTCTTTCTTTGAAGGTATTCGCGATCAGGTTGAAGTACTAGATGAGCGTGTTTGCTTCCGTTACTTTGATGGCCGTGATATTACCGGTTTCATCGATGGGACTGAAAATCCGCAATTCCCGGATGATCGAGCTGAAGTGGCTTTACTGGGTGAAGATGCTGGCATTTTCCAAGACGGTTCATTCATTTTTGCGCAGCGTTATGCCCATAACTTGGATAAATGGAAAAAACTCAAAGTCGATGCTCAAGAACAAGTGATGGGTCGTACCAAACTTGAATCGATTGAACTCGATGATGAGGTAAAACCTGCCAATGCACATATCGCTCGTACTGTCGTTGAAGATGAGGGAGGCGAGGAAATGGAAATTCTACGTCACTCTCTGCCTTATGGAGATGGTCGTGGTGACCAAGGTCTATTCTTCATTGCTTATACCAAAGACCTGAAAATCATTGATGCCATGTTAGTGCGCATGTTTGGTACATCAGGCGATGGGATCCATGACCGCTTGCTACACTTCGTGACTCCAATGGATGGTGCGTATTACTTTGCACCAAGTGAGGAGTTACTGGAAGAGGTTTTGGAAGGGTAAAATTTATAAGGTCGGTGATTGCTACATTCTCCATAATGTAGCAATCTAAAAAATTATTTTTTAAGAAAATTTCTATAATTAATATTTTCACACCCTAGAGTAAATGTTAAGCACTTTAAATCTGAATCTAAAATCAATTTATAGTCATTAATTTTCCTGTTACTTTCCCTAATATTGGCATTATATAAATATTTTTTCTCTTCTTTAATATAAGAAAAATTATCACCAGCCAATATACTCCCGTAATCACTTTCTAAATTAGCAGATGAAGAATTTACTACTGGAGCTTCAATAACTAAATTTGATAACTTATTATATATAAAAAAGTTAGATATAAATTTTTTATAAGGTCTTTTCACATAATCTAATTCACTAAATTCCCTTATCCGAAAGGCAACTATTTTTTTATCTTGATAAAGTATTTTTAAATCTACAGTTGATTTTAAAGGCACAGTACCTTGATATAAAATATAATTTTTTTGATTATTTAAAACTTCGACGCCATAACTCTTAAGAATGTAATCTCCACCAGAATATTTTTTGTTTTTATCCCCATAATCAACTAAACTTAATTTTAAATTTTTATTTAATTGAGAGAATCTACCAAATTGATCCAGAAATAAAACTGGTTCTTTAATTTGGGTAGCACTTTGCTGGTAATCATTCCAATCTATATTTTTTGCGTGACATAATAGTGAAAAGAAGCTACTGCTAATTATTACTATAGATTTAAGTATTTTCATATTTTAAGTGCCTAAATCAATTTGGTTATAAAAAAAGGAATAGGGTCAAATCTTCCTTGCAAGCCTGTACCGAGCAATGCTGAACTTCTTGCCTCGAAATGCAAATGTCCCCCTTTCGATATAGTAGTCATTCCCCTCGCATTTCCAGTAGAACCTGTTTTACCTAAAATTGTCTTAGCATCAACAACATCTCCTTTTTCAACATCTATGGTAGATAGATGTGCATAAAAAAAATAAATTGATTGGCTGTTTGTAATATTTTTTGATGCATAAGTTTTTTGCTTTTCAGGCAAGTCATCAATGTTTACTTCTAATACTATAATTTTGCCATATGCCTTTCCACTATCTGTTGCAATAGCAATAACCCCACTACATACCGCAAAAATATTTGTACCGGAATCAGCAGCTAAATCTATACCTTGATGGTTTCTAGTACCTCCATTTCTAACTTTCCCAAAAGTAGCACTTTTTACATTAGCTAGACCGGCAACTCTTAACTGGTTTATTGCTAAAGGATCTACCCACATTCCGCTGCCTCCAACAATTTTATTTTCTTGTATTTCGGTACTTGGTGTTGGTGTTGGTGTTGGTGTTGGTGTTGGTGTTGGTGTTGGTGTTGGTGTTGGTGTTGGTGTTGGTGTTGGTGAAGAAGTTTGCCCCAATAAAATTTTAATTGTTTCATCTAAAGATAAATTTATTCCAGAAGTTTTAGATTTATCCAATACATAATCATAAATATTAATATGTGCATCGATGTATGCTCTTAGCCATATTCCATAAGCAACTTTTGCATCGTTGTTATATCTTTTCAAATAATCTAAAGCATTTTGTTTACCCTTATTTCCAAATTGTGCAAGCAATAACATTTTTGCTCTTTCTGGGGAAAAACTATTGTTTATGAATGACCTCGCACCTCCAGCTCCTTCATGATGTAATAGATAAGCAAATTTAGCTATTGAGCTCGGCTCTGTTAATTTTTGATAAGGTAGTTTTGACCATTTAAAATTTATAATTGCATAAGCAGCTGCTGCATCAATCGAAAACTCAGAGTTGAATCTAAGATTTAAAAGTTGCTCCTCAGTAAGATATTTATTTTTTGAAGCATATTGCCCTATTAAAGATTCTTGGTTTTTACAAAGTTCAAGCCAAGTACCTTTAAGAAATTGTGTTAATCCTGCGGCATTTGTAGTGGTATTAAAACTTTTGGAATCCCATTCTCCATTACTTTTTTTTGCAGCTTCAGCATGAATTAAAACTGCTAGACTATGTGGAGTAAATCCATGACGTTTCGAAGCGTCTATAACAAATTTTCTATATTAGATTTCTTTCATAAGTCATTTTTCACTCAGCTCCAAGTTATAAATTCCAGCAATTAGATTGAATCTTAATGCTAGTCTTTTGCCTCGATTGCGATATCGCTCAGCAAGAATTTTGAAGGTTTTCAAACTGCCAAATACATGCTCAATTCCAATTCTTCTTTTATTGATTTCCTGATTATAGATTTTTAGTTCGGAATCCAGTTTACAGCGCTTCTTTGCTTTTAATGGCAACAAGCTATTTGGATACACTGTATAAATTCCCTGATAACCCTTATCCGCAAGGATAAATGCACCTGCAGGAATCTGATTCAAGTTACGTTTGAAGAGTTCAAAATCATGTACGGCACCACGACTCGTACATAAACTCAGGATTTTTTGAGTTTGATAATGAATGATGGCCTGTACTTTGAAAGTGTGGGTCTTTTTCTTGCCGCTATAGCTTTTCTTCTGTTTTTTTAGGCCTTTGGATTGGAATTTCTGTGGCATCCACGATCACAACATTCCAATCGATGCCTTCGCCCTCGGGTAAATCTTTGGGTAAATTAAAGAGATTGGACCGAATCAGGCAGTCTTCAACATGACGGACAATTCTTGAGGCTGTGGGCTCTGAAACCCCGTAGCTCGTCGCAACGTGAAATAAGGTTCGGTATTCCCGCCAATAGCTTAGACAGAGCAGAACCTGATCCTCTAGGCTTAACTTGGGCGGTCTGCCTTTGGCAGGGACATGTTTCTTCAATTGCTCAACCATTAAATCAAAGGTTGACCATGAGATGCCCGTGTATCGCTTGAACTGAGGATCAGAAAGCTTGTTTGAATCGATGTATTTCATCCGCAGATTATGCATGAATGCCAAGAAATCCGGAGTGCAAATATTAACCAAAAAGAAGATCGTTTTTTGATTTATGAAAGAGATCTATTTATTATTTACTGTATTGAGTATGAAGTTCTCTTCTGTAAATTGGCTTGCAATTATATGGGTACTATTACCTAAATCAGTTCTTTTTTGGCTATTTACTGGCTTAGGTAAAATTATAGATGGTTGACTAGTATCTATTTTTTCATTTACCCCTTTTTCAATAGGATCTGCTAAATTTTTTAAGGATTTTTTGATTTCCTCTATTGTCTGTTGAACTATACCCGATTGAGGATAGTGACTGCCGGAGACTTTCATTTGCCTTGAAGTCAGCCTTAAAACTTTTTTCCCTATTGGTAAAGTTTTATGATTAGCTATTAAATCAAAATTACTTTTTATATTTTTATAATAACCCGAATCGCGGATAAAAAATTGACTTGAAAAATAAGAGGACTAGAGCCATCAGTTGAGTTACCACACAAAACTTAAAACTCTAGTCCCGATGTTTAATAGTACCGAATTATTTTGCGTAAT